>CAIQOK010000176.1 GCA_903873415.1 uncultured Verrucomicrobiota bacterium | reverse complement strand
TGATCGTCGCTGGTGATGAGCTTGACCCCGCAGAGGCCGCGCTGAACGAGGCTTTGAAAGAAGGCCCGCCAGTGGACCTCCGCCTCGCTGAGCGCGACGCTAACGCCGAGCAGGCTGCGCTTGCCATCACCCCAAAGGGGCGAAGCAGCAGGGAAAGAAAGCAATTTACAGAAAGAAATTTACACCGGCGCCCGGGGATCGCAGCGAAACGATCCATCGTTGAGCTCTGTGTCTGTCTGAAATGAGTTCCTTGCTGCGTTGGGCATGTTCAGTCCTTTCACCGGAATGTTTAGTCCATGTTAAAGATCCTGTGCTTTGCAGCTCGGTGTTGTGCTGCAAGAGTATGCTTCTAACGTTCCCACTCGCCTAGATTAACGGCCACATCCGGTTTGCTGTCAATTGGCGGCCGGTTGTTTTCACGGCTGCGTGTGCCAGTCGGGCGAATTCACCCGGGCCCCAACCATGAGCTTGGTGAGCTGCTTGAGCCGATCTGGTTCACGGCCGGCCAGATTGGTTCGTTCGCCGGGATCGTGCCGGAGGTCATAAAGCTCCGCGGGGTTTTGAGGCGAGGGCTTGACGATTTTCCAATCGCCCGACCGCAAGGCTTGCATGAAATGGGGTTCGTGCAGTTCCCAGTAGAAAAAATTCCGCTCGGGCGCAGCGCCGCCCGTCAGAAGCGGCACCACGGAATAGCCGTCGAAATGCCTGCCGGCCGGCAGCGGTGCGCCGGACAATTGGGCGGCGGTGGGGAGGAAATCCCAGAAAGCCCAGGGCTCGTCGCTCACTCTGCCGGCCGGCACAATGCCGGGACAGCAGACAATTCCGCCTTGGCGCAACCCCCCTTCATACATTGTGCGCTTGGCACCTCGCAGCCCGTGGGATTGGGCGAAAAAGGTCCCGGGCCCGGACTTCGGATCGAAGGCGGAACCGTTGTCCCCGGCGCTCAGGATGACCAGGGTCTTCTCGTCGAGTTTTAGTTCCTTGAGCAGCCCGAGAAGTCTGCCCACATCCCTATCGAGTCGGGTAACCATGGCTGCATAAGTCTTCTCCACTTTCGCCCAATCCCGGTTTGCATAGATGCCGAGGTCGTCGATCTCATAATTGGCATGCGGGAGGGTAATGGCGTAATAGAGGAAAAAGGGCTGGCTTCTGGACTTCCTTACCCAAGCGATCGCGTCGTCGGCGATCAGGTTTTGCGAATAGGTTTTTCCGTCCAGCGGAAAGCGGACTGACTCATTGTAGAGATAGGTCGGAAAGTAATCGTGGGCATGGCGCTGACAGTTGTAGCCGTAGAAATGGTCAAATCCAAGCTTCAGCGGGGAGCCGGTGGTGTCGAACATGCCCAGTCCCCACTTGCCAATGCAGGCGGTGGTGTATCCGGCGCTCTTGAGGAGTTGCGCCACGGTGAAAGTGCCTGATGGCAGCGGATACTGTCCCTCGGGCTTGAGCTCACGGTTTGCCCGGATCGCCGCATGCCCGAGGTGCAGGCCGGTCATCAATGAACATCGGGCCGGAGCGCAGACGCTCGTCCCGCTGTAGAGCTGTGTGAAACGTGTTCCCTCGGTGGCCATCCGGTCGATGTTGGGCGTCTGAATCTTCTTTTGGCCGAAGCAGCCGAGGTCACCCATGCTGAGGTCGTCGCAGAGGATGAAGATCAGGTTCGGCTTCTCAGGCAACCCTGCTCGGGTCTTGGGGAGTGGAGCCAGACACCAGAGTAACGCTAGAAGTGCGGGATAAATCCGTCTTTTAGTAGGCATGGCCAGAGGCTAAAGACCGATGAATGCTCTGGCAACACCGATCCAGACCGCTACGGCTTGCTTGGTGCCGTGCGCCACAGAAAAGGTCCTGTAGCCGCCGAGGTGGCGGCGCGCGTGTCGATACCGCGCTATTGGGATAGCCCAACGTCCGCAGCTAGAAGATCCCCGCGAAGCCTGCACGCCGTAGTTTCGGATAAAATCCCGGATCAAGATTGCAAAATGGAAACAAAAGAAATTCAAGTCAAAGATGGATTGGAAGGCAGCGTGGGCACTGCGTTGCCCGTCGCGGCGCAGAATGGAGTCCGCGCCCGGCCCTTGTGCATCGGCGTTTCTGCGCGGTTGTTCTGCTTTCCATTTTCGGCTTTGGGTCTTCAGTGGGCTGTTATAGGATAATCAGCGTTCCTTGGCTAGCTAGGGGTGGCGTGTGCGCCCTTACCGGTTTGCTCAGGCAGTCCGGTGCCAGAAGTCAGGAGATCCCGGCGAAGTCTGCGCGCCTTCGTTTCTGAACAAACCCCTAATCAAGAGGGCAAAATGAAGATAAAAGAAATTAAGGTGACGGATGGATTGGAAGGCAGGGCTGGCATTCCATTGCCCGCCGGGCCGCGCAACGGAGTCCACGCCCGACTCGTGTGTGTCGGTGTCTTCACGCAACTGTTCCTTTTCTGTTTTCTCCTTTTTACTTTCAGCTGTTTCGCTTCAGCCCAGACCTACTCGGTGGACTACTACAAGATTGCCGGCGGGGGTGGGACTAGCACGGGCGGTGTATACCAAGTCAGCGGCACCCTCGGTCAGCCGGATGCCGCCGCATCCATGTCTGGCGGGATCTATTCCCTTACGGGTGGTTTTTGGTCTCTTATTCAGGTGATCCAGACCGCAGGCCTGTCCAACCTGACCCTGACGCATGGCGGGAACAGTGTCACCATCTCGTGGCCCGCAACGGGGAGCTACACATTGCAACAGAACGCGAACCCGGCTAACCCGGGTGGCTGGGTGGGGAGCGGATTTACAGTGACCACCGCCAACGGCATTAGTAGTGTTACGATCAAGCAGGCGTCGGGGAATTTGTTCTTCCGACTGAGCAGTCCGTAGACCAAATCTGAGATCTAAACCAGTAAAGGTCAGAGATGGGTCAAACCCGGCTTCAACCCCTGTTACTTCGAGGGGTTTGCACCGAACATCAGGCACTTCTTACGCCGTGCGCCAAAGAGATTGGTTTTGTGCGCGATGAGGTGTTTCCCCGTCCTGTGGCCGCCAACGTGAGGAGGTGCTTCTGGGATCGCAAAGCGCCAAGATTCTCTACCGTCAACTTTGCAGGTTCAAATTCGGTTTTAAACTGGTGAATTCGGTTATAATCCATCTGAATCCAGCAATTTTGCCTTTTCCGTTTTTTTGGAAAACCGGATTTTTCCGGTCTGTCCGGGGAAATGGCGTGTTTCCAGAGCAATCGCACGATCCGATCCGATCAGCGTTTTTAGAGTGTTGGGCGGTGGGACGGGTTTGCTCCTTCGGATCCGCGGGGGTGTCCAAGTGCACACTCCAACGCGGCAATCCATTCCGGAGTGCGCCCGTCCTCGGGCGCAGGGGGATGGAGCGGAGAAGCTGGCATGAGGGAGGCGGTTGTTATCAAGGTTGGGGAATGGGGTTTGGCGGGCTGGCAGGGGGGATGACCTGGGGTTAAAACAAGCGCGGCTCTTCCTGTCGGATCGGGGCGAAGCTGCGGCGGTGGATGGGACAGGGGCCCATTTTCTGGAGGGCCTCCAAATGGTTGGTCGTGCCGTAGCCCTTGTGCCTGGCAAAACCGTATCCGGGGAATTGCGCTTCGTATTGCAGCATCATGCGGTCGCGGGTCACTTTGGCCAGAACACTGGCGGCGGCGATGGAGTAGCTGAGGGAATCGCCCTTTATCAAGGCGGTCTGGGGAAAGCGCATGGTTTTGACCGCCCGTCCATCCACCAGAACGTGCTCTGGTGCGGGTTTGAGTTTGGCCAAGGCTGCGTTCATAGCCCGATGCGTTGCTTGGAGGATGTTGATTTGGTCGATGGTTTTTGAATCGACCACAGCGATGGCGTGGCGGATTTGGGGGTGGTTGGAAAGAATGTCGAAAAACGATTCGCGCTGCGCCTCGGTGAGTTGTTTGGAATCGGTCAGGTCGCGCAGTTGGGTTTCTATTCCCGGTTCGAGCCAGTGCGCCGGCAGGATGACGGCTGCGGCGACGACCGGGCCGGCCAGGGGGCCTCGCCCCGCCTCGTCAACGCCTGCCACCAGGGCGACTTTGCGGCGCCAGAGCAGGCATTCAAATTCAAGGCGGTCGGCACGTTTGGCGGGCATTGCGATGGGAGTCACCATGGCGGTCTATGTGGTTGGTGGCAATAAAAAACCCTGAAAAACCCGTGAAAAATCGGGGTGCATCCCGGAGGATCCGCGGTTAAGGTTTCCTCATGAAGATAGAAGTGTTGCATGTCGGTATGAATGTGCGCCACCCGCAGTATGGGCTGGGGGTGGTGAAAAGTATTTCTGAAGCCGCGGCCGAAATACTGTTTGCCGAAGGCAAGCGGACGGTTTCCCCGGAAGCCGCCGGTTTGGCACCCGCCGAGCCTCAGGCGGCGGTCACCGGTCTGGAAATGCCGCTCAAGCTATTTGTGGAGCAGACGCTCGATGCGGCCGTGCGCAAGTTGGGGCTGGAGAAGCCCGATGCGGTGGTTGAATTGCTTGGCGCCCGATGGCATGGCGGCAAGGCGGTCTTGCATCCCGCCGATCCCACGCTCCTGACCAAGGACGTGCCGTTGGAAACCTTTTTTCACAAGGTGGTTATGATCCGCAACCAGCTGCGCGTGCTGGAACAGAAGATCAACGCCCACGAGAAACTCTCTGATGGCGAGAAGGTGGAGATGCAGCAGTATCTGACGCGGTGCTACGGGTCGCTGACCACGTTCAACGTGCTGTTCAAGGACAAGGAGGATCAGTTCTAGTCGGGCTGTGAGCCGCCGACGCGCGGCAGCAATGTGTGACCCTACTCTTGCCGGGTGGTTATCAGGCGCCCTCGGGAATCAATAGTTTTGCGAGGGCGACGAATTGTTGCAAGCTGAGTTTTTCCGCGCGTTCCTGAAGGGAGATGTTCAATTCGGTGAAGGCTGCCACCAGTTTGTCCTGAGCCCAATCCTGCTTGAGGAGTTTGAGCATCATCTTGCGGCGTTGCGAAAAGGCGCGTTTCACCATCTTCACAAACCCGGGTCGAAGCGTTTCCGGCAGGAGCGGTTGTTCTCGGCGAATCAGGACCACGCAGGCCGACTCCACATCGGGTGCGGGGAAGAAACATTCCGCAGGAATCTTGAACCAGCTCCGGGCTTCATAGTCCAGTTGCACCAGCAAGGTGAGGAGTCCGTAATCGTCTTCATCGGCCAAGGCCATGAGGCGGCGGGCCACTTCGAGCTGGAGGGTGACCACCATGCGCTTGGGGCGTTGGTGCGACTGCGCCAGTTCCACAAGAATGGGCGAGGCGACAGAGTAGGGGAGATTGGCCACCAGCTTCCAGTCCGTCCAGTCGCGGGGTTCGTGCTTCACGAGATCGAGGGCGTCGTCGTGCAGCAGGGTCAACCGCGAGTCGGCGGCGAAGCGGTGGTTTAGGACATCGACGAGGCGTCCGTCTTTTTCGATGGCCAGAACCTCGGCGCTCTTTGCGAGCAGCAGCTCGGTCAGGGGTCCCAGCCCTGGGCCGATCTCGAGCACTTTATCGGTTGCGGTGAGATCGGCCGAGTCGACGATGCGGCGGAGTTGATTGCCGTCATGGAGGAAATTCTGGCCGAGGGATCGCGTCAATTGGATGTTGCGCTTGGTCAGCAGTTCGCGCATTTCGTTGAGAGTCATGAAAGTGGTAGGGGGCGGCGGAGGGTGGGTCGGGTCAAAGCCGAGTTGAGTGCAGCCACGGACAAGCGCAGCTGTGACTGGGTAATGGTCAATGGGGGTGTGAGGCCGAGGATGTTGCCATGCTCGCCTTCCGGGAGAAAAACATAGCCTGCCTGAAGCAGGTGTTTGATGGCATCCAAGGCCCGTGCGGTGGCTGGTTGCCCGTCTTTGCGGGTCAACTCCACTCCTGCCATCAGTCCCAAACCACGGACCGAAGTTTGAACGCCGGTTTTCGAGGTGTTCAGGGAGGCCAGCTCGGCCAGTAGAAATTCACCCAGCTTGGCGCTGCGCTCGCAGAGGTGCAGGCGGTCGATCTCAGCGATCTGGGCCAAGGCCATGGCGCAGCCCACCGGGTGCCCGAGGAAAGTGCTGGTATGCATCGACTCTCCATCCGAAGCGGGCCAGGCGGCATCCATCACATCCGCCCGGCCGACACAGGCTGATAAAGGGAACCCGCCGGTGAGGGCTTTGCCCAGGCAGATGAGGTCGGGTATTACACCGGAGTGTTCGCAAGCGAACCATTTTCCGGTGCGGCCAAAGCCGGTGTAGATCTCATCCAACAGCAGCAGAGCGCCGTGCGCATCACAGAGTTTTCGCAGCAGCGGCAGAAATTCCGGGGGCGGCACCTGAATGCCTCCGCGAGCCTGAATCGGTTCAACCAGAATGGCGCCGGTTTTTTTGCGTTGGAGGAGGCGGCGAATTGATTTTTCGAGGGGGACCAGATCCTGTGGGCGTTTCGGGAATGGGACGAAATGGCCGAAGTTACCCAGCTGGTTCTGAAAGGGTTTGCGGAATAAATCCCGATGAGTGGCGTTGAGAGCACCGTAGCCTAGGCCGTGATAGCCACCTTCAAAAGCCAGAACTTCGCGTTTGCCGGTGGCGAGCAGGGCGGTTTTGAGCGCTGCCTCCACAGCCTCGAAGCCTGAATTGCAGAAAATGACTTTACCCGTGAGCCGAATCCTTGTCCTGTTCCAGCGTTCAAAGGTGATCCGGCTCAATTCCCTGGCAAGCCGGGCCTTGAGTTCGTGGGGATGCACATCGCCCATCGCATGAAGCAGCCGGGACATTTGTCTTTGTCCTGCTTTTACAACGGCTGGATTGGCATGGCCGGCGGCGGCCACACCGAAGGCGGCGGTAAGATCGAGATACTTTCTGCCTTCGGCATCCCAGACATGAACGCCGCGAGCGCGTCTCCAGACAATCGGCCAGGACCCGTCGGGTTCGGTGAAGAGCACGTTGCGCGATTCATGGGCCCGGAGCAGTGTCAGGGTTTCTCGGGTGTTCATCCGGTGGGGGTTAGACGCCACGCTCTTCCGGCGGCCAGATGACCTTGTGCAGCTGGGCCTGAAAGCGCACAGGCAGGGCGTCTGCGATGATTTTTTCAACTAACTCACGGCGGGAAAGGGGAGTTAGCCCGCTCGGAACGGGTTTTAGAACTTTGCTCTGCTGTTCAGGAGTCAGCGGCTGCACCCAGGAAAAGAGCAGCGGGCAGATTGTGTTGAGGCGGTGCTTGGTAATCTGCTGCTTTGCCCACTCGTAATCCTCCACGGTCCCCATGACGAATTTGATTTCGTCGGTGTGTTTCAGGTGTGAAATGTTGGACTCAAGGTTGCGCCCCGACTCGCCGCTGGAAGGGCATTTCAAGTCCATGATCCGGTGGACGCGGGGATCAATGCCCGAGATGTCGTGGGCTCCGCTCGTTTCGATCAGCACGGTAAAGCCTTCGTTGCAGAGGGACTGCATCAGAGGCCTGGAATTTTTCTGGATCAATGGTTCACCTCCGGTTAGTTCGACCAAGGGGAGTCGGCCCGTTTGACCGGGGAGTTTTGAGTCTGGGAAAGGGAGGGCGAGATGGTGGACGGAGGAAAGGATTTCAGAAAGTGTTTTAACCTTCCCGGCGTTGAAGGCATAGGCGGTGTCACAATAGGAGCAACGCAGATCGCATCCGGTCAATCGGATGAAGACGCAGGGCAGGCCGGCGAAGGTGCTTTCGCCCTGCAGGCTCAGGTAGATTTCATTGACGACCAGCGTTTCGGACATCTGGACAGAGTAGCGGCGATTCTGCGGGACGGAAAGAGGATAGCGGAAGGGAACGGAAAACCCGACGCGACAAAAAGCAGCCCCTGATTGTGGATTTGCGATCCGTCAATCAGGGGGCTTTGAATGAAGTGGGCTTGTTAAATTGCAGCAGCGATGGCGTCGCCCATCTCCCGGGTGCCAACTTTTCGGGCGTTGGGTTCGTTGGGGCTGAAGATGTCGCCTGTGCGCAGGCCGCTGTTGATGGCGCGGGTGACAGCCTGTTCGATGGCCAGGGCCGGTTCATTGAGGCCGAAGCTGTGGCGCAGGAGCAGGGCGCAGGAGAGGATTTGGGCGATGGGGTTGGCCAGGTTTTTGCCGGCGATGTCCGGGGCGGTGCCGCCGGCCGGTTCATAGAAGCCGAATGTGTTGCCTCCGGTTGTGGCTCCGAGGCTGGCGCTGGGAAGCATGCCCAGGGACCCGCCCAGAGCGGCGGCTTCATCGCTCAAAATATCACCGAACATATTTTCGCAGAGCATCACGTCGAACTGGGTGGGGCGGAGCATGAGCTGCATGGCGCCGTTGTCCACAAACATATGTTCAAGGGAGACATCGGGATATTGTTTGCCGATGCGGGTGACGGTTTCGCGCCAGAGAATGCCGTTCTCGAGGACGTTGGCCTTGTCGATGCTCGTGAGTTTTTTGCGGCGCAGCCGGGCGGATTGGAATGCCACGTGGGCGATGCGCTCAATCTCCGAGGTTGTATAGACCATGGTGTCGGTGGCGCGGTGGTGTCCGCCTCCGATATCCTCGGTTTTTTTTGGCTGGCCGAAATACATGCCCCCGGTCAGCTCGCGGACGACGAGGATGTCGATGCCGTCGCCCTGACGTTCCTTGGCCAGGGGGCAGGCGTGTGCCAGGGCCTTGGGAAGGGATACGGGGCGGAGGTTGGCGAAGAGGCCGAATTCCTTGCGGATGCGGAGCAGGGCGGCCCGTTCCGGTCGCTCCTCTTTGGGGATTGTGGGATCCCGGTCGGGCAGGCCGACGGAGCCGAAGAGAATAGAGTCGGATTCCCGGCACAAGGCGAGCGTGGCATCGGGGAGGGCTTTGCCTGCGGTGTCGATACCGGCCCAGCCGACAGGGGCTTGGGTGACGGAGAGCTGGAAGGCGAATTTATTTGCGGTGGCGTGCAGGACCCTAAGGGCCTCGCGCATGACTTCAGGGCCGATGCCGTCGCCGGCGAGGGCTGCGATTTTGAAGGTGTTCATTTGCATACTTCGGTTGTTTCAAAGTGGGCGATGCTAGCCGTTTGAGAGAAGGTGACAATCGAATTTTCAGAAAAGGCGTCTGGAATGAAGCGGGCTGGGTCCAAATGCAGTTGCCCACGGTTGTTTTTTAAGCCAAGATATGTTTGAATAAACAGGATTTAAATCTTTTACAACCATGGCCAAGACCTCCAAGACCTCCAAGCTCCACATTAGGGAGTCCAAATCGGACAAAACCCGGATTTTGCTGGTGGACGACCATGCTGTCGTGCGTTTTGGAATCGCTCAATTGATCAACCGCGAGCCTGATCTGATGGTGTGTGGAGAGGAGGAGGACTCTTCGCAGGCCCTGAGGGCCATTGAAAAGCTCAAGCCCGATCTGGTCGTCACGGACATTTCGCTCAAAGACAGCAGCGGTTTGGAATTGATGCGCAACATCAAGGTGCAGTTTTCCAAGCTGCCAGTGCTCATGGTCAGCACCCATGATGAATCCGTGTATGCCGAGTTGGTGTTTCGCGCCGGGGCTCTGGGCTACCTCATGAAAAAAGAGGCGCTGGAGCAGGTCATCCCAGCCATCAGGCGGGTGTTGGGCGGTGCGATTTACGTGAGTGACGCCCAGGCAACCCGCATGCTGGAGCAGCAAATCCGGGGTAAGACCGACCTGCAGGACTCTCCGGTGAAGGCTTTGAGCGACCGTGAGCTGGAGGTGTTTCAGATGATCGGGCAGTGGAAAAAGACCAGTGAGATTGCGGCGGAACTGCACCTGAGCATCAAAACCATCGAGTATTACCGGGAGCAGATCAAACGGAAGTTGAATTTAAAAAGCGCGGCGGAACTCACCCAGCATGCCACCGCCTGGGTCGCCCGCGAGACCACGAATTGACCCCGGCCCCGGGTGCCACCCGGCGCGCGCGGTTGGACTTCTCATCTTCCCGCCTTTCCGGTGCCGCGTTTAGGCGGATCCCGGTGACCTCAAACGCCGCGCAGGCTTGGTGGTGTGGCCCGGGAGCGGTCTGAAAACCAGCAGGAACTCCGGCGGAATGCTCACTTGAGAGCCGAGTTGTCCCGGGGATTTCCCGGGGGAGGATTGAGGGGAACCCTCGGGCTCTGTCCATGGGTGGCCCCGATTGTCGGGAGGGGGTGATCCGTTCATAGTCACATCAGTCAATGCGAGCTTAAAGCCGCAGTGCAAATCTGATGATCCTAAAAGTAATGATTCAGGCGGTCGGTGTGGTGACGCTTGCGGCACTTGTGCGCATGAAGACACCGCCCCAAAAGATGCCTTTGCGCCTCAAGAGCAATCGCATCCGCCGCCCGTTTCGCAAAAACCAACCGCCCTCCTAAATTTCATGAAATCAACTATCATCCCTCGTGCGGCCATGAGCCCGATCCCCGGCTCCAGTCAGGTCTCCTTGTCGGTTGGTCAGACTCGTCAGCTGCGATCCTCCCTGACCGGTGCCGCGTCGGAAACCAGCAAGCCCAGCCCGTCGAAGAAGCCGATCCGCCTGATGATTGTGGACGACCATCCGGTGGTGCGCAAAGGCATCACATTCTGTCTTCAAGGGCGCGGGAACATTAAAGTGATCGGGGAGGCATCCAGCGGAAGTGAGGCGTTAACGCTGGCGCGGGAACTCAAGCCGGATGTGGTGCTCATGGATATTGATTTGCCGCAGCTCAACGGGTTGGCCGCAACCGAACTGTTGCGAAAGGAGTTGGCCCAGATCAAGGTGCTGATTATTTCTGTCCATACCAATCCCGAGTATGTTTTGCGTATTTTGCAGTCTGGGGCGCAGGGGTATGTGCTTAAGGACGCGCCCACTGAGGAGCTGGCTAAAGCCATTGAAACCATCAGTGCCGGGGAGACTTTTTTCAGTCCGGAGGCGGCCCGCTCCGCCCTCAACCAGTATGTCCGGGGTGGTTTGGGTGGCAACGCGGTCCAGCTAACCCAGCGTGAGCGGGAGGTTCTGGTGCAGATTGCCGAGGGTTTGAGCAACAAAGAGGTCGCCAGCCGGCTCGGGGTGGGTGTGCGGACGGTGGAAACCCACCGGGAGCACATCATGAAGAAGCTCAACATTCGGAGTGTGGCCGGGCTTACAAAATATGCTTTGAACACGGGCCTCATCACCCTGAACACGAAGGCCAGTTAAGCCAAGCCTGCGGGCTGAACAGGGGGCGAACGTCCTTTTTAAAAACCATCCGCAGCGGGTGGTTTTTTTGCTTGTTATCATAAGCTGGAAGTGCACAATCTTGTTTGACTCTCATCCATCAAACATGCTTAATAAGGGGAGTGTTGCCAAAACATTGTTATCTTGGGTTGGACACGACATCAAAAATTATGAAGAAAATTGTTTTTTCCGTCGGGTTTGTGGCTCTTGGTCTCACCGGAGCAAAAGCCGTGGACACCGCGCTGATGAGTCAGGGGGCAGCCAAACCGTGGGCCGTATCGGCAGCACTTCGGGGGTTTTACGATGATAACAGCGCCACCCAATCCGGCGGCGAGAAGTCAGGCTCCTATGGATACACCGTGAGCCCCGGTGCGAAATATGCATGGTCGAGCGGGCCCACGTCCCTAAAGCTGGACTACCTTTACTCGTATATTTATTTTGACAAGCGTGTGGGCGGACGTTTGGACAAGGCGGATCAGGATCATTCCTTCAACGCCAGCTTTGAGCACGCGTTTAGCGAGCGGTATCAGGTGAGCGTGTTGGATAATTTTGTGGTGGGCCAGGAGCCGGACACGCTTCGCACCGGCAGCGCTTTGGGAACCACGCAGCGCCTGCCCGGAGACAACATCCGCAATACGGGTTCGATTTCCTTCAACGCTCAGATGACTCCGGTGCTCTCGTTGCTGTCCGGCTACCAAAACTCCCTCTCGGACTATGCCGCTTCCGGTGCGGCGGTGAGTTCGGGGCCGACCTCCACAAATATTTTCCCAAGCCCCGCAGGCACTCTGAATCGGTTGGAGAACTCCCTCCATCTTGACGCCCGTTGGCAGGTCCAACCCGAAACGACAGCCTTGGTCGGCTACCAGTATTCGATGGCTAATTTCACCGGGGACGAGAAGATCGGTATCCTGCAGCCCAGCAATATTGTGTTGATGAGCGACTCTCGCAACAACCGTGCCAATTACGGATATGTCGGTGCGGAACATCGATTCACCCCGGATTTGCAGGTGGGTGTTCGGGGGGGCTTGCGTTCCACGGATTATTACAACGATCCCTCCCACTCCACGGACCTGAGCCCCTACGCCAATGCGAACATCAGTTACACCTTCAGTCCCGACACATCCTTGCAGGTGGGATTCAACTATGACCGCAATGCGACCGACCGGGTGGATCCTTCCCAGTTGAACAACAGTTTTGTGAGGGACCAGCAATCGGCAACGGTGTTCGGGACAGTCAAGCATCGTTTGGTGAGCCGCCTCTACGGCTCTGTGACGGGTCAGTTTCAAGACTCCAAGTTCGTCGGGGGGGCTCTGGATAGCCAGACGGAAAACATCTACCTGATCGGGCTGAATCTGGAATACCGTTTCAATCCGAATTTCTCGGCCAATGCAGGCTACGATTACGACAAGGTCGACACGCAAATTCAAGGGGCTAGTTATGATCGCAACCGGGTGTATTTGGGGTTGACGGCCAGCTATTAAGACTTGCAGATTCTGAAGGGGGTCAGCCGATCATCTCGGCCGGCCCTTGTTTTAACTTATGGATTCATCAAACGTTACCCCGTCCCAAGAAGCCAAGCTGCATTTCTTGGATTACTGGCGGATCCTGCGGATTCGCAAGACGGTGGTTCTGGCCGTTTTCTTTCTCGTCCTGGCAACGGCAACTCTGGTCACCTTCATGCTGCCGGAGTCTTTCTCCGCATCTGCCCGCATCAAGATTGAGCGGGATGCGCCCGACGTGAGCGGTCCTGGCGGAGGGGGTGGCGTGGCTAGCGGTTACGATCCCTACTTCATTCAGACGGAGTTCGAAGTTATGCAGTCCGAGCGTGTCTTGGGCAAAGTGATTGAGCAGCTGAATTTGAACCAGATCTGGGGGAACAAGTTTCAGAACGGGATGAGGCTTAAAAACTCGGAGAGCATAGACTTGCTCAAAAAAGTCATGGATCTGCGCCCTGTGCGCAACACCAGCCTGGTGGAAATCCGCGTTTTCAGCGACCACGCCGAGGACAACGCCAGCAGGCCCAACGATGGTCCCTGCGCCGCAACCTTGGCCAATGCCATTGCCGAGGTGTATAAGGCCGACCGCTTGGACCAGTATCTGGAGCGGACCCGCCGCGGGGTCAAGGCTCTGGAGCAAAACATGAGCGATCTGGAAACCAATGTCACCACCGCCCAGAAAAAAGTGGATGATTTGCGCACCGCTCTTAAGATCAACGATCCCGATCCGATGAGCATGACGCCCACTCCGCAGTTGTCAGCGGATATGCTGCGGCAGCTCAACACGACGTTGATGTTGCTGGAGACGGAGCAGGCCAGAAACGAGGTTCAGCTAAGCAAACTTTTGGAATTGAAACTGGAACAGCAGCGCGCCGCCATTCAGACCGCCATAGGCGGGGATGCTGAATTGGGGACCCTGCTCAATGAGTTGGATTTGGCGCAGCAGAAGGTGCTGAGCTTGGAAAAAGACTACGCCGGCACGGAAAATCCCACCTACCTCAATGCAAAAGCAATGGTCGTGGAGCAGGACAAGAAGATCGATTCGCGGGTCAACGGCATCCTTCTGGGTTTGAAAAACAAGGTCGACTCCGGCAATGCGCAAGTGGTCAATCTGCGCCGCAAGCTGGAGGAGGCCAAGAAACGGGACTTGGAACTGGCGGAATCCAGCCGACCCTACTTCGAGGCCAAGGCCAAGCTCAATGAACTGGTGGCTTACCGCCAGATCCTAGCCATGAAGATCGCCGCCGACAACACTGAGTTGACCATTCCAAAGTCGGCGATGGTGGTGATCGAGGATCATGCAGTGCCCAATTTGAAGCCGGTGCGGCCGAACAAGCCGCTCAACATTGCTTTGGGGGTTGTCATCGGCTTGGTGGTCGGTGTGGGGCTTGCGTTCTTTATTGAATATCTCGATACGAGTGTTAAAACCATTGAGGATGTCGAGCGGACATTGCAGGTGCCTGTGCTTGGGGTTGTGCCTCAAAATGTAGGATTTCTCATCGACGAGGGAGCTGAGAGTCCGCACGCCGAGGCATACCGAGTCCTGCGAACCAACCTGCTTTTCTCCCGTAAGGACGACAAGCTTAACACCGTGGCGGTTGTCAGCGCCGGGGCGGGCGAGGGCAAATCCACCACCATCTTCAATCTGGCAACGGTCTTCGCCCAAAATGGAAGTCGGGTTTTGCTTGTGGATTCAGATCTCCGGCGTCCCACCTTGCACAAGATGCTGCGTATTTCCAATAGTCTTGGGCTGACCAACTATCTGCTGAAGCAAAACACTCTTGAGGAGGTTATCCAGACGACAGCCCTGCCCACTCTCGATATTATGGCAAGCGGAAAGCTCCCCAGCAGTTCGTTTGGTATCTTGAGCTCGGTTCATATGAACGCATTGATCAAGGAACTGAAAACCCGCTACGAGTTTGTTTTCTTTGATTCCCCGCCCATCATGGGTGTGAGTGACGCATCGGTGCTGGCCAGCGAGGCCGATATGACCATTCAAGTCATTCAGTATCGACGCTATCCCCAGCCCATGAACATCAGGGCAAAGCAGATGATTGAAAAGGTGGGCGGCAATCTTATTGGCATCGTGCTCAACAACATCAATGTTGCCCAAGACGAGAACTATTATTATTACAGCGGCTACAGCGAATATTACGCCAAGAGCGATGAGGCCGTGGAAGTTCGTCCCCCTGAGAAAAGCGCCGAGAAAGGCGCCGAGAAAGGCGCCGATAAACCTGCCGGCAAGGCCTGACCCAATTCGGATTAGAGCAAAATGAAATTACGACTGAAATTTGCGCTTGGAACGTTTTGTCTACTGGTGGGTTCCGGCGCCGCGCTTTTCCTGACCGGCTGCCAGCATTCCCTCTCCAAATCAACCCCGGTCTTTAAATCCGTTCCCGAATTGAGCCCAGGCTCGGCCTCCGCCGGAATTGGTGATGCCGGAAATAAATTCCAAGTCGGTGATCTTGTCTCCGTGAACTTTTCAGGGCTTGAGATTGTCCTTCCGCCCCATGAGGAGCGCGTTAAGGACGACGGCACAATCACACTGCCCTTGATCAACTCCGTGAAAGTCGAGAACAAGACACCCGGCGAGGTCCAGCGCATGATCCGCGACCTTTATGTTCCCAGATACTATCGGAATCTGACGATCACGGTGCAGTCTCAGAACCAGTATTTCTACGTCGGAGGCGAGGTTAAAGCCGCCAACCGCTATCCTTATCTGGGAGAAACGACAGTTCTCAAGGCGGTGCAGTCCGCAGGCGATTTCACCGACTTCGCCAACAAGCACAAGGTCAAACTCACCCATGTCAATGGACGAACCATTGTCATCGATTGCCTTAAAGCGATTGAACATCCCGAACTTGATCCTCCGGTTTATCCCGGGGACAAAATCTACGTTCCGCGCCGGCTGTTCTGATGATTCAACTCCACATTCTTTCGGGCAGACAGGCGGGCGCTTTCTGGGTGGCCCGCCGTTTTCCTGTCCGGGTGGGACGTGGGGCCAGGTCGGATCTCCGCCTCGAGGCCGATGGAGTATGGGAGGAGCATTTTGAAATCGATCTGAAGCCCGGGGTGGGCTTTCAAATTGCAGCCAAACCAGAAGCCTTTCTGGCGGTCAACGGACAAGCCGTCCAATCCTCGGTTTTGTCCAATGGAGACCTGCTTGAGCTTGGCACAGTCAAACTCCAGTTCTGGCTGGCTGCTGTGGGGCAGGGAAGGCTGCGGTCTTGGGAGTGGATGGTCTGGGTGCTGCTGGCGGCGGTTGTTCTAAGCGAGATCGCCCTGATGCTTTGGCTGCCGCGCTGAGCGGCAGCCATTCAATGACGGAAATGCCGCGCGCCAGTGAAGGCCATCGCCAAGCCGCGGGCGTCCGCGGCGGCGATCACCTCGGCATCGCGCACCGATCCGCCAGGTTGAATGGCCGCAGTGGCCCCCGCATCCGCCGCGGCAATCAGCCCGTCCGGGAACGGGAAAAAAGCGTCGCTGCAAACCACGCTTCCCGATAAAGACAACTTTGCCTCCCCCGCCTTCCAGATGGCAATCCTGCTGGAATCCACCCGGCTCATTTGACCCGCTCCGACACCCAGCGTCCGGTCCATTCCGGTGTAGACGATGGCGTTGGATTTGACGTGCTTGACGACGCGCCAGCCAAAAAGCATCGCTCTCAATTCCGTCTCCGTGGGAGATCGTCGGGTGACAATCCTCAGGTCGGACTGCGCAGTCGCTTTCAAATCCCGCTCTTGGAGGAGAAACGATCCGGCACCCACGCCGCGCAGATCCCAGATCCCACCGGGTGCGGCAGGCTGGAGGATCTTGAGCAGACGTAAATTCTTTTTTTTCTGCAACACCTCAAGCGCTTCGGTGGTGAAGTCCGGAGCGATGATCACCTCGCTGAAGATTTCCGCGATGGCCTCGGCGCAAGCCGCGTCCAAGGGCTGGTTGACCGCGATGATGCCGCCGAACGGGGCCTGAGTGTCGGTGGCAAAGGCCTTTTCCCAGGCATCGCGGAGCGTGGTCCCTTGTCCCACGCCGCAGGGATTGGTGTGTTTAAGAATGGCCAGAGTAGGGGCGGCCCCCTCGAACTCCGCCAGCAAATTTGCCGCCGCGGTCAGGTCGAGAATGTTGTTGTAGGAGAGTTCTTTGCCGTGGATTTGCCGGAAGAATTCGGGGAAACGGCCGTAGAGCGCCGCCCTCTGATGCGGGTTTTCACCATAGCGCAGCGGCTGCACCAGCGGGGCCGAAATCATCAGAGCGGGAGGAAGTGCGGTGGTTGCACCCGAGAATTCGCGGTGCAGATGGCCTGCAATGGCGGAATCGTAGGCTGCGGTGCGGGCAAACACCTTGGCAGCGAGCCTGCGGCGCAGCTCCAGCGTTGTCCCTCCACCCGATTCAATCTGGCCAGCCACCTCGCTGTAATCCAGCGGATCCACCAGCACGGTCACGCTCTCATGGTTTTTGGCCGCGCTGCGCAGCATGGACGGGCCGCCGATGTCGATGTTCTCGATCGCCTCATGGAGTGAAACGCCCGGCTTGGCCACGGTCTGCTCGAAGGGATAAAGGTTTACCACCACCAAATCAATGGGCGTGATGCCGTGGGCCTGTGCGGCTGACTCATGGGCCGCATTGCCGCGAATGAAAAGCAGACCACCGTGGACTTTGGGATGGAGGGTTTTGACTCGGCCATCGAGCATTTCCGGAAAGCCCGTGTGCTCGCTCAGATCCTTGACGGTCAGGCCGGCTTCCCGGAGCGCTTTGGCTGTGCCGCCGGTGGAGAGTAGTTCCACCCCCGCTCCCGCCAGAACCCGCGCGAAAGGGATGAGACCTGATTTGTCGGAAACCGAGAGCAATGCCCGTTGAATCTTTGCCGTCATGGCTGGTAAAATCATGCAGCCGCCCCACCCGGTCAATCCGCAAATGAACGGCCCCCATCGAACGGCGCTTGATCGGGACGGTAAAAGTCGTTGCGAGCCGGCCATGATTATCGCCAGAATATCTCTGTGAGTGTTCCCGCGAATCTCTACCACATGCCACCGGCCGGCCTGGCGTCGACGTCATGAAAATCCTCGTCATCTCAATGGCCGGGATTGGAGACACCCTGCTGGCCACGCCTCTGATTCATGAGTTAAGGGCGGGTTTTCCCGCCGCCCAAATAGACGCTTTGGTCCTCTGGTCCGGATCGCGCGATCTGCTGGAGGGAAATCCCCACATCAACCGGGTCTGGCAGAAAAACCTGCTCAAGGACCGCTCCCTGGCATCATTGAAGTTCCTTCTGGACTTGAGGCGCGAAGGCTACGACGTGTCGATCAACACCCACCCTCAGAGCCGGACGCACTATCGGCTTATTGCCAGACTGGTGGCGGCGCGCCGGCGACTGAGCCATGTCTATGAGTGTTCCGGACTGCTTGACCGCTGGATGGTGAGCGGGACGCTGGAGCAGGATTATAAGCGTCATACCATTGAGCAGAACCTCGATTTTCTTGAACTGATGGGCGTGAGTCCCAGCATTTCCCGACACGAGATGGAGGTTTATCTCACCCCGGCTGAGCACGTGTGGGCCGGCTCTTTTCTATCGGATCCAGCCCTGGCCGGCTGCAAGCTCCTGGGAGTCCACATGGGTTCCGGTGGAACGAAAAACCTCCGCCTCAAACGCTGGCCATTGGAACAGTATCTGGCCTTATTCCAAAAACTTCAGATCTCCCGCCCGGACTTGCGGATCTTGCTTTTTGGCGGGCCGGAAGAGTCGGCGGAGATTCAAAGTGTTCTGGCCCAAACCAAGCCTGGATTTGCCATGCGGGCTGCCACCCAAAACCTGCGTCAGGCTGCCGCGTTACTCCGGTGTTGCGACGCATTTCTGAGCGTCGACACCGCCCTCATGCATCTGGCCGCGGCGGTCAAGGTCCGACAGCAAATCGTCATCGAAGCTCCCACGCTCAATGCCACGAATGCGCCCCGCGGCACTCCTCCCATTGTCGTGCCCAATCCCGCAGTGGCAGGTCGGAACCTGGACTTCTATCGTTACGATGGTCGGGGCATTCGGGGAACCCAGGACGCACTGGTCCGCTGTATGACCTCGGTCACTGTGCCGGCCGTGCATGCCGCGGTTGTGGATGCTCTGGCCCGGAGTTGAGGGGATTTAGGGGGATGGCTCGCCTGAAATTCACAGAGGACTCTTGCGGAACCGCAGCCTTGGGCAATTGGAAAAAGGTTGGAAACCCAAAAGTCCGGCGCAATATCGCCTTACTGCGGCCAGATGGTCAGGTTGCGGGCGCTGAGTTGACTGAGTAACAAGTAGGGCACGGTGTGAAGGACCAACAGAATAAGCACAATCCCCATCACCGGCGCCAGATCCACCTTGCCAAACCTGAGAGGAAACCCTTTGAGCGGCGTCAGGAGGTTCCGTGCTGTGGACCCGATGAAATCCCAGAGCGGGTTCTGCCCCAAATAGATGTAGCTGGTAATCACATGGACGAACAAAATCGCTGGAAGCAGGTATTTCAAGCTGGAGTAAATGCCCATCCCCGCCAAAGCGGACTGGCCCAGCAGATGGGAAACGGCCTTGAAGCGGTTCACGATGCCCGCCTGCACGAGCAGGGGATGGCAGGACACCCACAGGGCGGCCACGACAGCCACAGGCATCAACAGCAGCGCCCCCGTCGGAAATCGGGCCAGGCGCCCCAGCTGCACCACAATCATCCGATGCAGCGGGTCCGACTCGCTACGCCCCCGGTTGATGACTAAAAGCGTGAGCAGCCAGAAATGAAAGACCAGAAGGGTTTGCAGGCAGCTGAGGAGCGAAAAAAGTTCGGCGGAACCGAAATGCGACGCGTCGTCGCGCAGCGGAAAGGCTAGAACGACAAAGGCCAGATCGAGTTTTGGGGTCCAGTTGACCGCCGGCCCAACTTGCCAATAGAAAACACCCCTCAAGCCAAGCAGGATGACCAGAGCGGCCAGCCAGTGCCAACGGCGAAGGTTCTGGGGCTCCGTCCGGCGCAGAGTTCCGGCCAGCGTGGTAGGTAGTGCCCTCGCAAAGGGGTCGAAACGCACCGAACGCAGATTCAGCGCCAGAAGCAGACCCGCCACATTCAAAATAAAATCAATCAGGGTCATGCCCGAAACCGGGTTGCATACCCGACGTCCGCGGGGCGGGCGATGGCGGGGTGTTGCGCAGCTCAGACCTCACATCATCTTCAGCAGCGTCTCGGCCATCTCGCTTGGTGTGGACGCCACACCGATCCCCGCAGCCTTGAAGGCTGCTATCTTGGCCTCGGCTGTGCCCTTGCCGCCGCTGACAATGGCACCGGCATGGCCCATTCGCCGGCCGGGCGGCGCCGTGGTTCCGGCGATGAATCCGGCGACCGGTTTTTTGCAGTGCTGCGCGATCCATTCGGCTGCTTCCTCTTCAGCGCTGCCTCCGATTTCGCCGATCATTATGATGCCATGGGTTTCGGGATCCGCATTGAAAAGCTTGATCACGTCCAGATGCGATGTGCCGTTGACAGGGTCGCCACCGATACCCACGCAGGTGCTTTGGCCGACCCCGCGGCAGGTCAGTTGCCAGACCGCTTCGTAGGTCAGTGTGCCGCTGCGGGAGACGACGCCGATATTGCCTTTCTTATGGATATAACCCGGGGAGATGCCGATGCGGCAGCCGCCATGGGAGTCCGGGCCTTCGCCAGGGGTCACTAAGCCGGGACAATTGGGACCGATAAGCCGGGTGGCTTTGCCTTCCAAGGCGCGTTTTACTTTCACCATGTCGTTGACGGGAATGCCCTCGGTGATGGCCACCACCAGATCCAATCCCGCGTCGGCACCTTCGAGAATCGCATCTCCGGCAAAGGGTGGCGGGACAAAGACCGCGCTGGCGGTGGCCCCGGTTTGCCGGACAGCTTCCGCTACGGTGTCGAAGATGGGCACTTTGACGCCGGCGTGCTCGAAAAACTGGCCGCCCTTGC
Source organism: uncultured Verrucomicrobiota bacterium (assembly GCA_903873415.1). GTDB lineage: Bacteria > Verrucomicrobiota > Verrucomicrobiia > Limisphaerales > CAIQOK01 > CAIQOK01. The sequence goes on along the minus strand of CAIQOK010000176.1, from coordinate 20,532 downwards.
CCGGCGTGACGCCAGCCACGATATGCGTGCCGTAATCGAGGGAAAGCTGGGCATGCCGCGCTCCGAAGCTGCCGGTGATGCCTTGAACAAGAACCTTGGTGTTGGGGGTGACGAGAATTGACATGGGATGAAATTAGGCGGCGACTGCTTTGACTACCTTTTGGGCCGCGTCGGCCATGGAGGTTCCGGTGATGAGTGTGAGGCCGGATTCCGCCAGGGTTTTTTGGCCGGCGACGACATTGTTGCCCTCGAGGCGCACGACCAGCGGAAGAGTGAGTCCAGTTTCCTTGACGGCCGCCACAATGCCGGTGGCAATCACGTTGCAGTCCATGATCCCGCCGAAGATGTTCACAAGGATGCCCTTCACATGGGGATCCATCAGAATGATCTTGAAGGCAGCCGTGACCTGCTCCTTGCTGGCACCGCCGCCCACGTCCAGAAAATTCGCCGGGTTGCCCCCGAAATGCTGGATGATGTCCATCGTTGCCATGGCCAGTCCGGCGCCGTTCACCAGGCAGGCTATGGATCCGTCGAGCTTGATGTAATTGAGATTGAACTTGCTGGCTTCTATTTCCAGCGGCGCCTCCTCGTTCAGATCCCGCATCGCTTGGATGTTTTTGTGCCGGTAGAGCGCGTTGTCGTCAAGGCTGATCTTGCCATCCAAGGCCAAGAGCGCCTCTTTTCCGTCGGCGGCTTCAATGACGCAGAGTGGGTTGATCTCGACCATGGTGGCATCGTTTTCCCACCAGGTTTTGTAGACACCGGAGATCAGTTTTGCCCCCAAAGCGATGAGATCTCCCCGAAGGCCGAGGGCCGCACTGATCTTGCGGGCCTGATAGGGCATGATGCCCACGGCGGGGTCGATCCATTCCTTGAATATTTTTTCGGGCGTCTTTTCGGCGACCTCCTCGATATCCATGCCGCCTTCGGTGCTGGCCATGATGAGGGGGCGCGAGTTGGCCCTGTCCAGCAGAACGGCCAAATAGAACTCCTTTTTAATGTGGGCGCCGGCGGTCAGCAGCAGGGTGCCAACCTTGCGGCCCTCGGATCCGGTCTGCTTGGTCACGAGCACTTGGCCAAGCATCTGTCCTGCAAAAGCCAGCGCATCCTCGCAGGTGGCAGCCAGTTTCACGCCGCCCTGAAAACCGGATTTGAAGCTGCCTTTGCCGCGTCCGCCGGCGTGGATTTGAGATTTGACGACCACTCTGGAGGCGCCGCTGGCGAAGATCTTCTCCGCGGCCGGCCGGACTTCGTCAAGGGATTGGCAGGCGATGCCCAACTGGATGGGGACGCCGCATTGGGCGAGCAATTCTTTGGCCTGATATTCGTGAATGTTCATGTCTTAAAGTGGAAGGGCGACTGAGCCGCCCGGAAATAAATCAAATGGTTCTCAGGAGACCTTCCCGCCTGCCGGCTTAAAGGCGGTTTTTTATCGGAATGTAGGGGTTGAGGGTCGGCCCCGTGTAAATCTGACGGGGACGGTAGATGCGTGTGGGCTCTTCCATGACCTCTTTATAATTGGCGATCCAGCCCGGCATGCGCCCGATCGCAAAGATGACAGTGAACATTTCCACAGGAATGCCAAGGGCGCGCATGATGATGCCGCTGTAAAAATCCACGTTGGGGTAGAGCTTGCGTTCGACGAAGTAAGATTCCTTGAGCGCGGCCTCCTCTAATTTCTTGGCGATGCTTAACAGGGGGTCGTCCACCTGAAGTTTCTCGAGCACCTCGTCGCAGGCCTTCTTGATGATTTTGGCGCGCGGGTCGTGGTTTTTGTAGACCCGGTGCCCAAAACCCATCAGCTTCTTGCCGCTGTTTTTATCCTTGGCGGCGTTGATGAATTTGGATCCGTCGTCGCCTGACTGGTGGATTTCATCCAGCATTTCCAGGACGGCTTGGTTGGCCCCCCCATGGAGCGGTCCCCAGAGCGCACACACTCCGGCCGCGGCGCTGGCAAACAGGTTGGCCTTGCTCGATGCCACCATTCGCACTGTCGAGGTGGAGCAGTTTTGCTCATGGTCGGCATGCAGCAGGAAAATCAGGTCCAGAGCCCTTACGACTTCGGGCTTCAGCTCGTAGTCGCGGTAGGGAACCGAAAAAAGCATGTGTAGGAAGTTGGCCGTGTACTTGTATTCCGGTTTGGGGTAAATGATCGGCAACCCCCGCGATTTGCGGTGCGCAAACGCCGCAATGGTGCGGACTTGGGAAATCAAGCGCACTGCGTCGAGCTTGAAATGCCCTTTGACATCCGATGAGAGCAGTTCTGGGTAGAAACAGCTCGTCGCATTGATCATCGAGGAAAGGATCGCCATCGGGTGGGCCGATGCGGGGAAGCCCTCGAAATGATGCTTCATCGACTCATGCAGCAGCTCGTTTTCCGTGAACAGTTCGGAAAATTTCCGGAGCTCCTCGCTCGTGGGCAGCTTGCCCCAGATCAAAAGATAGGCCACCTCGACGAACGAGGACTTGTCGGCCAGTTCCTCAATGGGAATCCCGCGGTAGCGCAGAATCCCCTTTTCCCCGTCGATGAAAGTGATGGCGCTGCGGCAGGAGCCAGTGTTCCCGTAGCCATCGTCGATCGTGATATGGCCGGTCTGGCTGCGCAGGCTCGAGATGTCTATCCCCTGTTCCTTCTCCGATCCCTCGATAACGGGAAGCTGGTAAGTCTTCCCCTCCAGTTTCAATTCTGCGGTTTTGCTCATAATATCTGCTGGTTCCAGCCAATAACATTTCAGCGATCCGAGCGACGAAGCTAGTTGATCGTCCATGGGCAGGCAATCTTAAAGGGCCGGCGGAAGGCTGTTTTTTTATCGGCCCAATCCGCGCGCCGTGCTTTGATTCCCCCTCGTATCCGCTTCTGCCCGGAGAGGGCCACGCCCCGACCCAAAGCCATGCGCGGACAAAAAATAAAAGCGGGGTGGCGGAATGCGGATGTCCTTTCAGCCCCAAAGCCGGAGGTGCGTTCACTCACGGCTAAATGTGGCGCAAGGACGGAGCCATCGGAGCCGCTTTTTTAGGCTTCTCTCTTGACCTTCCACGGTTTTGAGCTTAAATGCTTCCACTAAAGGAAATGGGCTCGTCACAATTGATGTCAGCGGATCAAATTCCATGCGCGCGACCGGAAAGCAGGCCGCTGGTGTTTGTGGTGGACGACGAAAAAGTGCTGCTTGATTTGGCGGAGACGATCCTGACTGCTGCGGATTGCGCGGTGCGGACCTTTCCCGACGCGGAAAGCGCATTGGCTGCTTTGATTGCCGGCCCTGCTTTGCCCCGCTTGATCATCACCGACTTTGCCATGGGTCGTATGACGGGCATGGACCTTATCCGGGAGAGCAAGCGCATCGACCCGGGCCAGCGCACTCTGTTGATCAGCGGGGTTATGGAGGAATTTGTTTGCCGGGATTCTCCGGTCAAAGCGGACGGTTTTTTACCCAAGCCCTACGGAATCGCGGAGTTCACGACCAAAGTGCGGGCGCTCCTGGCCGGCCCGCATGAAGCGAAAAAACAACCCGAAAGCGGGCGGGAGGTCTCCGCCGTCCGGGATCGATTGTCTCAAAAACTATGAAAACAAAGCTCGTCCGAATTGTCATGGGTGTGATGGTCCTGTTGCTGCTTGGTTTGGTGGCGCTGGGTTTTTTCCTCGGCGACGCCATCAAGCATGGCGTGGAGGCCTTCGGCCCAAAACTGGCCAAGGTGGACATCAAACTGGAGAGCGTCCGGGTGTCTTTATTTTCCGGGGCTGGGAGCATCCGCGGTCTGGTGGTGGGCAACCCGCCGGAATTCAAGACGCCCGAAGCCATCCGTGTGGGCGGTGCCAGCCTCGAGATCAGTCCCGCTTCGCTGCTCTTAGGCAAGGTCGTCATCAAATCCATCCAAGTGCACTCTCCGCTCATAACCTTTGAGGGCGGTCTGGCCGGGAGCAATCTCGGGAAAATCATCGCCAACCTCAATGAAATCAGCGCGGACGGATCCGCCGGCAAGGCCCCTCCCGCCCAGTCCGCCCCGCCAAAGCCGGGCAAAAAGCTTGAGGTGGACGATTTCCTGATCACTGGCGCCAGGCTTAATCTCAGCGTCGCGGGTTTGATGGGGGGCAAGTCCGTGCCTGTGCTGCTGCCTGACATTCATCTCACCGCTCTGGGCACCGGGCCGGAGGGGATCACCGGCGTGGAGCTGACCAAGCGTGTGGTTTCAGCATTGGAGCAGGCTTCGGCCAAGGCTGCTGCGGGGGCGGCGGGAGACCTCGGCAAGAACGCCGTCGGATTGCTTAACAAGACTCTGGCGGGGGGCGGCAGCAATACTTTGGACAAGGTGAAAGGCTTGGGCGGGTTTCTAAAGAAAAACCAGACCGCACATTAATCCGGCAAGTGGCGTGCTGTCTTCGGAAATGTGCTTGCGCATTTTTCAAAAACTGATTTAATCAACACTGTTACAAGTAGCCCGATATATCCGTTATCTATCTGCATGAATAAGTTTCAACCGATGGGGGTGTCTTGAGTCGCCCCTTTGCCCCCCGCAGTTCCTCCTCCTCCGCTTCTTTTGTCCGGGTCAATGGTAAAATCCGTGCCCGTGAAGTCCGGGTTATCGGTGCCGACGGCAAGCAGGCGGGAGTTCTTTCTTTGGGTGATGCGCTCAATCTGGCCAGAGTCCATGGCGTGGATCTTGTCGAGATCGCCCCCAATGCCAATCCGCCGGTGTGCCGAATTGTGGATTTCGGCAAATTCCGCTACGAGCAGTCCAAGAAGGATAAGGAGTCCAAAAAACACCAGCACGCCACCTTGGTCAAGGAGGTCCAGCTCAGCCCGCGCATCGACCCTCATGACCTTTCGGTTAAGCTGGCCCATGCCATCGATTTTCTCTGTGAAGACATGAAGGTGAAGATCACCCTCAAGTTTCGCGGCCGGGAAATGGCCCATACCGAATTCGGCTTCCAAGTCATCCAGAAATTTCTGGCCGAGATCGCCCCCTACGGTCATCCGGATTTTACCCCCAAACTGATCGGCAAAGGCATCAACGCTATGATCAGTCCGTTGCCCCGCAACAAGCGCGCCAAGCATCCCAATGAGCTTCAAGGCGCCGAGACCGGTCCGGATTCCGCCGGCAAGCCCCCGTCTTCAAGCAAGTCATCCCAGCCCGCTGCCGCGAGTCCTACCGAGGAACAGGACGAAGACGAGGTCGGGGAAACCGCTGAGGTGGAAGAGACTTAAGTCCCGCCTTTTCTCAATTTTCAAGCGGAGCTTTGGGGCGCTGAGGAGCTGGATTTTCAATTCATCCTTAAGCGCCTCTTTTTTCTGGAACCCTTCCGGGAAGCATGGGGCCGCTCGTTGCCATCCACACATCCGCTTATTTCCAATAGAAGCTCAGGATTTGCACATCCCGCGGGCCGGCCCTGCCGATGACTGCGTAAAAGGTGCGCCTGCTCATTCCCAGCTCCGCATCCACTTGAACCTGAAAGGTTTTGCTGCGGACATCACAGAAGCGGGCGAGTTGGGGGACGATCCGCGGGTTCACCGCGTTGACCAGTTCGCCCACATTGCGGAAAGGAATGTCGTCTTCGGTCCCATCCGTTCCATCTGGCCCCGAGCGCAATTTGACGATCTGTTCGGCCGCGTTGGCATCGATCCCCGGGATGGCCTGCAGCGTGTTGACGGAAGCGGTGTTGATGTTGATGAGGCCGTCGGACAGGGGGGTGAAAATTTCCGCCAGCCCGATGGTGTAGGCGGGGGTGTCTAGAATCCGCCCGAAACGATCTGTCTTCTGGAAGAATGCCGGCGCATGATTGGTGCTGCTGCTGCCCCAGTAAATGTCCTGGGTGATGCCACGAATGAGAAGCAGTTCCGATAGGTCATCCATGGGCGCGTTCTTCGCCTCATAGGGCGGGTCCAGGCTCTGGTAATAGTCGCTCTTGGCCCCGTTGGGACGGTGCACATTGGAATTCGGGTTGGGATCCAGCCAGTCGAGGATGGAATCGGAAATGGCGGAGATGTCGCTGGCGTTGACTCCGACAAGTGTCAGCGCCTGCTGCAAAAGGGCGGCGTCGGCCTTGTTGATGTTAATCCGGCGTTCCAGGTCGGTGATTTTGACCGTAACCCGGCCGTCGCCCACCTGGAAGTTCTCCATGGAAAGGCCGGCCAGCGGGCTGTTCTCGGAAGCCAGAGTGCCGGGACCTCCCGCCCATTTTTGATTTAATGAATCATAGGGTTCGGCGGTCACACTTAACTGCTGCGCAACTGCATACCGTGCCAGTTCCACCCCCGAACGGCCCAGCCAAGTCAACGCCGCCTCGTTGTTCGCAGTCATCGCCAGCTTCGTTTCCACCTTCATCGAGTAGGCCAGTGCCGCCACCAGCATGCTCAGCACAAAGATGGCAATCATCACAATGACGAGCGCAACGCCGCCGGAGTTGGGGTGGGGACGCAGTTTCATCTGGGTAGAGCCGGTCCGCCCGGCAGCCTGAAGGGGGGGGGAGTGGGGATGCCTGGGGTGCCCGGAGTGCCGGGGGCACCGGGCAGTCCCGCCCCACCCGCCCGACTGGGCAGTTGGGCGGGGGATTGCCAGACCGATTGCACCGTGACCGCCGCCGGGGCGATGACACGGGTGATCTCATTGACCTGCGAGGAAGAGGCATCCCCGGTGGTTAATTTGAGCGTAACGCGGATCAAGGGGGGGATCTGGTTGGTCCGGGCATCGTTCCATTCCTCCACCCACTCGAGTCTCTTTTCGTCCCAGAATCCCAAGCTGAACTCCTTCACGTTGCGGGCCAGCACGATGGGGTGTTGCATCTCGTCCTTGTCCCAGTCCATCAGCAACGGTCTTTGGCGCAGCACCAGTTGTTTGCTGGAATTGGGGCCCGATTCCACGGCAAAGGTGCAGCGCCGCACCACAAAGTCGCCGAATTTCCCGCTGCGCGGAAAACTCTCCGACAGCCGCGACACAAAACTCAGCGACGCCTCGTTCCCATTCCCCGCATCAAAGCTGTAGTAAGGCAGATCCACGCTGAACGAGCAGGTTGTGATGAGGGCGTCCTCCAGGGTGCGCAGCGCCATGCGCGAACGCTGCACTTCCACCGCCGACGCCAGCCCGATCCGCGCCCCCCGGGCAATGGCAATCCAGCTTGAATAAATCCCCGTGACAACCATCCCCAAAATGGCCAGTGCCACGATGATCTCGATGAGGCTGAACGCGGCGCAAGCCCGCGGCGGCCGGGCAAATGGCTGGCGTGTGAAATCCCCTGCCGCCAGCGGGTGTGCCGGCACCGGGCCCTGCAATTTTTGCGCTTGTTGCAATTTCATTTCAGCGGCCTCTGATCCGGCCCGGGCTGGGAGACTCCCGGAACAGCAGGATACTCATGTGGGAGGACTCGGCGCGTCCGCCGCCGCCGCCGCTGCGGGTGATGACAAAATCCACCTGGAACAATCCGTTGGAGGAGGCTTCGGTGACCTGCCTGGTCCAGTGGTAACCCGGAAACAAATCGCCGCAGCTTCCCGACTCGGTCCCTTCAGCCAGCTTGTTGGTCAGAGAGAGTTCCGCCGCCAGCATCGCCGCGTCCAGCGGGGCGTTTTGCAACGCCCGCGCATTGCGCAGGGAACTGCTCAACACCGCCAGAATCGAGAAAAGGCAGATGAACAAAATCCCCGAAGCAATCATGACTTCCAGCAGGGTGAACCCGGGCTGGCTCCCCGGCGGCGGAATCCGCATGCCCCGCGTCTGCGGGCCGGGCCGGGGGTGTCCGGAGGGATGGTCGTGGGAAGTCATTGGATTTTGTCCGTGACGGAGACCATGCCTGTGGTGATTTCGAGGGAGATTTTACGCCACTCGTTGTTGTCGCCCCGGACTATGACAGTCATTTCATCACTGGTGCCATTGGGGAAAAAGCGGACGCGCGCGATTTCGGCGTCCTTGTACTCGCGCAGATTCACGTCCAGCATCTCAAGGCTCACGGTGTCGGGAAACTGCGCCGTCAATCCCGTTCCCCCGGCCGTGCTGATGATGGAGGCTTTGGCGCCGCCCTCCAGATCGCACCGCCGTTCGTGCGGGTGGAAGACGATGGCCGTGGTCGTGTCTTGCAGCACGGCCCGGGCCCGGGCGTTGTTGCACACGTCCAGCAGGTCGCTCACCCCTTTCTGGTAGCCATCCCGCCTCATCAACTGGTAGAGCGAGGGAATGCCCGCCGTCATGATAAGCCCGATGATGCCGACGACGACCATGATTTCGATGAGCGTGAAAGCCCGGGCTTGCCGGGGTGTCCAGGGCTTTTCTAGCGCGGGAAAAGAGCCTGACCCGCTTTTGCGGCAGGCCCGGAAACGGCGGTTGGCAGGGCGGAGTCTCATCGCCTCACCGGCCCGCGCTGATGTTTGAAATGAGTTTGAACATGGGCAGCAGCACGCTGAGCAGCAGGAAACCCACGCCCACGGCCATGACAATGATGAGCAGCGGCTCGATCAAATTCATCATCACCCGCAGGGAGATTTGCAGCTCGCCCTCATACGTGTCCGCCAGATTGGCCAGCGCCCCCGGCACATCCCCGGTGTCCTCGCCGATCTTCACCAGATCGACCATCAGCTGGGGGAAGAGTTTGCTCTGGGCCAGCGGTTGGGCAATGGTTTTGCCGTCGGTCACCGCCTCCCGGGTTTTGGCGATGGCCTCCCGGAGCAGGCGGTTGGGCATCACCTGCTCGGTGATTTTCAGCGCCGTGAGCACGGGCACGCCGTTCTGCAGCAGGGTGGAGAGGGTCCGGGCGAACTGGGCGAAGAGGTTCACCTTGATCACCTTGCCGATGACCGGGAGTTTCATCGTCCAGGTGTCGATCTGACGCCGGCCGTTTTCCGTGTTCTGGAAGCGGCGGAATAAAATCACCGATGCCATGAGCAGCAGCAGCGCCAGCCACCACAGGTGCGTCAGAAAATAGCTCAGTGAAATCAGCATCCGCGTGGGCAGCGGCAGTTCCACGTTGAACCCGTTGAACATCTCGATGAAGTGCGGCAGCATGAAATAGATGAAGAACAGGATCAGGCCCATCCCCACCCCGCACACCATCAGTGGATACACCATGGCGCTGGTCATCTTGCCCTGAACCTCGGCAAACTGTTGGAAGTGGGTGGCCATCCGCCTCAACACCTCCACCAGCGCGCCGCTCTGCTCTCCGGCCCGAACCATGTTGATATAAAGATCCGAGAAAATCACCGGCTGCTTCGCCATGGAGTCCGAGAGGCTCTTGCCTTCCATGACCTCCTGGCGCAGCTCCTTGGTGACCGCGGCGGGAATGCCCTTGGATTCCAGATGGCTCATGCTGTGCAGGGCCACGGTCAGCGGCATGCCCGAGTTTAGCAGGTTGGCCAGCTGCTGGGTAAAGGTGGCCATCTCTTGGAGCTTGGGTTTGCGCTGGCGTGTCAGTGACACCCGCAATGCCGGCGGTAGCAGCGAGGTCAAATTGATCTTCTGCGCGGAAATGCCCGGTGCCGACGCCGATGCCCCCGCCTTGGCGGTTTCAACCGAGACTGGGAAGAGGCCCAGGCGCTCGATCTGCAGGAGCGCGGCCGGGCGGTCCACCCCCTCCAAAAGCCCCTGGACCACCTCGCCGTTGCGGCGGCGCGCCTTGTATGAGAATTGAGGCATAATCTAAAACTGCTTCTCTGTTTAAACCGATACCGCCCAAAAGTTGCTCTTTGAATCTCGCTTAGCCCTCACCCGGATTTCCGGAGCCGCTTTCATGCCGGCTGGCCGAAACCGGTTTGATGGACGGAAGCATTCAAACCCGCCCGTCGATAACCCTGCAAATCCACGGTGACGTAGGCATAGCCCAACTGACGCAGCGCATCGACGGCTTGGTTTGAGGTGTCGGCGGCGAGGAACTTGGCCAACTCTGCCGGCCCCACTTCAATGCGGGCCAGCGGCCGGCCGGCCGGTTTGACGGGAGGCTTCTCTCCCACCGCCGTCTCCAGCAAGAAAGGAACAGGCAGGCCCGGCAGCTCATGGTGCCGGACACGCACATCGTAAAACCCCAGATCGCGCAATACATTCTCCGCCGCCTCAATCATCCGTAATTTCTCCGGCGTCACCGTTTCCCCGTGGGGAACGCGCGAACTCAGGCACGCCATTTGGGGTTTGTCGGCCGTGGGCAGGCCCAGGCGAGCCGACAATTCGCGGATCTCCGCCTTTGTCAGTCCTGCTTCCTTGAGCGGGGCGCGCACTTGAAATTCCTTGGCCGCCTGGTTGCCAGGCCGGAAATCGCCCGCGTCACTGGCGTTTTCACCATAGGCCACCACGGCAAAACCCTCCGCCTTGGCCAGAGGTTCAAGTTCCGTGAACAATTCGTGTTTGCAGAAATAGCAGCGGTTGGCCGGATTGGCCGTGTAGCTCTCGTTGCCGAATTCGTTGGTGCGAACCACCCGCACCGGAAAGCTGAACTGCTCCCCCAGTGAAAGCGCCTCTTCCAGTTCGCGCCTCGGCAGACTGGGGGAATCGGCGATCACCGCCAGCGACTTGCTTCCAAGCACTGAGTGGGCCACCCGGGCGAGAAACACTGAATCCACACCGCCCGAATAGGCGACCAGGCAGGAGCCGTAGGTGCTCAGGATGTGGCGAAGCTGCTCAAGTTTTTCGAATGACACGCACCGAAAATGACATTTAATCCCGTCCTTGTCGAGCCGCAGCGCAAGCTCAATCCCTCCGGCAATGGTTCCTGCCGCACTTCAACCCGCCAGCCCCCTTCGCGCGGAATGGAAAAACCGCCGGTGCCGCCGCTCACGGCCCCTCAATCCGGGCTTGACGCACCCGGCCGATCTGCTTGGATTGCCTGATGAAAATCAAACTCCTGACGGCAGTCCTCGGTATGGCGTTGTTGGCGGCGGGTTGTGTGGACACAGTCAGCGGCACTCACACTGCCGGTGTTCCATTTGTGAAGGACCAGATTCAAACCCGCTATGACCGTTCCGCAGCCGAGATATTGCAGGCGGCCAAAGACGTCCTCGCCGCCAACGGAATTCTAATCAACGAACTCACCCGCCATGGTCAGACCAATGCCGTGAACCAGATCGCGCAGAGCATCCAAGGCGAAGTCAACCAGTCCACGGTCTGGGTTCGGGTGCAGCAGGTCGAACCCCGCATCTCCGAAGTCACCGTCCAGGTACGCACCCGCTCCGGCGGGGCCGATTTGGATCTGGCAGCCCAGATCGACAAGCAGATTGTTTTGAAACTGGCGCGTTGACCGTGGTTCTAGGGAGCGGTTGCTCAGGCTGGGTCCCCACGTTTTTCGGGTTGATGCAGTCGGAATTTTGAGCGTGGCTCGGAGCACTATGGCTGGAGATGACTCGCTTGAATCGAAGCTGTGCAGGCAATTATCCAGGGCCATTGGGGCATTCTCACGGCCGGTCCGGCTGCTGTTTTTCAACCGTTTCGACGGGGGGGTTGCAGGGATAGATTGCGCGTGGTGCTGCTGGCGGCAACCCGCTCCCGGGCATGCCCCGGTTTTACACCTCCTTTAGAGCGGCGATGACCGGCAAGCGCGCGGCGCGGATGGCCGGCAGCAGGCTGCCCAGAACTCCCACCACCACCGCGAAAAGCAGTCCTTGCGCCGCCAGTCCGGGGGTGATCCTGAACTGAAAGACCACCTCGCTGAACGTGTTGAAGCTCATCGTCCCAAATTGCCAGCCGAGAAACACCGAAAGACTTTGCAGCCCCACCGAGGTCGCGCACCCCAGCAGCCCTCCCAGCGCCGCCACAATCCCACCTTCCACCAGAAAACTCAGCAGGATCGCGCGCCGCCGGTAGCCCAGCACCCGAAGCGTGCCGATCTCCCGGGTTCGTGAACCCACGCTGGCATACATGGTGTTCATAGCCGCAAAAAAGGCCCCCACGGACATCGCCACGGCCAGAAAGGTTCCGATCACCTTGAACACCACGGATGTGCGTGTTTGCTCGCTGTAGTAGGCGACCTCCGGCACCACGCGCATCGGCAGGCGTCTGTCTTTTTCCATCCGCCCCATAAACTGCGCGGCGGCGTTCGTGTCCATCATTCGCACCAGCACACTGGAATAGCTTTCGCGGTCGAAGAGATCTCGAGCCTCGTCGGCATCCATCCAGATTTCCGAGTCGAAAGCGGAATTGCCTCCGTCAAACCAGCCGGCGACGGTGAGTTCCTTGCCGCCGGTTTTGAAATGTTGGCCTGGGGCGCAATGGGCGAAACGCTGCGCCATTTTAGTGCTGACCACCGCCTCGCGCCGACCCGGGATGAACCAGCGCCCCGCCGTCAGGGTCACCTGCGGACGCAACTCTATTCCCATCGGTCCCAGTCCGCGCACCGTCACGTTGGCCTCCCCGTTCCCGTCCGCGCGCGGCAGGCTGACCAGCACCGTTAGGTCCGCCGAGAGCAGTGGCCGTCCCCGCCCGTCGCGGGCGATTTGGGGCAGATATCCGAAGGTCTTGAGCTGTTCGCGGCTGATCTGGCTGGAGGATTCGGCGGTGGATCCCTTACGGACGATCATCAGGTTTCTCGGATCTCCCGTGTTGCGTCCGGATTGCTCCAGGCCGGCCGCCAGGGATTGGATCAGAATGAAGACGGCGACCACCAGTGCGATGCCGAGGATGGTGGCCAGTGTGGCGCGCCAGCGGACCAGCACATTGCGGAGGTTGTAGGTGAGCGGCAAGGCCATGCTTCAATCCAGTGTTTTCAAACCGCTGACCACGCTCATGCGGGCCGCGGCAATGGCCGGGGCGATGCTGGCCACAATGCCCAGTCCGGTTGCCACCAGCGCCGCCAATCCCAAGATTTTCGGCGTGACCTCGAAGGTGATGAAAAAGCCGTTCGTCATTTTTGAAATGTTCGGATGCCGGCACGCCCAGATTCCCAGACTGGCTAGAAGTCCGGACACGGGCAGGTTCATGGCGGCCTGGGAAAATCTCTTTTGGAACAGGTTCCAGAGGGCAACTCCGAGCGCAACTCCCGCCCCTGACAGCAGGGCCAATCCTGCGCCATAGCCGTGCGTGAAGAGAAGCCATGCCCCGCCCGCCCCAACCACCAGCCCCGCCAGACAAAGCCCCACGCTTTCAGCCAGAATGAAAACAAACAGTTCGCGACGCCGGAAGCCCAGGGCCTTGAGGATGGCCAGTTCGCGAAACCGCTCACGGATCGCCATGCTCATCGTGCTCGCGGACACCAGCACCAGCGTGAATACCACCACCGCCGAGATCGAGCCGATGAGCACACGCACATTGCCGAGCATCGAGAGAAAACCCAGCTGGAAGGCCCGCTCGCTCTCCGCCCGAACCTCCGCCGAGGTGTTCGCAAAGGCTGTGTTGATCGCCGTGATGACCCGCGGCATGTCGTCCGGGGAAGCCACCCTCAGCCACCACATTCCGACCCAGCCGGGGTTGCCGCTGGCTTCGTCCAAATATTCCTGGTGGAAAAGCATGTTCCGGTCGTCCACCGTCCCCTCATAGATGCCGGCAATGGTGAAATCCAACGTCACCGGATAGATGCTGCTCTCCAAGCTGAGCCTGTCCCCGCGTTTGAACTGGTATTTGTCCGCTGTGACCCGGCCAATGATGCAGGCATCTCGTGTCGATTCGAACGCCTTATATTCCGGCTCGGACATCTTGGCTTCGCCGAACACGGCCCGGAGCTTTTTCGCATCCATGGCGAATTGGGCGAAGGTCATGTTCTCCTCGTTCTTGTATTTCCCCCCAAACCAAGTGAAGGGGGTGACGGCGGAGACGCCGGGAATGCTCTGGATGCGGTTAAGTTGACGGGCGGGCAGCAGATTGGCAATGGAAAGCTTGCTCCGCACCGCGACCCTCAGGGCCGCGCCCATGTCTTCCGGCGGAAGTGTGAGCTCCCGCAGGGTGACTAGCAGCGAGACCAGCAGGAAAAGGCTGACCGAGACGCTCAAGATGGACAGTAGTGCTCGGCGCCGGTTGCGCAGGGCGTTCTTGAGGATGAAGGAGCCAATACTCATGGTGACGCGGGGCAAAAGCCCGATTCCAGCCTGCCAATTCCGGGAAAACTGTTCCGCTCAAACTCCAACCGGGAATTCGCAATTGCAGGTTCTGCCTCCATTTCAGTCCTTGATCAGCTCGCCCTTTTCCAAATGAATCGTCCGTGTTCCAAAGGCCGCCGCCTTCGGATCGTGGGTGACCATGATGACGGTTTTGCCCGCGTCGGAGCTGAGCGACTTCAGCACTCCGAGCACTTCCTGGGCGGAGTGGGAGTCGAGATTGCCTGTCGGCTCGTCGGCCACCACCAGAGTTGGATCGGTCACCAAGGCCCGGGCGATGGCCACGCGCTGCTCCTGTCCACCTGAGAGTTGGCGGGGCAGGTGCCGCGCCCGGTCGGCCAACCCCACCAGATCCAAGGCCGTCTCCACCTGCTGCCGGCGCTCTTTGCGCGAGAGCTGTGTGAGCAGCAGCGGCAGTTCCACGTTTTCAAATGCCGTCAGAACCGGAATCAAATTGAAGGTCTGAAACACGAACCCGACATTTTGGTTGCGCCAGTCCGCCAGCCGCGATTCATTGAGCCGGGTCACATCAATGTTTTGAACGCGGCACTCGCCGCTCGTGGGACGGTCGATCCCGGCGATGATATGCAGCAGGGTCGATTTTCCGGAGCCCGAGGGCCCCATCAGGGTGAGAAATTCACATGCCCCAATGTCCAGGGAAACATTGTCGAGCGCTGTGACTTGGATTTCGCCCTGGGCATAAATCTTGGACAGGTTGCGGATTTGGACGATGGCGCCGTTTGTGGGCATAGAGCAACCCATTGATAGGCGATTGGCTGGGGGATTGCAAACAGCGGCCCCGTGTTTTTAGCGCAAAGCGGTGAGCACAGCCTCAAAATCCGCAGGGCGGGGGGCTTCGAGGGAAACTTTCTTTCCCGTGACGGGATGGATGAAAGAAAGCTGGAAGGCGTGCAGCATCACCCGCGGGGCGGCAAAACCAACCTCTTCCCGCCAGCGCTGGTTCTGACGCTCACCATAGGTGGCGTCGCCCACCAGCGGATAGCCCAGAAATTGAAAATGGACCCGGATCTGATGGGTCCGGCCGGTATGGATGACAACCTCCGCGAGAGTGCTGCAACGCAGCCGCTCGCTTACCCGATAAGTGGTCCGCGCCTCGCGCCCCCGGTCGTCATCCACCGCCATGCGTTTGCGGTGCGAGGTGTGGCGCGCGATGGATGCCCGGATTTCCCCTTGCTCGCGCGGCATTTCGCCGCAGGCCAAGGCATAATAGACTTTCCCCACCTGCCGGCTGGCGAACTGTTCCGAAAGCGACAGATGCGTGGTGTCGTTCTTGGCCGCGACCAAACAGCCGCTCGTCTCCTTGTCGAGCCGGTGGACGATTCCCGGCCGGGCCACGCCGCCGATACCGCTGAGGCTGCCGCCGCAATGATGGAGCAGGGCGTTGACAAGCGTGTGCTCCTCATGTCCGGCGGCCGGATGCACCACCAGTCCGGCCGGCTTGTTGACCACCAGCAGGTCAGCATCCTCGAACAGGATGTCCAAGGGGATTTCCTCCGGCTGAGCCTCCGCGGGTTTGGCCTCCGGCCAGTGGACATCCACCACCTCGCCGGCCCGGGGGCTATGCATGGGTTTGACCTTGCGCCCATCGACCCGGATGTGGCCTTCCTCGATCATGCGTTGGATTGCGCTGCGGGAGACAGCTGGGAACTCCATGCGAAGAAAGGCGTCCAACCGCTCGGCTGGCCGGCTTCCCGTTATTGTCAGGGTGTCACTGCGGGAGTTCATCGGAGCGCTTCGCAGTGGGTGGAATGGATCTTCATTTTGTTCCGCGCTGGGGTGTCGCCCGGGCTTTTCGTTCGGCCTGCCAGGTCACCAGAAACACCAGCCCCACCCCGGTGCAGATGGCGCTGTCCGCCACATTGAAGGCTGGAAATCCAATCTCCCCGGTGCCGCCTTGGATGAAAAAGTAGAGGAAATCGATCACGTGCTTGCGAAACATCCGGTCGATGAGATTTCCAGTAATCCCGCCAAAGACCAAGCCGAAGGCCACCTGTCCCAGCATTGACCGGGACTCGAAATGGTGACGGCTCAGGTAAAGAATGACCAAGGCCACTGCGGCGACAACGGCCAGCCAGCCGTTATTGCCCCGAAAAAGGCTCCAAGCCGCACCGGTGTTTTGCCAGTGCACAAATTTGAACAAACCAGAAACAACCACATGTTCTTCGGTAAACCCGAGAAAGCGCAAAACCAGAGCCTTGGTGGTCTGGTCCAGTGTCAGCACTCCCAGTGCGATGATCGCGATGCGCAGGTTGGGTTTGGCTTGAGCTGATTGGGTCGAATTCATCAAGTGCGACCTGATTTAACCGGGTTTTGTGGCGGAACACAAACTTTTCCCGACCCCGCCGCACAGGCGGCCGCGCCGAAAAACCGGTCTTTCTCCTCGACTCCCGCCGCAAAACCGCCCAAAAGATGGGGCGTGCGCATCTGCGTCATCTTTAACCCCGCCGCCCGGGGCGACAAAGCCCGGCATCTGCATACGTATCTCGGGCGAATGGATGGCCATGGTGCGCTGCGCCAAACCCTTGGGCCTGGTGACGCGCGCCGTCTTGCGGCGGAGGCGGTGCGCGAGGGATTCGGCACCATTGTGGCCGCAGGCGGCGACGGCACTCTTAACGAGGTGCTCAACGGTATGGGCGATGTTCCCGGCGGATTTCTGCGGTCCCGGCTCGGGTTGCTGCCATTGGGCACGGTCAATGTTTTCGCCCGTGAATTGGGCCTGCCCATCCGCGTGGACGCCGCTTGGCAGGTCATCCGCAAGGGCCGCGAAAAATTCATCGACCTGCCATGCGTCGAATTTTCCGATCAAGGCCGGATCCTGCGGCGGTATTTCGCCCAGTTGGCCGGTGCCGGGTTGGATGCCCAAGCCATTCAATTGGTAAACTGGCAGCACAAAAAAAGGGTCGGCCCGCTGGCTTATGTGTTGGCTGGACTGCGGGCCATGGCTCGGCCCCGATCTCAAATCACTTTTTCCGACGGCGCACATTCAGCCCTCGGGGAACTGGCGCTGGTCGGCAACGGACGCTTTTATGGCGGGGCGTTCCAATTGTTTCCCGGCGCGCAATCTTCGGATGGCCGGCTGGACATAACCGTGTTTCCCAAGGTCGACTGGCAGACCCTCTTGCGGGTGGGACCCCGGCTGCTCCTGCGGCGCTCCCTGCCCCCCGGTCTTGCCCGGCATTTTCAAGCCGCCTCGTTCACCCTGACCAGTCAGACCCGCGCGGCCTTTGAAATTGACGGCGAACTCATCGGCGAGCTACCGGTCAGGTTTTCTGTTCAACGCGCCGCCCTGCGCGTCGCGGTTCCCTAGCCGGGCCTTCGGTTTGTCGGCATATAAAAATCTGTCTATGATCATTGGCATTTCTCTTGGCGACCCCACGGGTGTCGGGCCGGAAGTCACTCTCAAGGCTCTGGCCGCGCAGCCTCAATCCGACCCCACCCGGTTTCTGATCATCGGCGACCCGGCTCTGGTCGGACGACTCAATCAGGAGCTTGGGTTGTGTCTGCCGCTCGAGCCGTATGCCGGGCCGGCATCGGCCTGCCGGTTTGGCGTGTTTAACCCGCAGGCCGCCGCCCTCATTCCTGGTTTGGCCGCCGGGGCGCCTGAAGCCGCCCAAGCCGCGGTGGCTTGGTTGGAACACGGCGCCCGGCTCTGCTTGCGGGGCGAGTTGGACGCGCTCGTCACCGCGCCGGTCAACAAGCACGCCATCGTGCGCGCCGGTATCCCGTTTGTCGGCCAAACTGAATTTCTTTCCCAACTTGCCGGGGCGGACCGCTCGGTGATGATGTTGCTCGGGCCGGATGAGCGCGGGCGTTGGTTGCGTGTGGCCCTAGCCACCGTTCACATCGCTTTGCGTGACGTGCCGCGGAAGTTGACTCCGGAGAAAATCCACCTGGCCATCGAACGCAGCGCCCAGGCCTGTCACGCTCTGGGCCTGCCCCGTGCCAGGATCGCCGTTTGCGGCCTCAATCCCCATTGCGGCGAGGGGGGGGAGTTTGGCGACGAGGAACCGCGCATCATCGAACCCGCTGTTGCCGCCGCCCGGCAAAGGGGCTTGGACGTTATCGGCCCATTGAGTGGCGACACGGTCTTTCATCAGGCAATCCGCGGTGATTTCGATGCGGTGGTGGCGATGTACCACGATCAAGGCTTGGGTCCTTTGAAGCTGGCTGCCTTTGACAACGGGGTTAACTGGACCCTGGGCTTGCCGTTCATCCGCACCTCGCCCGATCACGGCACGGCCTACGACATAGCGGGGCGGGGGATGGCTGAAGCGTCGTCGATGCTGGCGGCCATTCGGCTGGCCAAAGAGTTGGCAGGGCGGTCGGCCCCGCAGTTCTGAACCCGATTGTCCCAATTCAACTACTGCGGGAGGTGGTCCGTTGCGGGGTTTGGTCAGGGGGCACAGTCCCCGTCGGTCTTGCCTTTATGGATAGATTGCCGCAGGGCAGGGGACTTGTTCGGTCTGCGTCCCAGGTTCGGTCGCATTTTGCCGGGGCGTGTTCGCTCAGGTGGCCGGTCGTTTTCAACCTAATCTCCGCAATTGAAGTCGTGGTCAAGAATTGGATAAGTGAATAAAATCCGGGGCGATGAAGGCTTTTGCATCGCCGGCTTCGGTTCAATTGGCGGGCGAAGGAAAGGATGAGATTTCCTGGGGTCACCTTGCCGGGGAAATTCACGGTCACACGAACAAAAGAGGTGCACACGCCTTGCGGCGGTCTGGCCGCATGGAGCGTTTTTCTCAAGCACCTCGGGATCACCCGCAGGATCTGGTTCTGGGAAACGCTTGGGGATGAAATCACGGGCATGTGACGGACCTGAATCGGGGCGTGGCGACGCCCGAACAGGTGGCAGTGCGCTATGGCGGTGAGCGGGGAGTGGCGGCAGGTAATGAGAGGCCGCTATGAGCAGCTGCGGATGGGGTTGGCGCCAACTGCGCCGCAGTTGGAATCCCAAGGCGACGGTTTTGGTTTGCGGAGTGCGCCCATCCCGGGCGCAGCAACCCTCATCCCCGGCGACTTTCTGCGCCAGATCGCCCGCAAAATCACTGATGTCCCCTTCGAATGGCTCGCCCGCCGCGCCTCCGGCTCTGGAGTTCCCCTTTGATCTTCGCTCTTCGCGCTTTGCGATTAGCCCCCCTCGGGAGTGCCTTTTTACGTCGGCGGCCACAAGGCATTGGCGAGAGATGTTGCGCCGTCACAAAATTCATTCATCCCCCTCCCTGCACTCCATGCGCTTCATGGTTACTTCAGTTCTATCTCAAAGTTACTTTCGGGTGGTCGGAGAACCGCGGTTGATCCCAAGTGCGGTTTTTAGGTTTAATCGGATGTCACAAGGAATCCCGCGGCTTTGTTGCGGGTTTGCCGCGTGCTGCGCCACCCGCTCCGGCATCTCAGGTCAGCGCTTTCCGGCAATAAGCCAAGGCCCGAGCTATCTCCTTCATCCGGTCGGAATCTGAGGGAACCTTGTATTCAAACTCGATCGTTGCCTGAATCTCCCACCTCTTGTCCCGGAGCAGCTGCAATACTTCGATTATAGGCGTGTCCCCTTGGCCAAAGGGCGTGTTGGGTCCGTTATGAAACTTGCGGTCCTTCAGGTGCACATGGGTGATCCGCTGATGATGCTTTTGAATGAACGGCACTGGGGAACAGTTGTTGCCCGCAACGAAATGTCCCAGATCCACGTTTGCCCCATTGTGGTTGGCCAGTGAGAAAGCAGTCTCCCAGTGTTCCGGAGTGGTGGTGGCATGGCCGTGATACCCCACCATGAACCGGTGCTTGTCTGCAAAGCCGCCGACACGCTTGAGAGCATCCTTCTCATGCGAAATCTCGGTGGAAATGGCCCGCCCTCCCAGCGCCTTGGCCAGGCCAAAAGCATAGTCCAGCTCCCCGTCCGTCATGGTGAACATCCCGTCCACCTTTACGATCTCTATCTTCACACCTGCCCCTTCGTAATGGGCGCGGAACTCCTTCACCCTCTCCAGTGAGGCTGTCTGCCGCCAGCGTCGGAGCGGTCCGGGATCGCCCGCTGCCGCGGCGGGAGCCCCCAGAAAGGCCTCCACCGGCTGCGTTCTTAACTCAACGGCGCTGATGCCCAACAGAGCGCAGCTTTGGAGAATCTCCTCGCCGCTCATCTGGGGCTTGCCGAAACTGTAGGGCACGTTCAGGCCTAGTTGCACTCCTGCCACCTTTGAATCCGGTTTCCCCGACTGCCCGGCCCGCGTCTCAGCTCGCCCGGATAGCAGGGGCGCCAGGCCGCTGCAGGCCAGTGCGCCGAGGGTTAATTTTGCGAATTCGCGGCGCGACTGGCGCGACTTCAGGGGGTCACTGCGCTTGATCATATAATTCCGGGATGGGTTTTTGTCTCTGTTAAACATGATGTGAAAAGTGTTTGTATCTCTAAGAGCCTGTCTGAAAAGTCATGATCGTCCAGCAATCAAGCGAGTCTGCGGAGTTGGATTCGTATCATTGCAATATATACCAAAGCCTCTGCGCTGGAGTCCGTGGTCTCGTAATCGCGCACCAG
>CAIQOK010000175.1 GCA_903873415.1 uncultured Verrucomicrobiota bacterium | reverse complement strand
GTTGCCCATCCCGACCAGGACAGTCCGGTGGAGGAGGTCTCCCGCCGCGAGTTGAAAGCCCTGATCCTTAAACGACTCAACCAACTCCCCGAGATCCAACGCAAAGTGCTCGCCCTTTATTACGTTGAAGACCTCCACCTGCGGGAGATCGCACAAGTCTTCGGCCTCACTGAATCCCGGATCTGTCAGATTCATGCCCAGGCAATTCTCGCGGTCCGCTCCTACATGCACCGCTACGAGTCAGGCTCACTCCCTCAGGGCATACCTGCCAAGCGCCCGTGATCATCACCTTGGGCATCGTCGTCTTGGCCTTGATCCTAGGCGGGTTCATGATCGGCGGCGGGGCCGCGGGTGTCGTGTTGATGATGTCATCAAAAACATTGATCGCCACGCGCAATCACAGATTTGTCCGGCGGAATCAATTCCAGCTTTTCAGCGCTCCGGCCCTTCCCTTCAGCGAAACGAGTCCTCAGCGAAAATCTGGCGTGGATTGAATTGGAGATGAGTGGCGATGGCGGCCAGAAACAGCACACCGAATTCACGAAGTTTTTTCTCACCAACGCCGCTGATGCGGGAAAACTCGGCGTCGGTCCGTGGATAGAATCGCGCCATCTGCCGAAGAGCCACGTCCGAAAAAACGATGTAGGCCGGAACCCCCCTCTCGTCGGCCAACTGCTTGCGCAGCGTGCGTAACTGGTCAAAGAGAACTTCGTCGCAGTCGATTTGGCCGACCTTCTTGACCTCGGTAGCGGGAATGGCAACGGGCCTAGTGAGCGTGATTTTTTGCCGCGCGCGCAGCGCCGCCCTGCCGGCTTCGGTCAATTCCACGCTGTGAAACCTTTCCGGATTCTGAAAGAGCAACCCCAATCGCACCAGCTCCCGCCCGATCGCCCCCCACTCGGCACGGCTATGCTCGCTGCCAATGCCATAGGTGGAAAGCGACTGATGCCCGAACTTGCGAATCTTCTCGGTCTCCGCCCCGCAAAGAACCTCCCCCACATGAAGGATACCAACGCCAAAGCGGCTTTTCTCCCGAATCCGATAGACACAAGAGAGAAATTTCTGGGCCGCAACCGTTCCGTCCCATGTGGCACGCGGCGTAAGGCAGTTGTCACATCCCCCGCAGTTGACCGGTTCGTTGGTCAGGGGATCGCCGGAATCCGAGGCGGGGTACCCGAAGCGCTCGCCAAAATAGCCCAGTAGAAACTCTCTCCGGCAGGATGACACCTCGGCGTAATGCAGCATCTGCTCCAGCTGCGCACGCGCCACCTCGCGCTCCTCAGGATTGGGTTTCTCGTCGATAAAACGCATCTGCTTGATGCGGTCGCCCGGACTGAAGAGTAGCAGGCATTCACCGGGCAATCCGTCGCGGCCCGCGCGGCCGGTTTCCTGATAGTAACCCTCAATATTTTTCGGAAGGTCATGGTGAATGACAAACCGCACGTTGGGCTTGTTGATCCCCATGCCAAAGGCAATGGTGGCGCAGACGACGCGCACCTCGTCGCGCAAAAAAGCCTCCTGATTTTTCGAGCGCTCCGTCGGCGTCAAACCGGCATGATAGGGTGCGGATCTGACACCGTCGGCGCTTAATTTCCGGGCCAGATCTTCCGCTGTCTTGCGGGCCTGCACGTAGACAATGCCGCTTTCCCGGGGGCGGCGGCGGATATAGGAGAGAATTTGCTCGTAAGCGCCGGACTTGGCTGACACACGATAGGTCAGGTTCGGCCGGTTGAAACTCGCCACATAACAGCGCGGATCCTGAAGCTGCAGCTGCCTGACAATATCCCCGCGCACCCGTTGGGTGGCCGTGGCTGTCAGCGCCATGACCGGCACTCCGGGAAACTGCTGGCGCAAGGACGCAATCTGCCGGTATTCCGGACGGAAATCGTGCCCCCACTCACTGATGCAATGGGCCTCGTCGATGGCGAAGAGGTTCACCTGCCACTTCTTCAGGTCCTCAACAAACCCGGAGAGCAGCAGTCGCTCCGGCGCGACGTAGAGCAGCCGGAACTCCCCACGGTGCAAGCCTCGCAACCGGGGACGCGATTCACCCTGAGCCAGCGAAGAATTCAAAAAGGTTGCAGCCACCCCCGCAGCCTGCAAGGCATCCACCTGATCCTTCATCAAAGCAATGAGCGGCGAAACCACCACCGTCAACCCGGGGCGGACCAGGGCGGGCAACTGGAAACACAGCGACTTGCCTCCCCCGGTTGGCAGGACGGCGAAAACATCCCGACCCGACAGTGCATCGCGGATGATGTCCTCCTGCAGGGGACGAAAGGAACCATACCCGAAATATCTTTTCAGGACGGCAGTCAGAGCTGCGGTCTCGCCTAGCATGCTCAAGGTTTAGCGGAACTGGGGTGGATGTTGAACAAAAAAAAGGCCCGGCCTTGCTCAGGCCGGGCCGCTGACACAAGACACCTCAAAGACTATTCAGAAATGAATTTAATCGAGCGCGCCTTCTCGCCACGCTTGCGCTTGTTCTCGTCCAACTCTTTTTTACGGAGCCGGAGATTCTTCGGCGTTGCTTCCACATACTCGTCCACATCGATGTATTCCAGCGCACGCTCCAGGGAGAGTTTGAGCGGCGGGGCCAGATGAATCCCCTTGCCGTCCCCCTGTGAACGCATGTTTGTCAGGCGTTTCTCCTTCACCGGATTGACAGGAATGTCATTCTCACGGGTGTTTTCACCCACAATCATGCCCACGTAAATCTGATCCCCGGCCTCCACCATCAGCCGGCCGCGCTCCTGCACCATGTTCAAGGCATAGGAAGTAGCCTCGCCATTATCCATGGAGACCAACGAGCCGTTCTTGCGGGCGGCAATCTCTCCCCGGTCCTCGCCATACTCATGAAACAAGTGGCTCATCACCCCCATGCCCTTGGTGGAGTTCACCAGATCGGTCTCAAAACCGATCAGACCGCGCATGGGCACCAGCGCCTCGACGGAAACCTGATTTCCGACATGGTTCATATTGGTGATCTGCGCCTTGCGATTGGAGAGATTCTCCATGATGGTGCCAAGGTTTTCGCTCGGAACCTCCACGAACAACTTCTCGATCGGTTCCAGAGGCTCGCCATTGGGCCCCTTTTTCCAAAGCACCTCCGGACGCGAAACCAAAACCTCGTGCCCCTCGCGACGCATCTGCTCAACAAGAATGGCAATCTGCATCTCTCCACGCCCGCTAACCGCGAATATCTTGGGATCACTCGTGGGCTCTATCCGCAGCGCAACGTTGGTCCGTATCTCCTTCACCAACCGGTCCCAAATATGCCGCGCGGTCACCAACTTGCCATCCTGCCCCGCCAGCGGCCCGTCGTTGACGGCAAACTGCATTTGGATCGTGGGGGGATCAATCGGAATATACGGCAAGGTCGCCCGCAACTCGGAGTCGCAGATCGTCTCACCGATGAACACCTCCTCGAACCCTGCCAGCCCGACAATGTCGCCGGCGTGGGCCTCCTGGACTTCGATCCGCTTCATCCCCTCGAAATGATAGATAGCGGTTATTTTGTTCTTGGTGATCTTGCCGTTGCCGTGACGACAAATGGCCGGATCTCCAATCTTCACCTTGCCCTCGTAAATCTTTCCGAAAGCGATACGACCCAAATAGTCGCTGTAATCCAGATTGGCCACCAGCAACTGAAATCCCTCGCCTGCCTTGGCGCGAGGCGGCGGAATATGCTTGGTGATCGCCTCGAAAAGAGGCTCCATCGTGCCGCTGACATGGTCGAGTTCGAGCTTCGCGTAACCTTCCTTGGCCGAGCAATAAATGAAGGGGAAATCCAACTGCTCGTCCGTGGCGTTGAGCGACATGAAAAGCTCGAACACCAGATCCAACACCTTCTTGGGGTTTGCGTTCTCACGGTCGATTTTATTGATGACCACAATCGGCTTGGCCCCCGCTTCCAGCGCCTTGCGCAGCACAAAACGAGTCTGGGCCTGCGGACCCTCGGCCGAGTCCACCACCAGCAGCACACCGTCGATCATGTTCATGATCCGCTCCACCTCGCCGCCGAAATCCGCGTGTCCGGGCGTGTCGACGATGTTGATATGAAAGTCTTTGTATTTGAATGCGGCGTTTTTGGCGCGGATGGTGATACCCTTCTCGCGTTCCAAATCCATCGAGTCCATCAACCGCTCCACGGAGGATTCGTGCTGGTTGGCCCGGAAGGTGCCGGATTGTTTCAAGAGGCAGTCCACGAGCGTGGTCTTGCCATGGTCAACGTGCGCTATGATCGCAATGTTTCGAATGTGCTGCATATCGTAAATAACCGGCTCACCCCTGCCCCAACACAACCGACGCCAGAAACGGGCGCGAACGGGAATCGCAGGCGACCGCCTGCCAGACTGGGCAAAAGGTGTGACCGAATAGCGTATCCTCTCAGATTCCCGGCAAAGGTCAAGAGACGCCGAACCTTATTTTTGTGACAAATCGCGCTTGCACCCCCCCAGCATCTTTGCAATGCTGGATTTCCGCTCGTTGCGCGGTTAGCTCAGTGGTAGAGCACTACCTTGACACGGTAGGGGTCACAGGTTCGAAACCTGTATCGCGCACCATCCTTATTTTCAGAATCTTAGGTCAAACAAGGGCCGCGACCAACAAGAGGTTCAGGGAAACCCACCTGCGCCTTCCCTGCCCAAAGCTGTTCCTTGAGCTATCCTCCCAAGAACCTCCTGAGGCCCTCCTCATTGCCTGCACAAATTCAAGTTTGGTTCAAGATGGTGGAATTGTTCTGCAATCCACTGCGTGGTTAGCCTAAAAAAACAATAGACCGGGCAGACGAGCGTTGAGCCTCACCTCGCGCCGACCTGCGACCGAAGGTTTTAAAGGCACAGGCGCGGATTTCTTGTTCGTTGCTCCTTCAGGCTTCAGTCCCCTCCCCTGTGGCGCACGACGCAAGGATCACGCAGACCTGGCGTTTTTCGCATAGCCCCCCGCTTTGATCACCGGTCATACGCCATCTGGTCTGCACTTTGCGCCGCGGGGCGGACCGGAACCCGGACTCGAAAGGAGTGCGGCCGTCACTCCATGGAAGCGCCGCGCATCAACAACGTCTTCAACCGCGCGGAATAAGTGCGACTGATCACGACCGGTTCGGTCACATCCTGAAAGAACAACAGTGTTTCGTCCCGCGATCGCCACTCCACATTGCGGATGAGGGCCAATTGCAAAATAAACGAACGCCCCAGGCGAGGAAAAGCCGACTCGGGAAGTTCCACCGCCCAGTCGGAAAGACGCCGACGGAAAAGGCTGCCCTGACTGGCGCCGCGGATTTGCACGCGGGTGTAGTTTTGAAGTCCTTCAATCCATGCGATTTGAGACAAGTTGATCAAATTGGCCTTGCCTTCTTTGCGGCAAAAGACGGTGGTTGTTTTGCCGTCTTCCCCGGCCGGCGACTCCGCTTCCGGATCAACCGTGTCCGGATCGCAGGATCCAAAGCGCTCGAGTGTGAGCCCGAGCCGATCGGGAAGGACGGGCTTCACCAAATAATCCAAGGCCCCGGCGGCGAAAGCCGCGACGGCATAGGACTCATAGGCGGTGACAAACACCACCTTGGTGGCCGGGGGGAGCACAGGCAAAAGGTCCAAGCCGGAACCCCGGGGCATCTCGACATCCAGAAAGATCAGATCGGGGATGCGCCGCTCCAGAAAACAACGTGCCTCGGAGACGCTTTTGACCATGCCCACGACCTGCAACCAAGGATAACCGGCCAGGAGTTCGGCCAGATAGCGAATGGCCAGAGGCTCGTCATCCACAAGCAGCGCGGTGATCATACAGGGAAAGGGGAGAAACCACTGCCTGCCTGCCTGCTTGCGTTTTTTGGGATCCGGACAAAGACCCGGACCCAGGTCGCATCGGACTCCCAAGTCAGGGTGGCGGACTCGCCGAGGATCAACCGCAAACGCCGGCTCAAATTATCCATGCCCGTTCCGGGGGAGGAGAGCGTTCCCGGCGCGACCCATCGACCCGTGTTGGCCACGGTCACTAGGAGTATCTCCCGCTCCAAGGTGGCGGAGATGTGAATCTGTAGCGGGCCATCGCTCGTCTCCTTGCCGTAGGCGATTGCATTTTCCAGGAGGGGCTGGATCAGCATGGGTGGGGCGAGGAAATCGCGGGCGGCGGGCTGGCACTGGAGGCTGCAGATCAGATCGTTGCCGAAGCGGAATTTTTGAATGGACAGGTAGTGCTCCAGGGCGTCGAGTTCGCGGGCCAGCGGTTCCAGAACGGCGACCTTGTGCAAGGAGAACCGCAGAAAACTGGAGAGACTGTGAGTCACCTCGGCCACCGCCACGGGGTCGGTGCGGACGGCCAGGATGGCATTGAGCGAGTTAAAGAGAAAGTGGGGGTTGATTTGAGCCTGTAGTTGGCGAAGTTCGCTGAGCCGGCTGATCGCGGCTACCTCCAAGTTGCGGCGCTCCAGCACCTGTTCCCGAATCATCGCGGAAAGCCCGAAATACATCAAGCTCCAAAGAAACACCACCACCATGCGCAAACCCAACAACCGCAAATACGAGTGCGGTGTTGGGACCAATATCCCCTGCAACCGGGGCATCCCAATCGATTGCAGGAACGCCTCGAGCAGCGCGATGCCCAGCGAACAGCCCAGCACGATTGAGATCCGGCACAGCAGGCTGCGCCGGAAAAAAAAAGGACGCCGGTAGCCCCACCGCAGCAGGCAGCTGGAAAGAAACCCGAACCCACACCGCAGGGGCACAACTTGGATGCGGTTCAAAACATCCGGCCGGTAAATCTCCAGCACAAAAAAACTCCCCAATCCCAGCAGCATCCAGAACAGGACATTGGCAGGCCAAAATATCCACTCCCGCCAACATCGAATCCAAGCTGGAAGTTCGGAGTCGGACTGCGTCCAAGGCTTGGGAAGGACCGAAGTTCCAGAAAGAGACATTGCCCGAAATCTTAACGAGCCTTCGGTTTATTTCAAGCCTCAGATTCAAGCGGCCGGGCTGAAACCAGAAATTCCAAACAGCCCTATACCGGTTTCCATGCCCTTCCCGTTTTTTCTGTTTTACTTTTCAAGCGCCGTCCGACACGGCGCTCAAAGGCTGCCACCACCGTTTCCAATTCGCGAAGCCTGAAATCCTGAAACGAACCGGCCAACTTAGGCCGGCTGAGACCAGGAATCACGCACAGGACCAATCCCCTGGCGCAGTCCGATCTCGAAGGCCGGTTTCACCCGGCCGCTGCTGCTTTATTTCGGTTCCGCTCCCAATGAAGACTCCATTGGCACAGCCGCCCTGAACAGAACGGACTCTTCATCCCCCGATGTCAGGGTGAAACCCACTCCAGCCGGGGCGAAAAAGATCCCGCCCCGCCCCAACTCCAGCCTCTGCGGGCCGGCCTGCACCCGCGCCTCTCCCGCCAACTGGATCCAGATTTCCGGTCCGGCGGAAGGGTCCCGGACGAAGGAGTGTGAAGCGGCGAGCCGCACGCGGCTGAGTTGGAATTCGGCGGCGGGTGTGGAATAGACCCGCTCCACCTCGGACACCTCGCGGCCGGAGAGGATGCGCGGGGCTTCGCCTTCAAATCGCAGGATCCGGAGCAATTCCGGCACATCCACCCGCTTGGGTGTCAAACCGCCGCGCAGCACATTGTCCGAATTGGCCATCAACTCCACATTCACCCCTTCCAGATAGGCGTGCAGCGTGCCGGCTGGCTGGTAGGTGGCTTCCCCAGGCTCCAGCCGGATCAGGTTCAAAAAGTAAACGGATAAAATGCCCCGATCCCGATGCCCGCCAGGCAGGGGAAAATCCCGGGCCGCCCGCAAAGCCCAGTAATCCGCAGTGTCCTTGGAAGGCGGCGGCCCGATTTCCAACCTTGCCAGCAAAGGGTTGAGGATTTCATCAATCGCCGCCTGCGGCAGCGTCATGGCCGTTTCATAAAGCTGGCGCAGCAAGCCGGCTTGGGCGGAGGAATCCCGCGCCCCGGCCAATCGCACGGCAAAGTCCGGCAGCAGCGCACTCAACTCCGGCACAACCGCAAAGGTGGCTGCGATCTCCGCCGGAGGACGGAACCCATGCAGCATCCAGAATTCGGTCAATGCCACGTGGACCTCGGGCTTATGGTTTCTGTCCTTGTAATTGCGGGTGGGGGCGGACAGTTCGATCGCCGCAGCCTCCTCGCGCTCAAAGCCCGCCGCCGCCTGCACCAGGGTCGGATGCGCTTGGATCGAAAGCATTTTGCGCGCATCGAGGATCTTGAACAAATAGGGAAGCCGGCCGTGATAACGCGCCGCGACAGTTTCCCCGAGGGTTTGCCGCGGAGCAGCGGCGATCAACCCGGAAAGAGGCACCTCGGCGGCATCCAGCAAGGCCGCAGACGGCCCGTTGGCATGCGTCCCCATCCACAACTCCGCACAGGGTTGGGCGGAAGGCTGCGGTTGCCCGAGCAGACCGGCGATAAACTGGCGACCGCCCCAGTCGTAGTGCTGCACCGCGCCCTGCAGCTTGACCAACCGGGGGCGCCTCAGGAAATCCTCAATGGCCTCTTGCTGGAGGGCTTCGGACGTCGCCGCTTCCATCCGGCGCAAAATCCCGGCCGGCTCAGCCACGCCCAGTTGGACCATGCGCTCCGCGCGTTCGGGACTGGAAGCCACGGCGTAGATGCGTAATTCGTCCGCATTGCCCGAAGGCCGAATATGCGCAATCTCACCGTCGGCAAAATAAATCCGCACCCCGTCGGTGTAGTTGATGCCCGCGATCCGGGAAAAGCCCAGGTCGCGGCTGAAGAACCCTTCCAGCCCGGCGGCCAGCTCGTTGAATCTCAGGGCTTCGCCCGGCGCAACCTCAACTTGCCCCCCCCCCTGCGGCGAGGGCCAAACCTTCTCCGCCCTTGAACAAAAGTTCCCGGACCCGGTTGTCCGCGGGGGAAAAAAGCCTCACCAGACTCAGGCTGGCGGGGCGGGGAAAATTCTTGAGCAAAGCGGCCCGGCTGAAACGCGGGGGCAACCGGTCAAACAGGGCACAGAGGCTTGTCTGGGCCTCCACCGCGCGGAACAACACGGCCAGCAGCGGCAGAAAAGCGTCCCTTGTCGGAAGAGGCTTAAGCACGCGCCCCTCCCGCTTGAATTCCGTCGCGGTGAGAAACCCTCCATTAGCCTCCCAGCCACAGACCGCTTTGCACCCTTGTGCCAGAGCCGACTGCATCCCCTCGATCACAAAGGGCGATCCGATCCGCGTTTTTGGGGCGACGACATTTTTGAGGGCGCCATAATCCACGGCATCATTGCAACTGATGGGCACAACCACGGCATCGGCGCCGAGAAATTCGGCGACAATCATTCCGATCAAGTCCCCGCCAAAAAAGCGGACCCGGCAGCCTTTCCCCTCCGGCTCGAGCCCCAAGAGCAGGGGCCGGTCGCTGTCTCCATCGGTGGACACCACCGCGTCCAAAGGCCCATGGGTCTGCCAGGCATCATCGGCCAGGGCCTGAATGGCGGCCAACTGCGCCGACTCGATGTTCTCGGTGTCGATGGGCACGAAGGTCTCGCTGCGCCCGGCCGGGACAACCTCCGCCTCGAAGCGGCGAAGCAGCTCCACCAAGAGATCACGCCCGACGGCTGAATGCTGATAGACCAGAAAGCGGCGGCCCTTCAAACCAGCGGCGGGAAAGAAATCAGTGTAGCGACGGAGGAAGGATTCAAAGGCCGCCGGGTTGGTGGCGGGCAGTTCGGAATGACCGCTCTTGAACATGCCGCGACGGTCAAACGGTGACTCCACCCACGGCTGGCTGTAAACACGCTGCCGCACCTGGTCCACCCGGGCCTGGATGGGTGCCTCGTCCCTTTTAAGCAGCTCGCCCCGGGATGTGTTGGTTTTATATCCGTTCCGGTCGAAGGGAATATGGCTGCCGGTCACCATCATGCTCCCCTTGCGCCGTTCCAGCGCAAAGGCAGACAAGGCCGGCGTGGGAATCTGGCCCAAATACACCGGCCGCATCCCCGCCTCCGCCAGAGCTCGGGCGATGGCTTGGGCAATCTCTCCCCGCCCCTGCTGGGCGCCATCAAACTGACTGGAACTGGGGCGCAGATCGCAGGCAAAGAAAAACTCGTCGCCCGGGGCGACGCCTCCCTGCGAAAGCGGCAGCGACTGCAAATACTCCACCTCGGCCAGCGCATTGAGGTAGACTTCCAATTGGGTCAGATCCACCACCCGACCGCGCCGGCCGCTGGTGCCAAACTTCAGGCAGACAGGCTGATAGTCCAGCGTGGATTGAAGAGATGTCGTCACAGAGAGTGGGGATTTGCCGCGGCAGACTGAAGAAGACCTTGGGCGGCTCGGGCTGCGGCGAACACATCGCTTGAGTTTCGGGCGATCACCCGGGCATCTTGCATCAAATCGCCGCAGGTGACAATTGCCTTTACACCGTTTGCGTTGCCGGCCTTGGGCGGCGGGATTGGACGCAGCGGCTCACCAATCCCATTGTAAAACCAATACGGGTCGCCGTTTGCGCAGGACTTATTACGCATCACGCCTTTCCAACCGTGGACGATCCGCTATGGCAATCACCCCCGCAACCCGGTCAACTGCATCAAGCCGTCGGTTTGCGAATAAGCCTCCTGCACCCACTCCACAATCCGCTTGGGGTCGGGCGAATATTCCAGCTCGATGGCCACTGCTCCATCGATCTTAAGTTCCTTGATAGCCTGCAAATAAGGCTCGAATTTCACAATCCCCCGCCCCGGCGGCAGATCTCCATGCACCTTGCCGTCACAGTCGCTGATATGGACATGGATGGCCTTGCCCTTGAGCTTGGCCAACTCCAGCGGACCCGCGTCGGCCAGCACCAGATGGCTGATATCAATGTTGGCCCGGACCCGTGGATGGCGGCAATCCTTCACGAAACGGAGCATTTCATCCACGCTGTTGAGCAGGCTCAGTCGGAAGGGTTCCAGTTCCAGGGCGATGTCCAGATTCCTCTTGCCGGCGTAATCGCCCAGTTGGCGGCAGGTTTCCAAGGCCCACTGCCATTGCGCGGCGGGCGGTATGACTTCGCGCTGCCAAAGATACTCGCCCAGCACGAGCAGGATGTTCTTGGCACCCCACTCGGCTGCCAAATCAATGAACCTCTTGCACCGCTCCAGATGAAAAGCGCGGACCGGGTCGTTGAAATCCACCAGGCCAACCGCCACCACCGGCAGGGAGACGATGGGCAGTCGGGCTTTCTCACAGGTCCGGGCGATGAGCAACTTCTCCTTTTTGGTAAGAGTCATGGCCTCGGTGAAGATGTCCACACAATCAAATCCGATTCGGGCAATCTGCCGCAGGCCGGTGAGGGTGTCCACGCCGGCCTGGGCGAAGGCGCTGTTGATGATGCCAAGTTTCATGGGTGCGGGTTAATGGGGTTGAGGTGGGGAGAGAATCTCGGAGAGGGTGACCAGCCGCTTTTGGGAGGCGCTCAAATACGCCGCATCCACCAGCGCCATTGTCTTCAAATTGTCGCGGCCGCCAATGGCGGGTTCCTGCCCGGTTTCAAGCGCAACAAGAAGCTGCCCCATCGTCGCGGCAAAGGCATCGGGAAACCAGCTCCCGGTCCAGCGCGGCTCGCTAAATCCCGCATCGCCCTTGCTGGCGTAACGCATCGTCGACGGACTGGTATGGGGATCTTTGCACCAGCCAATGTCGCCTAGGGCCAGTCCGTTGAGGCCTTCAATGCGCCACT
The DNA here is from genome assembly GCA_903873415.1 of uncultured Verrucomicrobiota bacterium. Classification (GTDB taxonomy): domain Bacteria; phylum Verrucomicrobiota; class Verrucomicrobiia; order Limisphaerales; family CAIQOK01; genus CAIQOK01. Next base: position 15,494 of record CAIQOK010000175.1, on the reverse strand, counting down.
TGATGCCGAGGTCGCCGGGGCACCCCTCCTTTGCCGGACCGGTCCATGTGTCGTCAATCGCCACGCAGCGCAGGCCTGCGGCATATTCGAGAATGTAGGCGCAGATGCCATCGGTGTGGGGAAAGCCCGTGCGCGGATCGGGCCGGGTGCTGCAATAGATCCCTTCCGGATCGCCGAACCAATAGCGGAAACAATCCAGGTGATGGATGGACATGACGCGCAGGGTAACCCAGCCCAGACGAGCCTGCCAAGGCATCCAGTGCGGGATGCCGCGCATATCGATGGTGGCGAACACCGGCTCGCCCAGGGTGCCGTTGGAGAGCAGCGTTTTGGCGGAGCGCACGGACTGGTCGTAACGCATATTCTGGTTCACGGCCAAGGTGATGCCCGCCGCCTCGCAGCAGAGCACCGCCTCCAGCGCCTCGGCATAATTCATCCCGAGAGGTTTTTGGGCGAGGATGCCTTTGAGCGTCCCGCGGGCGCAGGCGGCTTTAATCAACGCCAACTGCGCATCCGGCGGCACGGCAATGTCGAGCACCTCAAGACTGGAATCATCAAGCAGCTCTTCGCACGTGGGGTAGACCTTGGACACGGAATGACGCGCGGCGACCCTGGCGGCATTCTCCGGCGTGCGCGAAGCCAAGGCGACCGGATTGAACCCGGCCTGCCGGTAGCCGACCAGATGACAGTCATTTACGATGAAGCCGCTGCCGAGAATGCCGATGCGATAATCCTTGCGCTGCGGCGAAGGGGGGCCTGCTGCAAGATCAAAGGAGGCCGGGGTCATGGTTTGAGGATGGCCCGCCGCCAGACTTTTAACAACTCCGCCTTGAGCACCAGCGCATCCTCCCAAGGCGCAGGCCAGGTGCTGATCCCATAACCCGAGTCGACCGGCCCCAGTTCCGGCACGACCCAGAGTTGATGCTGGGGGCGGGATCCCTCCAGCCAACAACGGAACACATCTTCCACGAAGGGGAGATAGTCCAGAAACTCGCGGGTCAGTCCGCCGCGACCGTCGGTGACCGGCACTTGACAGTGGTGCCCGTTGAATGGGCGGCAATGGATAAGATTGGCGTTCTGAACCAAGTCGCGCCGGACCAGAAGCCGCTTGGAGAATTCCTCCGGCATCAGGTGTTTGACAACGGCCAGGTGCGAGAAATCGTGGTTCATCCGCAGCAGCTTGCCCGTCGACTGGTGATAGGCATCGGCAATGGCATAGGCCTTCTCCGGAGTCTCCGTGCAGGTGCCCCGATGGATTTCCAGATGGACCCCGGCCCCCTGCCGTTGAGCCTCCGCCATCAAAAGCAAGACGAGCCGGACCGCTTCGGCCACCGGGGTGTCGTGACCGCCAAGCTGCACGTTGATGGTTTCCGCGCCGGCGGCCATCTGGGCCCGTATCAAGGCCTCAAACTCGTGTTCCTGGGGGAAATTAAAGCCTCCGGCGAAGCCCAAACCCAGCCCCGGCAGACGACTGGTGATCGCTGGCAAGGCAAAGGAATTGACGGCATCGAAGCCGGCGGCTTTGACCGCATGCAGTTTTTCATCCAGCGTCCACTCGTTCACCCCGGAAGGGTGCCCCACCAGCGTCCAGAGGTTCAGGGCAAAGCGCAGCTTGGGAGGCGGATTGGGATCCATGTGAATTCAGGGGAAGAATGATGCGCAGGGCGGGCGGATTATTGCGCGGCGGATTTGTCCTTCAAGACGATCGCACTCACATCCTGCTTGTCATCAAGCCACGCCACATTCGAGCTGTCGTCGGCAAACCGCTTGACCCCGACCTGCTTGATCATTTCATCGGCCACCTTGGCCAGCGGAGTGTAGCGGGGATGATGCGCATCCTTGAATGGATCGTTCTGTTTGTAATTATAACAACAAATCATGGACCAGCGGGGGTGCTCGGAGTCGTTCCGGTCAGAGGCGTGAAGCAGGTTGCCGTGAAAGAAAACCACATCGCCAGGTTCCATCATGCAATAAACCAGCTCCATGCGTTTCTTGGCCTCGTGCACCCGCTCCGGATCCGCCCCCGCTTGATCACCCGAAAGCACGTGGTCCACCCTCCCCAGCTTGTGCGAGCCTTTGAGCACCTGCAGACATCCGTTTTCCCGCGTGGCGCGGTCCACAGCGATCGACGCACTGCACAAATCCGGATACAGCACGCCGTTCTGATACCAGTAACCGTAATCCTGATGCCACGCCCAAGCGCCGCCCACCCGGGCGTCTTTCATGATCATCTTGGAATGGTAATGATACGCCTCGTCCCCAAGCAGTTGCTCGACTGAATCCACAAGCTTGCGGCAGCGGGCAAACATTCCGTAGATGCCCTCGCCGGGGTGGTTCCAGAGAGAGAGCCGGACCCTGGCACCGGTGCCGTCATCCTTGCTGAATGCGTGATCGTCCAGGGCTTTGTCCTCCTTGCTGGCCCGGCGCAACAGCTCGATCTCCTCCGGATCAAAAAGACTTTTGACGATGACATAGCCGTCGCGGTGATAAGCGGCGATCTGATCGGGGCTGAGTTTTCCGGTGTTCATGGCGGGTGGGATGACGGTTTAAGTGCCGGTTTTGACGCTGGTGAAAAGGATGTCTGGATTGCCAATGGTGCCGGCCGCAAACTGGCGCTGGAGCGGGAGCAAATGCGTCAGGGTCATCAAGTGTTGATTATCAAAATCCCGGAAATGATAGCAAGGGTTTTCAGCTAAAAGGCGGATGCTCAATCCAACCCCGGCGGCCTCTTTGCAGACCCGATCCGTGAAAACAACCATACCCGCCCCTGCTGGTGGACGACCTGGTTTAGCCTAGCTGCGCGACTGGTGCCAACCCGGCAAACCCGGAAGAATCCCGAGCCTGGAAACCGTCAGACGCCAGATCCCACGGCCCTGCCTCTATTCCCAAATGAGGGCACGGCACTGGATGAATAACCCGTTCGTGGTATTGATTGCGAGGTTAGATCCCCTAGAATCAGAAGGTATCCACATGCCAAACAACCTCAGTCTGCACAGCCGGGACTTTGTAAAACGGACCGGCACAGCGATTGCCGGGGCCGAGCTGCCGCAGGAGTTCGGGGCCCGATCCGCTCAGAATCCAGCGTCTCTACAGGCAACGGGATTGAGGATTGGCGAGGGCACGGACATCAGCGCAATCATCTGGACGCACCTGACCTCCGCGTCAAAGAGAATGAACACCTGGCCCACTGGAATACAACAGTCTCGACGGACTATGAATTCACGCATGAGAAAACCACCGATAATGGCGCTGCTGATTTTCTGCTCGCTAACGGCCCTGCGCGGGCAATCGCCCAACCCACCCATCCGGAACGTGCTTTTCATGGTCTCCGATGACTTGAGGGCGGGCGCTTTAGGATGCTACGGAAACAAGACCTGCAAGACGCCGAACATTGACAAACTTGCAAAAGGGGGTCTGGTCTTCGACCGCGCCTACTGCCAGGGCTCATGGTGTCTTCCGTCGCGCACCTCCTTCATGTACAGCCGCTACAAGGGCGGAGGGCAAGTCACACTCGCACAGCATTTCAAGGAGAATGGTTTTTACAGCGCACGGTCCGGCAAAATATTTCACATGGCGGTACCCGACGACATCATGAACGGCAGAGACGGAGCCGATGTCCCGGCATCCTGGACCGAGCGTTTCAATTCCCGCGGGAGCGAGTCGCTCACGCCGGGGGATTATGCGTGCATGAACTTGAACGTGTTCACAAACGGCATGCAAGGGCGTCAATCCAGCGGCATGCCTCACAGGATGTTTGTGTCGGTGATTTGTGACGGAGATGGCAGCGACCAGCCGGACTACAAGACGGCCGCCAAGACGATAGAACTGTTGCAAAAACACAAGGACAGCCCCTTCTTCATCGCCGCCGGATTCGTGCGCCCGCATTATCCGATGGTTGCGCCGAGAAAATACTTTGAGCCCTATCGCTGGCAGGAGATGCAATTGCCCGAACAAGTTGGGAACGATCTGGATGACATTCCCGAAGCGGGCCGGGCCAAAAACCGTTCGGCGAACAACGGGCTGGCCAACCACCCCGAGAACCAGAAACGAATGTGGGCGGCCTATTATGCGGCAGTCGCGTTCATGGATGCTCAGGTGGGGCGCGTTGTGGATGAACTGGAACGGCTCGGACTTCGCCAGACAACGGCGATCATCTTCATAAGTGACCAAGGCTACCACCTTGCCGACCATACCTTCTGGGAAAAAGCGAATATCCACGAACAGGTGACCCGGGTTCCGCTGATCCTCTCGGTCCCGGGCTTCGCACCGGGCCGGTCGGATTCCATCGCGGAATTGGTGGACCTGTTCCCGACACTCTCCGAACTCGCCGGCCTGCCAGCTCCGATAGCTACCCAGGGCACAAGCCTGGTTCCAATTCTCAAAGACCACTCCTCAACGGTTAAGGAGGGAGCCTTATCCTTCAACAATGGAAGCGGATGGCGAACCAAAGACTGGGCCTATCTGCGCTACACGGATGGCTCCGAGGAGTTATACGACATGCAAGCCGACCCGGGACAGATCACAAATCTAGCATCAGATCCGAAACATGCCGGCGAGTTGAAAAAAATGGCCCGATCCATGGACCAGCGCTTAAAGGCGGTCGGCTTGGGCGGAAAAAATTGACCCGCCGGCACGCAGGCAGTCCGCGATATGAAAAAATTGTTGAAACGAAAGCTATTGAACCTGATCGCGGGCCTCGGCCTGTTGACGCTCCCAACCCTTGGCGCTTCCAGCCGGCCCAACATCGTGCTCATCTTGGCCGATGACATGGGCTTTTCGGACCTTGGATGCTACGGGGGGGAAATCAGAACTCCGAATCTGGACGCGCTGGCGGCCGGCGGGCTGCGGTTCACCCAATTTTACAACACGGCGCGTTGTTGCCCCACCCGCGCATCCCTCCTGACGGGACTGTATCCGCACCAGGCGGGCATGGGGTTCATGAGCGATCCAGCGGGCTACAGCTCGGGAAATTGGATCAATGACTGGTATCGGGGCGATCTGCGCCCGGACACAATGACCATTGCCGAAGCTCTCAAGCCTGTCGGCTATCGCTCCTACGCGGTCGGCAAATGGCACGTCACAAAGGAGATGGAGGGCAAGAGCAAGCATAACTGGCCCTTGCAGCGCGGCTTTGACCGCTACTACGGCATCATCCCCGGAGCGGCCAACTACTTTACACCCGGGCGGCTGACCCGGGACAACACGACTATTCAGTTTGACGCCGACCCGGATTATCATCCGGCGCGGTATTATTTGACCGATGCCATCGCAGACAATGCGGTGCGTTATGTTAATGACCACACCAAGCAGAACACCGGACAACCCTTCTTCCTCTACGTCGCTTTCACGGCAGCCCACTGGCCCTTGCACGCCCTCCCGGAGGATATTGCCAGATACAAAGGCAAATATGACGACGGCTATGAACCCATCCGGCAGGCGCGGTTTACACGGGCCAAAAAGCTCGGTGTCATCGACCCTCAATGGGATCTCAGCGCGCAGATCGGGGACTGGTCTGCCATGCCCCGCAAGGATTGGGAGGCTCGCTGCATGGAGGTGTATGCCGCCCAAGTGGACCGGATGGACCAGAATGTTGGAAAGATCGTCGCGGCGCTTCGAAGCGCGGGGCAACTCGATAACACGCTGATTTTCTTCCTCCAGGACAACGGGGCTTGCGCCGAGCCGGTCGGCCGCAACGCGAAGAAAGGAAGCGCTCCTCCCCCCATGCCGGGCGGCAAAGAGACCTTCCTTGCCTACGGCGCTGCTTGGGCAAATGTTTCCAACACGCCCTTCCGCTATTACAAACATTTCGTCCACGAAGGCGGCATCTCGACACCGCTGATTGTCCACTGGCCCGCTTTCATCAAGCGACACGGGGACTTGGAACACCAACCAGGTCACCTTATCGACATCATGGCAACATGCGTCGATGTGGCAGGCGCCACTTACCCTGCCAGGCATCACGGACTCCAGATTCAGCCGCTGGAAGGCTGCAGCCTGACACCTGCGTTTTCCGCCCGGCCTATTCAGCGAGATGCAATCTTCTGGGAACACGAAGGCAACCGCGCCCTCCGTGTTGAAAATTGGAAGCTGGTGGCCAAAGGCGCGGCGGGCCCCTGGGAACTCTACGACATGAGCCTGGATCGCACCGAGATGCATGACCTTGCCGTCAGGCAGCCGGAAAGGCTCAAATCAATGAGTTCTCTCTGGGATCAATGGGCACGGCGCACGCATGCCATCCCCTGGCCGTGGAAGCCGCCATACGGTGAAATTCCAGCACACAACTCATCGCCTCCTGTGCGCCAATGAACAAGCCTGCAGCCCTGCCCTGCCGTATCCACCCGCCAACAGCACTGGCAGCCATATCCGGACAAAGTCGGATCAGTCTGCCGGTGGCTCGCTGATGATTGGGGGCGATTGCCAAAAGCAATTCCAAGCTCCCACTGCTGGCCGGGATATGATTCAACATGGGCACCGCCCACAACCAAACCATCCCTTTAAAAACCGGCGGAGCACCACAGACTTGAGGCCCCTTGAACATCGACCGCACCTCCATTTCGCGAACGTCCAAAAAGCTGCGGCCACTGAACCGGCGAGAGCGCCGCGCAATACCCCTAATGAGTTATTGGACTTTCCGTCCTGCACAGCCAGAATGAGCTACAGTTTTTGATGTCCCAGATTTAACCATGAAAATCCACCGTTTGACGCAGTCCCTGCTGACGTTGCTCATCTGCCTTTGCGCTTCAGCGGCATCCTCGGCTGAATTGACAGGCGGCAAGCCCAACATTGTTTTCATCCTCGCCGACGACCTGGGCTACGGCGACGTGGCCTCTTACAATCGGGAGTCGAAAATCCCAACGCCCAATCTGGACCGGCTCGCCGCGCAAGGAATGATGTTCGAGGATGCTCACACGTCATCGAGTGTTTGCACGCCGACGCGTTACTCGACGCTCACCGGCCGATACGCCTGGCGCACGCATCTGCAAGCAGGCGTGCTGGATGGGTTTTCGGTGCCGTTGATCGCTCCGGACCGGCTGACTGTCGCATCGCTCCTCAAGGCCAATGGCTACGCGACCGCAGGAATCGGCAAGTGGCATCTGGGCCTTGATTGGCAAAAGAAAGAGAATTCCAATCCCACGGACCTGCCACCGGGCAACCGGCCCAAAGGCAGGAAAGCCATGAGCGTGGCTTGGACGAAGCCGATCCTCAACGGGCCGGTCACCCTTGGATTCGATTACTACTACGGGATTTCCGCATCGCTCGACATGCCGCCGTTTGTGTTCATTGAGAACGATCATGTCACCGATATCCCAACGACCGAAAAGAGGTGGGGCCGGGCCGGGCCGGCAGCGGAGAACTTTGAGGCCCGGGAAGTGATGCCGCAACTGACCCGGAAAGCCAAGAGATGGATTGAGCAACGGGCCGCGGAGAAAAAGCCGTTTTTCCTCTACCTGGCCTACTCCGCCCCGCACACCCCTATCCTGCCCACGCCTGAATGGCAGGGCAAAAGCGGCTTGAACGCCTACGCGGATTTTGTGATGCAGACCGACGCCGCAGTGGGAGAATTGATGGAAGCCTTGGAAATCGCGGGGTTCTCAACCAACACCCTGGTCATCTTCACCAGCGACAACGGGTGTTCGCCGTCAGCCAACTTCGGACAACTCAAAGCCAAGGGGCACAACCCTTCCGGCCCCTGGCGCGGCCACAAAGCGGACATCTGGGAAGGCGGACATCGGGTGCCCTACATTGCACGCTGGCCGGGAAAGGTGAAAGCCGGGACCACAAGCAAGGAGACAATCTGCCTGAGTGATTTTCTCGCGACGAGCGCAGCCATTGTGGGAGCAAAGCTGCCGCAGACCGCCGGGGAAGACAGCGTGAACATGCTCCCGGCCTTGCTGGGGCGGGAATCCAAGGAGCCTCTGCGCGAAGCCCTGGTTCATCATTCCATTCAAGGCGAGTTCGCCATCCGAAAAGGTCCGTGGAAACTGGCCCTTTGCCCCGGCTCGGGTGGCTGGTCGGCTCCAAATGACGCCGCCGCCCGAAAACAGGGATTGCCGCCCGTGCAACTCTACCATCTCACTCAAGACCCCGGCGAAACCAACAACCTGCAAGCGGCCCATCCTGAAATCGTCGCCGCCCTGTCCAAACTGCTGGATAAATACGTGGCGGATGGCCGAAGCACCCCCGGCGGAAAGAGGAGCAACGATGTTCCGGTGAAACTCCATAAACCGGACAGAAAGCCGGAGAGCGAGAAGGAATAGGTTCCAGCCCGACCCAAAGAAACCATGGAAAGACGCACCAACGGCTTTGCCATCCTCGCACTCGCGGCCGGCGTTCTGACCAGTGCCGCGGCAGAACGGCAGATCCTCACCTCCCCCGACAACCAAGCGGTTCTGGAAATCACCACCGACGCCGGCCGCCTGGACTGCTCGGTTACCTGGCGTGACCACAAAGTATTGCTTCCCTCCAAACTGTCCGTGTTCGAAGGCGGGAAATTAGAAATCAGCAGCGCGTCGGCAAATGAATCAGACGTTGTGTGGAAACCGGTCTGGGGACAGTTCAACCAGATGCGCAATCACTTCCGCGAATTGACGCTCAACCTGACCAATAAGACGGGCCTGGGAGTCAACCTTCAGTGCCGCTTGTTCAACGACGGGGTGGGATTGAGGTTCAGCTCCGGAGCGGCACCCGGGGCGGTTAATAAGAAGGTGAACTTCCGCAGCGAATATAGATGGCCTGAGCAGCGCTCACTCTTTTTGGCGCGGGGTGAAAGAGAACCCCTCGGCCCCTTGGCCCCCGCCGAATTTGCACGGGATAAGCCCTCGGGCAATTTCCCCCTGGTCGTGGAGGGTGGCGGAGTGTTCGCCGCCGTGCTGGAATCGGATTTGTTTTCCGCGCCGGGGTTTTCAGCCATGCAGATGGGACATGCGGCCGGTGACGACGCGGTTCTGACGGCCGAATCGGGTGCCGAGGTTGGCAGGGAAAAATGGCAAACATCTTGGCGGGTGCTCTTGTTCGGGGGCAGCCCCGGCGACCTGCTGGTTTCCAGCACCCCGCTCAATCTCGCGGCCGAGTGCCGCCAAGCAGACACCTCATGGATCAAGCCCGGCAAAAGCATGTGGGATTGGCGCGTGCATGGTTATCAAGCGGGGACTTTTCGCTACGGGGTGGACACGGCCAGCTACCTGCGCTTCATCCAGTTTGCGGCGACAAATAACATCCAGTATCTGCTCATGGATAACCATTGGTTCAAACGCGCATCGGCAGGCCGCCTGGAAGCATCGGCCGACGTGGATATAGCCCGGATCATGCGGGTTGCGCGCGAACTGGGTGTCGGCATGCTTTTGTATTTTGACCGGAACAAAGGCGAGGTTGGCGATGACCTGTTGTTTCCGCTCCTCTCCAGCCTGGGTGCGGCCGGCGCCAAATACGGTTTCATGGGCAACAACGCCGCGTTCACTCGCGACGCCATCGGACTGGCGGCGGACAGTCACCTGCTGGTCGATTTCCATGATTCCCCCTGCCCCATGACGGGGGTGGAGCGCACGATGCCCAATGCGATCACGCGCGAGTATTGCCATGCGCAACAGGACTCGCGGCGCGCGTTCAGCCCCCGGAGCTTTCTCAAAATGGCCATGGTTAATGCCCTGAGCGGGCCTCTGGACCAGGCCAACGGCGCGTTCGGACTCAACGGGATCAACGCCGGCCAACGGCTGCGCGGACCAAAGGAACGCGAGTCCTACAACTCCACGGTCGTTTCGGAGGCCGCGCGGATGCTGGTTGTTTTCAGCGGCCTGATCTGCCTGCCGGACGCGCCTGAGGAATACGCAAAAAAGGCCGACCTCTTCGAATTCATCCGCCGGATGCCGCCGGCAACCTGGGATGAAACCAGAATCCTCAACAGCCGGATCGGGGTGAGCATTACAACCGCCCGACGCAGCGGGGATCAATGGTTTGTCGGCAGCGTGATCAATGAAAGCGGGGGGGAATTGCCGATCCCCCTGGACTTTCTCGCGCCCGGGTTGATCTACGATGCGACCTTCTATGAGGACGCGCCCGGCACCCATTCCATCACGAACAGGGAATCTTATCAAATCCACAAGGCCACGGTGACGCGACATGACACTGTGCAGGCCAAACTCGCCCCCGGAGGAGGTCATTGCCTTTGGATCAGACCACGGACAAACCAACATGAAGCAAAACCACAGCCAGCCCGCTGAACAAAAGCTCCAATCCAACCCCAAAACAGCGCAGGCCCGCATTCAAATGAAACAAACCAAACAGTGGAGAAAACTGCGCGAGTTAACCGGGGCCCTGGCGGCTTTGTGCCTATGGACCAGCCTCAATTCATCCGCCGCCCCCGCGTTGACCCTGCAGAAGTACGATCACATCGCGCTGGTTGGCAACGCGCTGGCCGACCGCATGCAGCATTTCGGACACCTCGAAGCGTTGATCCACGCCCGCTATCCGCAGATGGACCTGGTGTTTCGCAACCTCGCCGTGCCGGGAGATGAGGTGGCCGGTTTTGAGTCCGATCCGAACAGCAAGAAAGACCCGCGCAATATTTACCGCCAGCGCTCCTCGAACTTTGGCACATCCGACGAGTGGCTGACAAAAGCCAAAGCCGACGTGGTTCTGGCCTTCTACGGCTACAACGAGTCCTTCGCCGGCTCCGCGGGAATCCCAAAATTCAAGGAGGATCTGGCCAAAATGCTCAGCCACATCAAAGCCGGAAAATATAACGGAAAGGAGGCGCCGCGCCTGGTGCTCTTCTCCCCCATCGCCGCGGAAAAAGCCGACGATCCGAACCTGCCCGATCCGGACGAGAAGAATGAAAACATGCGCAATTACAAGACCGCGATGGCGGAAGTCGCCAAGGCGAACGGCGTCCCGTTTATCGACCTGATGACGATATCCGGGCAGCTTTACAAGAAGGCGGCCCCGAAACGACTGACGATGGACACGGTGCATATGACAGAAGCGGGCGACAAGCTGATCGCGCCGGAAATGTTCCGGGCCTTGTTTGATGAGGCGGCCCCCGGTAGAAACCTTGAAAAACTCCGCTCCGCCATCAACGACAAGAACGCGGAATGGCATGCGCGATATCGCACGGTGGACGGGTTCAATGTTTTCGGAGGCCGGTCCCATTTGGAATTCAAAGCCGCCGCCCCGGACTCGAAGGGCGCCACGGAGACAGCCGCCGGACGCACCACCCGCCCGCCGGCGGACAAAAACGCCCCGAAGATTTCCAACTATCAGGTCATGCAGGAAGAGATGATCCAGCGCGATATCAAGACTTCAAATCGCGACCGCCGCATCTGGGCCGTTGCCAGGGGCGGCGATTTGGAAGTGGACGATTCGAACCTGCCCAAGGTCACCCAAGTGCCGCCGAATGTCGGCCAACCGGCCCCCTATCTGGACGGCCAGGAAGCCATCAAAAAGATGACTGCGGCTTCGGGCTGCAAGGTGACCTTGTTTGCGGACGAGAAAAGGTTTCCTGAACTGGCCAATCCCGTGCAAATGGCCTGGGACACCAAGGGACGCCTTTGGGTTGCCGTCTGGCCGAGCTATCCCGAACGCACGCCCTCCAGCACCAAAGGCGACAGCATCCTGATTTTTGAGGACACCAATGGCGACGGCGTTGCCGACAAATGCATTCATTTTGCCGACAACCTCAACTGCCCGACCGGGTTCCAGATCCACAAGGACGGCATCCTCCTCATGCAGGCTCCGGACCTCTGGTATCTGCGCGACACCAACGGCGACGGCAAGGCGGACTGGAAGGAGCGGGTGCTCATGGGGTTGGATTCGGCAGATTCACACCATACGGCGAACTCCTTGGTCCTGGATCCGGGAGGGGCCATCTACCTGAGCGACGGGGTGTTCCACCGGACACAGGTCGAATCCATCAGCGGGCCGGTGCGGAACATCGATGGGGCAATTTACCGGTTTGAGCCGGCCACCTTCAAGTTCGAACGCTATGTGTCGTATGGATTCGCCAACCCGCACGGCCGGGCTTTCGACTACTGGGGAAGCGACATCATCACCGACGGAACCGGGAACGCGAATTATTTTGCGCCGGCCTTCAGCGGCTACATCGAATTCCCCGCCAAGCATCCGAAAATGCAACAGTTCTGGGACCGCCCCTCGCGCCCTTGCGCGGGCACGGCGTTCCTTTCAAGCCGCCACTTCCCAGACGATTTCAACGGCAACTTCCTCAACTGCAACGTCATTGGCAACCGCGCCATCTTCCGGGTCAGGGTCTCCGAGGACGGCTCGGGCCTGAAAGGCTCGACCTTGGAAGACCTGGTCAAATCGGAGGACCCCAACTTCCGGCCGGTGGCCGTGGGTGTTGCGCCGGACGGCTCGGTTTATTTCCTGGACTGGAGCAATCAGCTCATCGGACACATGCAGCATCACATCCGAGATCCGCACCGCGACAAATCGCACGGCCGCATCTATCGGATCACCTACCCGGCCAGGCCGCTGCTTAAGCCGGTGCGGATCGACGGCCAATCCATTGAGCGCCTGCTCGAAACGCTCCAGACCCCGGAAGACGGCGTGCGCACCCGGGCGAAAATCGAATTAAGCAAACACGACAGCACCAAGGTCTTTGCTGCCATGAACCGATGGATCACGAAACTCGACCCGAATGACAACTCCTACCAGCACCACCTCACCGAAGCCCTATGGGTTCATCAATGGCACAACGTGATGGATGAAAAACTCCTCCTGCGCTTGCTCCGGTCGCCGGATTTCCATGCCCGCGCCGCCGCGACACGCGTGCTGTGTTACTGGCGCGATCGCTTGAGCGATCCGTTGAAACTGCTCGAGGCGCAAGCGGTGGACGAAAGCCCGCGGGTCAGGCTCGAAGCCGTTCGCGCCTGCAGCTTCTTCAAAAATGCCAGGGCGGCTGAAGTCGCCCTGAGCGCACTGGAAAAGGAATCAAACCCGGAAAAGCCAGATTACTACATCAAGTATTGCCTCGAGGAAACAATGAAGACGCTCGACAAATACACGAAATAAACAGCCTGCCCCAAAGCATCCGTGGAAATGGTACAACGGACCTGACGCGCAGCCGCGGCCGCAAACGAAAAATGCACCCCCCCGGCACTCCTTTGTGCACTTGATCCGCAACGCGATGCCCGGGGTTTTGCCTGACAACACCCAAAACCCTACTGTGATCCACCGCGACGGCCGCGCAAGACAACAGATTTCCATCCTGAAATGGATTGGAACCAGCACTTGCTGAAAACGCGTTTGGGGTATGGAAACCAACAGGCACCGCTATAGAATCCCGAGCATGATGTTCAAGCCAAGAAATCCAGACGCGACAGGTCTCTTCCCGGCATTGGAAAACCATGCCCCACCGGGCTGCCCCATTCCTCCCGCAGCCTCCATGAAACCCGGGCTTGCCCCTGATGTTCCCGGACAAAACCCGCCATGTGCGGGCCGCGCCCCCGGACGCGGCTGTGCCGGCTTGAACCGAATGGCTGCAATTGCGGCGCATGGTCTTATCTCCCCGATTGATATGCCTTGGGCCGGACGCACCGGGCCTCGCCTGGTTGCAGGCGCCAATGCGGGTTCTGGAACCGGCTCTGATCCTGTCCGCCTCGACACCGGCAGAGATGCCCAACATCATTTACATACTGAGCGACGTCGCGGGCTGCGGCGACGCGGGGTGCTGTTGCGCAATCCACGTCAAGACGCCGAACATCAACCGGCTGGCCGGGGAGGGACTGCGATTGACCAACGCACACTCCACCGCCGCGGTTTGCACGCCGGCGCCAGGGCGGCCGGCGTCGTCACGCAGATGGGCTTTCTGTGCCTCCGTTTGGGCCGCATGATCCAATGGGACTCCAAACCGCAGAAGTTTTCCAATGCGCCGGATGCAAACCGGCTCATCCCACCTCCCTCCTGTCATCCAAGCTGGATATAAAAAACAAAACCACAATGAACCCCCTAAAAAACAAATTGGCAAAAACGGTTTTCCTCGCGGCGTGCGCCGTCCTTTCCCTCCCTCAGGGAGGGTCCGCCGCGCCCCGGCCGAACATCGTCTTCATCCTTGCCGATGATCTTGGCTACATGGATATCGGGGCGAACAATCCGTCCACATTTTACGAGACACCCAACATTGACCGGCTTGCCAGAAACGGGATGCGCTTCACTCAGGGCTATGCCGCCTGCTGTGTCTGCTCGCCGACGCGCGCCAGCATCATGACCGGAAAATATCCGCCGCGCGTCCATGTCACGAATTTCATTGGCGGACGAAAAACAGGCAAAATGCTGCCCGCACCCTACCAAGACCATCTCGCCCTTGAGGAAGTCACCGTTGCCGAAAGCCTGCGCAACGGCGGCTATACAAATTTCTTCGCCGGCAAATGGCATCTCGGCAAGGACTCATACAGCCCCGGAGCGCAGGGCTTCGACGTGGGTTTTTCTGACGGGACTCCCTTCGGTTATGGCGAATCAATTCTTCCACCGCCAAACCATAAAGACGACGGCAAGACCAGCGACTACATCGCAAATCTGGCCGTGAAGTTTATCGAGTCGAATCGCAACCGGCCCTTCTTTGCCTATCTGCCCTTTCAAGCACCCCACATCCCCATCCAAGCCCGGGCTGATCTCCTCGGGAAATACAAGCGCAAGGCAGAGTCCGCAACCCCGAACGCGTGGGGAAAAGAGGGTGAAAACAAAGTGCGACTCGTTCAAAACCACGCCGGATACGCGGCGATGCTTGAGCAACTCGACTCGGCCATCGGGCGTGTGATTTCTGCGCTCTCAAGCAACGGAGTGGCCGAACGCACCATCGTGATCTTTATGTCCGACAACGGCGGACTCTCCACGGCCGAAGGGCACCCAACATCGAATCTCCCCCTCCGTGCCGGCAAGGGCTGGCCTTACGAGGGCGGCGTCCGCGAACCGCTGATCATCTGCGCGCCCGGCGTCACCAAGCCCGGAAGCGTTTGCCAGACGCCGGTGATCAGCACCGACTTTTATCCGACTCTGCTCCAACTGGCCGGCCTTCCACTGATGCCCGGGCAGCACAAGGACGGGGTAAGCCTGTTGCCATTGCTCAAAGGCGGCGGGCTCCCTCCGCGCGCCTTGTTCTGGCATTACCCCCACTATGCCAATCAGGGCGGCGACCCTTGCGGCACGATTCGCGACGGCGATTGGAAACTCGTGGAATGGTATGAGGATGGACGCTTGGAGCTTTTCAACCTGCACCAGGATCTGGGCGAGACGAAAAACCTCGCCGTCCAGAATCCAGAAAAAGTCAGCGCGCTTCACACCCGGCTCATCGCCTGGCGCAAAGAAGTCAATGCCGTGATGCCGACACCCAACAGCCCTGAGCCTTCCAAAGCCACAGAAGCACATTCACGGTAAAACCACTCCGATCAATCGTATCCGACCGGCGGATCCATGCCTCAGGGTGCGCAGATTTCCTGATCAAGAAGGTTCGGATGTCTTGGCCCGCTACCTGACCCAGGCTTGCG
>CAIQOK010000174.1 GCA_903873415.1 uncultured Verrucomicrobiota bacterium | reverse complement strand
GGATGCGGGCCAGACACTCGCGTTTGGAGGATAAACTCATGGTCGTGTTTCCGGTAACCATGAATAGGAGTCAACGTATCGGCGGACTCCCCGTCCACCTCCCAGCCCCGGTAACATTTAGTTTGAGTCAACTCGGGTCGCCCGTGACACCCCTCTTTTCTTTTGCCTCTGAAAGGATTCAAAATACAATCCACCTGCATCTAAAGAGGTTCGAAAAAAAATATGCACTGGATCGCCCCCTCGGAAAAGGACCACTACAACGCCGCGCTGGAAAAGCGCCTCTGGTCCGCCGCCGACCAGTTCCGCGCCAACTCCGGCCTCAAAGCCCAGGAATACTCCGCGCCCGTCCTCGGCCTCATTTTCCTGCGCTTTGCCGAAGTCCGGTTTGCGGCGCAACGAGCGAAGCTCGAAAAATCTGACGCCAAAAGTGGGAGCGGGCACAGCCCGCGGCGCGGCTCGCGCGTGGACGAACCCGCCGCCTACCACGCCGAGAGCATACTGTATCTGCCCGCCGAGGCGCGGTTCGATTACCTGCTCAACCGCCCCGAATCCGAGAACATCGGCGCGAAGGTCAATGCCGCCATGCGCGACATCGAGAAGCACAACCCGCAGTTCCCCGGGGTCCTGTCCAAGACCTACAACCTCTTCACCAGCACCCTCCTCAAGGAACTGCTCAAGAAAGTCTCCGAGATTCCCGCCTCGCTCGACTACGACGCCTTCGGGCGCATCTATGAATACTTCCTCGGCGAGTTCGCCATGAGCGAGGGCCAGGGCGGCGGCGAATTTTACACCCCCAGCAGCATCGTCCGCCTCCTCACCGAAGTCATCGAACCCTACCACGGGCGCATCCCCGAACTCTTATGGTTGGCTAATTCAAGTTCCCCCACTCACGGCATGAACTCGTTACCGGTGTTTACTTCCTGAAATGAATGCCCACGCTGACACTGAGGAACAGCGTGTCAAGCTGCCGGGCACTTGAGTCTGGCGATCTGCGTCCGCGTCGGATTTTTTCCGCTGGTGTTGATTTCACGCCGGGGTCGGCTTTCAGCCGTCACCACCATTCTTTTAGCCCGGATTTGCGGCGGACTCTGGCGACCGCGCCCTTGGCATTGCGCAACGCCCGCCGCGCCCAGATGAATTCCGTCGCGAGGATCGCCAGTCCGCAAGCAATAATGAGCATCCCTGGACCGGGCAATACCAACATGGCGATGCCGATCAAGACCACCGTTCCGCCGACGAGCGCGATGAAGAACTTTTTCATGCGCCAAGACCCTCCAGCTTCCGGTCGTTCGCGGTGGAAGCGCCCGCCCCGGCCCACTGGCGCCGCAAGCCGGCCAAGCGGGTCTGCGTTTCCTTCAAATCCCGTTCCAGCGACCGGAGCTCCTCCTCTAGCGTGGTTGCGCCGGCTTCGCGTTCGCGCTGCGCGCGGTCGCGCTCGGCAATCTCGACGTGCATCTCGGCCATGTTGTTCATGATGATGCCGATGAACAGATTCAGAATGATCATCGTGCCGAACACAATGAACGTGACGAAGTAAATCGCGACCTTGATGCCGGGGACATGAGGAAGCTGTGCGTTGAAGAGGTCAGCCCAGTTGTCGAGGGTCACGAGGCGAAACAACGACAGGAATGCTGCGGGCAATGAGCCGAAATTCCTCGGATCGTGCGCGCCAAATAGGTGAATGCCTGCCACGGCGTAGATGTAGAACAACAGCGCCAAAAGCATGCTGACGTAGCCCATCGCGGACAGACTTTTCAGCAGTGCTCCGACGAGCAGTTGCAGTTTTGGCAGCGCGCTTACGAGCCTGAGCAACCGCAGCGCCCGCGCGAGGCGCAGTACCGCGGCGAAGGGCCCGCCCGCGGGCAAAACGCAAATCACAATGATGAAGAAGTCGAACACGTTCCAGCCGTCGGAAAAATACCGCCACGGACGAAGGCTCTGAGCGGTTATCTTCAGCAGCGCCTCGACGATGAAGACGCCAAGGATCAATCGGTCCAGTCCGTGCATCATCGCTCCGTGTTTGGCCATGATGGCGGGACTGGTTTCCAGGCCAGCCACAACACCGGCGAGCACGATTGCCGCCACGATGGCGTGGAGGAACAGTTTCGAGGCAACAATTTGGTTGACGCATTTGATCACGGCGAACTTTCTTCCCGGCATACGAGCACCTTATCGATGCCACAGCCATCCATGTCTATGATTTCAAACCGTACGCCCTCACGGACAAACTTTGCACCTTCGGTGGTTGATTGACCCAACTGCGCCGTGGCATAGGCCGCGAGGGTTTCGACGCGTTGTGTCAGCGCCGCCGCCAAGGGGACCTCGCCCAGCAACGGCCCAAGCTTGGCTACGGCAAATCCCCCGTCCACCAGCAACGAACCGTCGTCCCGGCTAACGGCTTGCGGTCGCAGGCGATCCTCCAGCGACGGAATTTCGCCAACGATGGCTTCCAAAACATCCACCAGCGTCACCAACCCGACGACCCGCCGCGATTCGTCGGTGACGAGCGCGATGTGCCGGCCCGTTTTCTTGAACCCTTCCAGCAACCCGGTAATGGTCTGCGTGACCGGCACGAGCAACGGCGGCGTCAGCAGGTCGGCGAGCTTGACGTCCGCGCCGGCGGCGAGATTGGCGTAGATGGCTTTGACCGAGACCACTCCCACCACCCGGTCAAGACCGCCCGCATAGACCGGAAAATTCGAGTGCCCGGACACGACAATCTTGTGCCACACCGCCTCGTGCGGATCGTCTTGGTTGAGGAGCACCAGTTTCTCGCGCGGCGTCATGATGTCCCGCACGGGCCGCTCGTCAAAGGCGAGCACCGACTCGACCATGCGCGGTTCGCTCTGGTGAAAGACCCCGGTCTTCATGCCTTCCTCCAGCAACAGATTCACCTCTTCGTTGGAGATCGCCGACGGCGGCGCTGGTCGTGCGCCAAGCAACCGCAGCACCAGATCGGTGGAAGCGCCGAGCAACCGAACCACGGGTTGGGTCAACTGGCTCAGGAGTTCCATCGGTCGTCCCATGCGACAGGCGATGGTTTCGGGATGGGCCAGCGCCATTCGTTTGGGCACGAGTTCGCCGATGACCAGCGAGAGATAGGTCAGCACCACCACCACCACACCCACGCCGATGGCCTCGGCATATTGGTTTAGCGCCGGCAACGGTTTTAACGCCGCGGCAATCGCTTCCGCGATGGTGATGCCGCCAAACGCGCCCGCCAGCAGCCCGACCAGCGTGATGCCAATTTGTACGGTGGGCAGGAAACGGTTGGGCGATTCGGCCAAGGCCAGCGCGGCTTGCGCGCCGCCGTTGTCATCCGCAGCCATCATCCGCAGCCGAGATTTGCGCGCCGACACCACCGCCATTTCCGTCATGGCAAACACACCGCTCAGAACCAGCAGCAGCAGGATGACGATAACCTCAACAATTAGTGCGCTCATGGCTCTTTTGGTTTGGCTTTCAACACGCCTGGACCGGGGTTTGGAACGACATTTTTTAATTTCTTTGGTTTCAGCAGCGACCACACAACACTGACCGTGAGGATCGCCAGGATCACGCCTAGCGACACCAGCGTGTCAATTTTCCACGCCGTATGCGCGAGGATCATTTTCACGCCCACGAACGTCAGCACCACGCCGAGGCCGATCTTGAGGTAATGAAACTTGTCTATCACGCCGGCCAGCGCGAAGTAAAGCGATCGCAGCCCGAGAATCGCGAATACGTTCGAGGTATAGACAATGAACGGATCTTTTGTGACTGCGAAGATCGCCGGGATGGAATCCACCGCGAAGATCAGGTCGAAGATTTCCACCAGCAACAGAACCATAAACAGCGGCGTGGCCATGCGAGTGCCATTCTCGCGCACAAAGAATTTGTCCCCGCGATAATCTGGCGTCACCGGCATGAGCCGCTTGAACCATTTCACCACCGGGTTGCGCTCCGGATGAATCTCCTCCTCGCGCTTCACGATCATCTTGATGCCGGTAAGGATCAGGAAGCCGCCGAATACGCAGATGATCCATGCGAACTTGGCGATAAGCGCCGCGCCCGCCGCGATCATGATGGCGCGCATGATCAGCGCGCCAAGGATGCCCCAGAACAGCACCTTGTGCTGAAACAGCGACGGCACGGCGAAATACGAGAACAGCAGCGCGAAGACGAAGACGTTGTCCACGCTCAACGATTTCTCGATGAGATAGCCGGTGAAGAACTCCAGCGCCTTCGTCGAGCCGGCGTAGTGCCACACGCCCAGGTTGAAGACTAGCGCCAGCCCGACCCACACGCCCGTCCACGTCAGCGATTCGCGCAGCGCCACAACGTGCGCCTGGCGGTGGAACACGCCGAGATCGAGCGCGAGCATCGCGAGGACGAATACGTTGAACCCGACCCAGAGCCAGAGGTTTTCAGTCATTTACTTCCTTTTTGTTTTGTCGTGGCTGAAGGCGGCTTATTCATTCAGCCCGCCGTGCAACCACGGATGGATGATTTGCATTGGCGTGTGCGCGTGCCGGTAAATGTCACGGAACACCTCGGCGGAATGGTGCCGGGCGGTGCGAATGTGCCGGCGGGTCGCCCGGGCCGGCGCCGCGATCAGACTTTTCGATAACTGCATGGTCCGTCCCGGAATGGCGACGGCGAGCGTGAGCACGTTGGTCGGCAGATCCGCCAATGATTTTAGGACGAGGTTGGCTCTCGCTTTCATTTATTTGAGTGGTTGTTGATGTTTAGGCTTGTGTTTTGTCCGCCGCGCCGTCACTTGACGCCGCGCAACGTGAGCTGGTTTTTCCAGCGATTAAGTCGCTTCTGGGCGCGGCTATTGATTTGTCCGCGCAGTTGCGCCATCGCCTTGGTGAAGGCCGCGCGCAGCGTGTGGTCGCGGCTCTCGGCAAACACGTCCGGTCCGGGTGTGACCAGGTGGACGTTCACTTGATATGCGGGGCTGACATTTTCGAGCCGCACAAGCCGCACAAGCCGCACATTGGCCTCGTCAATCCGCCGTGCTCGGCCGAGCGCGAGGATTTGGTTTTCTACCCACGAATCCACTCGGTCTAGGGAACGCAGGTTCAGTCTCATGGTCGTTGTCATAGTCATATTTTGTTTAATGTTTCTTTTTATTGCGGTCGGACTTTTCTTTTTCAGCGTTACGAGACCACTCTAGGTGGGACAACTCCCGGAGAGTAATACGCTTTTCCGAATGGAAGGTTAGGTTAATCCTAACGATGAAAGACTTGGCCGCCATTGGCGTGTGGCCCAGTTTGCGATAAACTGCCGGCATGGCTGGCGAAAACGATTTCATTTGGCACGGCGCAGGCCGCGGCCTGCTCGCCGCAAACTTGCAGGCGATTGACACCGCGGATTTTTCCGTCTGCCTGGAAACATTTCTGTTCCGGGATTCGGAAATCGGCCGGCGCTTCCGCGCGGCGCTCATGGCGGCGACCCGGCGCGGCGTTCGGGTGCGTTTGCTCGTGGATGCCATCGGCTCGTTCGGGCTGGCGCGCGATTATTTCGACGAATTGACATCCGCCGGCGGCGAAGTGCGCCGGTTCAATGAAATTCATCTCGCGTCGTTTTCGTTTCGCGACCACCGGAAGCTGCTGGTCGTGGACAACGCATTCGCCTGCGTTGGGGGCTGCAATATCGCAGCGGAATACGACGGTGATGGCATTGAGTCCGGCTGGCGCGACGGAGGCGTGAGCGTGCGCGGGTCGGTGGCAGCCGTTCTGGCGACGGAATTCGACTGCCAGTGGGAGCGTGCTCGCGGCAATCGCTGGACATTCTCAAGGGCCGGGTTGCGGCGGCGAGCGACCGCCCCCGTTGGCAGCGAAGTCGAGGCGCTATTCATCAAGCCGGGGCTGGGCCGAAATCCGCTGCGCGACGCATTACAGAGGGATTTGATCGCCGCGAAGGAAGTGATGATTACCAGCGCGTATTTTCTGCCGTCCCACCGGCTGCGCCGCCGCCTTACGCGAGCGGTGGCGCGGGGCACACGGGTGCGCCTGCTCCTCGCGGGCAAAAGCGACGTGCGCTTGATGCAGCTCGCCGCGCGCTCTCTCTATCGCGGCCTGCTGAAAAGCGGCATCGAAATCTGGGAGTATCAGCCGCAGGTGCTGCACGCGAAGGTAATTGTGGTGGACGATGTCGTCTTTGTGGGATCGTCGAATCTCGATCCACGCAGTTTGCGGATCAATTTTGAAATCATGCTGCGCATCCAGAATTCGGCGCTTGCGGACGTCGCGCGCGGACAATTCGAGGCGGACCTCGCGCAACGCGCCGAGCCCGTCACACCCGCTGCACTCCGGGAAAATTCCTCCTTGTGGATGCGCCTCCAACAACGCCTCGCCTGCTGGGTTTTCGCGCGTTTGGATGCCGAGATTGCCGCCATAAAACTACAGCTGTGGCGGGGACGCAAAAACCAGTTTGTGCAAGGCGTTAAACGTCTCCGGCGTCCGAAGGCCGGCCCGTCGGAATGATTTTCCAGACTAATCGGCGCGGGCCGACGCGGTTAAACTTCTCCTTCGCAGCGTGTTGCCGATGACAAAGCCGGCTGTGATCAGGACGAGGTTCTTGATGGCGAATTGTCCTTCCAGCTTCGGTAGAAGAGGGTTGCCATTCCGAAAAACCAGCTGCGGCGCAGCAGCACGATCCGCAACATCACCCGGCTGGAAAACATCAGGCCGACGCCGATGAGCACCTCCCAGCCACCGACGAACATCAACGCGGTACGCGGCGGCCGGCAGGACAATGTCCGCACGACCAGTTTGCCGGCGGGGCTTGCATCCAACAGCTTCAGCAAACCGAACCAGAAATAAATGATCGCCATCGCCCAGCGCAGCAGATGAATGCCGTTGGCCGACAAGAAGCTTACGAGCGCGGCGTCTGTCCGATCCGCGCGGCGACAGCAACGTTGGATGAAATTCTGTTCCATTATAATGCTCGTCAACTGCGCCGACCTAATCGCCCAGCACTTTCAGGAAGTTGCGCCAGCCACCGGCCTACTGTTTCGATTCGAGAATCCGGTCGAGTTCGTTGGCCTCGAGCCACAAGTCCTTGAAACCGCCGCAGACATTCACTTCGACCATGTCATAATCTGCGATGCAAAGTTTCAGGCCGCATTTAGGGCAGTGCATGAAATGAAGCTCCTTCAGCTTCCGTTTCCCGGCGGCGACCATCGTTTATTGCTCGGCGCGGGTGGCGGCCAGCCGGCGTTGACGTGAGGACCGTATTGACTCACGGCTAAATGTTACCGGAGGCTGGAGTCATTAAAGCATCGCTGCCTCACGATTCAGGTTACCCGGAGCAGTGAAGAACTTCTTTAGTTTGATCTCAATGTTTTTCTTCAACTCGAACGGGTCGAGTTCCGCGTGCCGATCGCGCAACTCCCTCTTCTTGGCTTCGGGAATGTCCGAACTCTCCACCAGCCGCTCATACGGCGTCTTGGGTGTCGCCTCATACACCCGCTTGGTTCGCACCTCCTTCTTCTCCCGCTCTAACAGTTTGAACGTCGGCTTGAAGTGATTGGCGAACTGACTCAATTCCACGGCATCCAACTCGTTCATCATCCCCACCAGCTCGGCGTGCTCGAAGCGGTCATATCCGAACAACCGCCGCACATGCGTCCAGTTCCTCTGTTTGCAATGCGCGTTGTCGTTCTTGCGGTAGGCCCGGCTCCGGGTCCAGGGCATCTTCACCTCCCGCTTGGTTAGATGCTTGTGCAACGCCCAGTTGAGGAACTCCGTCCCGTTGT
>CAIQOK010000173.1 GCA_903873415.1 uncultured Verrucomicrobiota bacterium | reverse complement strand
TTGAAGAGCTGATTGGCTAGAGTCCTGCGTTGTTGAAAACAAGCAAAGTCTGAAATATGAAAAAAACACTGCTCACAGTGCCGCTTCTGGCAGCAATTTGCTCTGGGACTATTGCCAATGCTTCTCTACCCACAGCCTTGGTCTACTCAAACCTAACGACCTTTGCTGCAAATATTAATCCAGGCTATGGGACCGAGACATTTGACGGCTTGGGCACAGGGACCCTCGGCTATCTAATCAATTTCACGAACCAGAGTTTTCTGTTTAATGTGGGCACCCCTCTAGCCCCTGCGACTGGTTTGTTTGGGGTTACTGGTCAAGGAGGTGACGTCTGGCTCTCGAGCAACGACCCTGAAACCATCGTTTTCAACTTCACCAGCGGCAACGTGACCGCGGTGGGTGGCAATTTCTTCAACACAGACGTCAACGGCGCGCTGACGAGCGGGACTTTGACAGCTACTATCAACAATGGTACTACCCGGACGATTCTGAATGCCAACACGAATTCGTTCCTTGGGTTCACCTCTCAAACACCGATCACCTCGCTGACTTTGTCCGGTGACAACACCACCTATTTGACAGCCAACAACTTGGTTGTAGGCGTGGTGCCCGAGCCGTCCTCATTGGCATTGGCCGCTTTCGGCGGAATCAGCGTCCTTTCGATGTATCGGCGTCGCCAAGCTTGATCAATTCTTCCCCTGACAACCCCTGCCGGCTGCTCCCGGCAGGGGTTTTCTCTTAGCCATGATCAAAATGAATTGGAATGGCTTCTTGAAGCGCTTACCGGTGCAGGTCGCACTGGTGTTCATGGTCCTCTATCTGGCCACCCTGAGCGGCGGGGTGACGCTTTCCAGCGTGGGACTGACCGCAAAGCTGGCAGGCTGGGATCCCCAACCGATGGCGGCGCAACCGTTGTTCTGGCTGCTGACGCTGCCGATGCGCTGCCTGCCGGCGGGTTGGATTGCGCCGGCGCTGAATTGTTTTTCAGCACTCTGCGCGGCGATCACCTTGGGATTGCTGGCAGCATCCTTGGAACTGGCGGTCTGGGATCATCCCCTGACATTGCTTACCGGTTGGCGGGCCCGTTTGCCCCTGCTCGTGGGAGCAGTCATCTGCGGTCTGGAATTCAACTATTGGCAGGCGGCCACGCAGGCGACAGGTGAAGCCCTGCAAGTCCTGCTGCTGGCCGCGGCTCTGTGGAACCTTTTTCAGTACAACAAGACGCGCAAGTTGCGCTGGTTGCGCCGGGCGGCTTTCATCTGGGGTCTGGGGCTGGTGGAGAACTGGATGATGCTGCTGACACTGCCGGTGTTTGTGGTTTGGATATTCTGGCTGGGCAAGCGTCGACTTATCAGGCTGGAGCATCTTTCCGGGCTGTTCTGGGCGGGGCTGGCGGGCTTCTCCCTGTTTGCTTTGCTGCCGACCGTCAACGGGCTATGGCCGCATTCCACATTGAGCTTGAAGGGGGAATGGTGGGCGGCGTTGAAAAATTTCCGGGGCATCATACACAAACTGTATTTGGGTTTTTGGCGGGAGCATCAGTTGGCGACTTTGGCGGCGTTGATTTTTTATTTGTTTACCCTCTTGCCGGCCTTTATCCGGGGGGGCGATAAGGAAACAAAAAACATTTCCCCACTGGATCGCGGCCAGGTGTGGTTTCACCGGGCGATCAGGGCCGTGCTGCTGGCGTTGGGTTTGTGGCTGGCGTTTGATCCGGACATCGGGTTGCGCCAGATCCTGCAGGCGCAGACGGGGGTGACCCAGCCTCTCTTGAGCTTTGATTATCTGCTGGGTCTGGGATGCGGCTATGCGGCGGGCAACCTTCTGCTGGGCACAGTTCAGTCCAAAGCCCGGCTTCGGCGCAAGGCGTTCATGAGGCGGGAGGCATGGTCGACTTGGACCATGGTTTTACTGACCTGCTTGCTGGGCTTGACTGTGGCGGGGATGTTTTGGCGCAATCTCCTTGCCATTGTGCGGTTCAGAAGTCAGCCCTTCTCTCAATTTGGCGCCCAAAGCCTGAGGGGATTGCCCGCTGAAGGCGGCATTGTGCTCTCTGACGACCCTCTGCGCCTGCTTTCCTTTCAGGCCGCGGCCGCCGGGTCGCATCGGAGCCGGCAGTGGCTGGCCATCAACCCCGCATGGCTGGCCCAGCCCGAATGCCGCCGCTGGCTCAAAGGCCGCTTCCCAGGCAGCGAAAACATCAACACCAGTCCGCTCACCTTGTCCCCCGTAGAAACACTTAATGTGGTGGATGATCTGGCCCGGTCCAAGCGCATATTCTATCTCCATTCGAGCTTCGGTTTTTTATTTGAATCGTTTTATCTGCAGCCTGCCGGTGGAGGATATGAGCTCAAGAAATATGCCAGCCATGAGCTGAACCCACCCGGGCTTTCAACAGAAACGATCACCCGGACCGAGGCTTTTTGGGATTCTGCCGCACCGCAGTTGGCAGACCTCCTCGCCGCATGCGCCACCCCATCCGCCTCCGGTATCGGCACCCGGCTTGCCCTCGGCCTTCATATTCTGCCCGTGACATCCCCCCAAAGCCGCCTGCTTGCGGACTGGCAGTCCAGAGGCCTGACTGACTGGGGGGTGTCCTTGCAACAGGCCGGCAACCTGGAGGCTGCCCGGAAACGTTTCGGACAGGCGCTGGAATTAAATCCCCGCAACACCGCCGCCCTGATCAACTTCCAAATCAACACGAATCTGGCGGCAACGCACCCGCAAGACTTTGCCGCCCTGCAACCCCTGGTTCCGGATCTGGGCAGCCCGGAGCAGCTGCGCCGTTTCCTGATGGGCAACGGCACGATTGACAGCCCGGATTTCTGCAATGGAATGGGGCTGTCTTTCCGCAATGGCGGGCTGCCCCGACAGGCCATGCAACAGTTGGAGAGGGCTGAACAGCTGGACCCTAAAAACCCGCTTCCCCAAATCGCCCTGGCCGGGCTCTATGCTCAGAATGGCTTTTTGGAAAAAGCACGGCAGGCTGCCGCCCACATCCGAAGCGGGTGGCCCGCGTCCACTCTCAAGACCAATTATCTGGATGTGGACCTGTCCCTCCTCGAAACGGGGTTGGAGTTGGGTAAAACCAACCTTTCCGGAGCGCGCAACCTGCTGGAAGCGTTATGGAAAGAATATTCCGGCGACACCCGGGTCGAAAACCGCATTGCGGGGGCGTATCTGAGTTTCGGCGATTTCGACAATGCCTTGCGGGTGATTGGCGCCCAGCTGACCCGGACGCCCCAGGACGTGGAGAAGCTAAATGTGCAGGCGACGGTGCTCATTCAGGCCCGCCGGGCTGCCGAGGCCCTCAAGGTTCTGAACCATGCCCTCACGCTCACCAATCAGCCCGCCCTTCAATTCAGTCATGCCCGGGCTCAATTCGCCTTGAAAGACTTCACCGCCGCAGAGAAGGAATATCATGCGCTGGAAAAAACCGGCCTGCGCCCGGCAGAAGTCAGTTACGGGCTGGCCTTAATAGCCGAAGAGCGCCACGACCCTGAGCAGGCCCGTCGCTATTTGCTAAGCTGCCTGAGCCAGTGCCCTCCGGACTCGGCGCTTGGTCGCCAAGTCAGTGCCCGGCTCAAAGTGCTCACACACGCCAATCATACCCCCGCGCAGTGATTCCTCTCAGGGCAGAGAAGGGAACATCACTTCTTGCCCGGCACTGAAGCCCGCAGGAACGTAAAAAAACCGCCTCACTTTTGCGTGTCACTTTTGCGTTTTCACAAGACCGCTTTTCAGGCATCCTCTCCCAACCTTTTTCTATGGCTGAGAACGCAAAGCACAATTACGACGAGAGCAAGATCAAAACCCTCTCCTCGCTGGACCACATCCGGCTGAGGACGGGCATGTATATCGGCCGCATCGGCAACGGCTCCCACCCCGACGACGGCTGCTACGTCCTGGTCAAGGAGGTTCTGGACAACGCCGTTGACGAATTCATCATGGGCCACGGCAAGGAGGTCCACCTCCATCTGGACGGTCACCGGGTCACCGTGCGGGATTTCGGGCGCGGGATTCCTCTGGGCAAAATTGTGGATTGCGTCTCCAAGATCAACACCGGCGCCAAATACAACGACGAGGTCTTCCAGTTCAGCGTCGGGCTTAACGGGGTGGGGACCAAGGCCGTCAACGCGCTTTCCAAGCATTTTCTGGTGCGCAGCCATCGCGACGGGGAGTTTGCCGCCGCTTGGTTCAAGCAGGGCAAGCTCAAGAAAGAGGAGTCGGGCAAAACCCAGGAACCCACCGGCACCTTCATCGAATTCGAGGCTGATCCGGAAATCTTCAAGGACAGCGAATTCCGCGTGGAATACATCGAGCGCCGGCTGCGGCATTACAGCTATTTAAACACCGGGCTCAAGCTGATGCTCACCACGAACGCCGCGCCGGAACCCAAGGTGTTCCAGTCCCGTCTCGGGCTGATGGATCTGGTGATGGAGGATCTGGAGGGGGATGGGGCCCAGCCGCTGTATCCGCCGCTGCATTACACGAGCAAGACGCTGGAGTTCTGTTTCACCCACAGCAACTCGCGCTACGGCGAAACGTTTTATTCCTTCGTCAACGGCCAGTTCACCAGCGACGGCGGCACGCACCTGAGCGCTTTTCGTGAGGGCTTGCTCAAGGCCGTCAATGAATACGGCAATGCCAAATACGAGGGCGATGATGTCCGCGAAGCCATGGTGGGCGCGGTGGCCATCCGCCTCAAGGATCCCATGTTCGAGTCCCAGACCAAGAACAAGCTGGGCAACACAGAAATCCGCAGCGACCTGGTCAACAACGTCCGCCAGGAACTCCTGCACTTCTTTAACCGCAACAAGCAGATCGCCGAGCGGATCCTCTCCAAAACCGAGGACACCCGGCAGCTGCGCAAGGAACTGCAGGAGGTCAAAAAGCTGGCTCGCGACCGTGCCAAGTCCATCACCATGCGCATCCCGCAGTTGAAGGACTGCAAAAACCATCTCGACAAAAAGCGCGAGAAGGGTGCCGGTACCCAGGTCTTCATCTGCGAAGGCCAGTCCGCCGCCGGCTCCATCACCAGCTGCCGCGACGTGAACAACCAGGCCGTCTTCGTCCTCAAAGGCAAGCCGCTCAACGTCTGGGATCTCAAGCGCGATGTCGTCTATAAAAACGACGAGATGTACAACCTCATGCAATCCCTCAACATCGAGGACAATCTGGAGGGGTTGCGCTACGAAAAGGTGATTCTGGCCACCGACGCCGATGTGGACGGTCTGCACATCCGCAACCTGATGATCACTTATTTCTTCCGGTTCTTTGAACAACTCGTGCAGGACGGGCACCTCCATATCCTGGAGACGCCGCTCTTCCGGGTGCGCAACAAGGAGAAGACCCTTTACTGCTATTCAGAAGCCGAACGCGACCGGGCGATCAAGGAACTGGGTGGCAAACCGGAAATCACCCGCTTCAAAGGGTTGGGGGAAATCAGCCCGAAAGAATTCGCCCAATTCATCGGCAAGGAAATCAGGCTCAGCCGGGTCGAATACGCCTCCAAACCCGAGGCTTCGGGAATCCTCACCTTCTACATGGGCAAAAACACGCCTGAGCGGAAGGATTACATCATGGAAAACCTCGTGGTCACGGCGGATGACTGATCCAAAGCCTTGTCCTATCCAGCATCCCAACCGAGGCTGCGAAGTTTGATTGGCGTGACGGCGGATTTACACCGCCCCTCATAACAACACCCGACGCGCAAAGATTGAATCAAACCCTCTGCACGCCGCTCTTGCCCACCCGCGTTCTCTGCCGCACCGCGACGGCGCGCAAGGAGTGGCAAGCCCCACCTGTTTACCCCCCATCCCATAAACGCCCGGTTTCCCCATTAGAAAAATCATTCATCCCCCCTTCATGCCCGCCATGGGCTTCATGGCGAACCTCCCGCCCCAAGGCAAATCGACCTTGGAGTTCATCCCGCCCAGTCTGCCAGCCCCTGCTCACTCCGCATAGATGGGTCTGCCAGGCGGATACGATGGAGATAGAAAAGGGCTTCCTCCGCCTCAGACCGCACCTCATGCCTGCTTCAGTTTTATCTCAAAGGTGCTTTCGGACGGTCGGAGATCCGCGGTTGATCCCAAGTGCGGTTTCAGGTTCATCTGCCGCTCAACCAGCGCGCAGTTGAGATGCTACCCGCCGTGCCCTGCAACGGCGGACTAAGAGCGCCGGAAATGCTGTTGCCGTGTTTGGCAGCTTCAACTCCCGGATTCAAAATCAATCACCCTCCGGCAAACAAGTCCATCTGCGGCGCGGGGGCCAGTTGTTTGAGTTTGTCCCGCTCATGTCGACGGTGCGCCGGCCGCACATTCCCCTCCGGGGTGAGCTCGGACTCCTCGAGGTTGGAGAGGATTTGTTTGGCGCGCTCAAGCACCGCCTTGGGAACGCCCGCCAGACGCGCGACCTGGATCCCGTAGCTCTTGTCCGTCCCGCCTTCGACAATCTTGCGCAGAAAAACAATCTGGTCCTGCCACTCGCGCACGGCGACGTTGAAATTGCGCAGGCGGGCCAGACGCGACGAGAGTTCGGTCAATTCGTGGTAGTGGGTGGCAAAGAGGGTTTTGGCGCCGACCTGATTGTGCAGATGCTCGACAATGGACCAAGCAAGGCTCAGGCCGTCAAATGTGCTCGTGCCGCGCCCGATCTCATCGAGCACAATGAGGCTTCGCGCCGTGGCGTTGTTCAAGATGTCTGCCGTCTCGGTCATCTCCACCATGAACGTGCTCTGGCCGCGGGCCAGATCGTCGCTGGCCCCGATGCGCGTGAAAATACGGTCAACCAAGTCCACCCGTGCTTGGGCGGCCGGCACGAAGCTACCGGTGTGCGCCAGCAGGGTCAGCAGCGCCACCTGACGGATATAAGTGCTTTTGCCGGCCATGTTCGGCCCGGTGATCAATGCGATTTGGGCAGGCATGGTCGGATCGCGGCGCGGCTCCTCCTGCAGCGCGGGCAGATTCGCCTTCCCCATGGCGGCCAACGCCGTGTCGTTGGGCACAAAACGGTCCTCGACCAACTGCTGCTCCAAAACCGGATGACGCCCGTCCCGAAAGACCAGCAACCCCTCGTCGGCAACCTGGGGACGGCAGTATCCGTGCAGGCGTGCGGTTTCGGCGAAAGCTGCCAGCACATCGAGTTGGGCCAGCGCGCCGGCCGTTTGCTGGACCGCAGGCATCTGCGCCAGCACCTCCTCGCGCACATGCTGAAACAATTCATACTCCAGCTTCATGCCGCGCTCTTCCGCTCCCAGAATCTTACCCTCCATCTCCTTCAACTCGGGCGTAATGAAACGCTCGCCGTTGGCCACCGTCTGTTTGCGGATATAATGCGGCGGCACCTTGTCCAGATTGGATCTGGTGACTTCGATGTAATAGCCGAAGACGGAGTTGAACCGCACTTTCAAGGAACCAATGCCCGTGCCGGCAATCTCGTCGGCTTGCAGCTTGGCGATCCAATCCTTGCCGCCGCGCTGGGCGTTGCGCAATTCATCCAACTCGGCACTGAACCCGTCCCGGATCATCCCGCCCTCCTTCACCGCCAGCGGGGCATCGTCCACAATGGCCCGCCCGATCAACTCGACCAAATCAGGCGCCTCAGTGATTTGAGCGTTCAACCCGTCCAGCAAGACGGCAGGGGCCTCCAGCACAGGTTTCAGGTCACGCTCATCCCCGGCATCAATAAGGCCCTGCCCCGTTTCCCTCAGGCTGAGGTTCCGCGCGTCGGTCGCGATCAGGTCGGCGAGGGTTTTTTTGAGCGGGGGTATTTGAGAGATGGCCACCCGCAAGGCGGCCAAATCCCGGGCATTGCCTGTGCCGCCCCCCAAACGACCTATGGTGCGCTCCAAGTCCCGCACCTCAGCCAGCTGCGCGCGGATCTGATCCAGACTGCTGGAATTATCCATGAGTGTCTGAACTCCCGCCTGACGGCGGCAAATGGCCTGGACGGAAGCCAGCGGCTGGGAAAGCCAGTCGCGCAAACGCCGCGCCCCCATCGGCGTCATCGTCCGGTTCAGCGCCCCGTAAAGCGAGGCCTGGCGGGGGGCATCGTGATGTTGCGGCTCAAGAATCTCCAGATGCCGCAGCGTGGTCTGGTCGAGTGCCAGAAAATCCGTTCGTTGATAAAAAGAAAGGCGGGTCAGGTGCTTGACGTTGCGACGCAGGTGCTGGGCAAGATAATGCAGCGCCGCCCCCACCGCCCCGATGGCTGCGGCGCGGTCCTTGAGTCCGAACCCGTCGAGGGACGCGACCTTGAAATGCTCGCGCACGGTGAAGTGAGCCGTTTGCGGGGCAAAGGCCCAGCCCTCGTAAGCGCTGATGATCTTGAAAGAGCCCTGCAACAAGGCACCCAACTGGAGGTCCTGAGCCGGGTGAATGATTTCGGCCGGACGCAGGCGCTCCAGTTCCGCGAGAAGGGCCGAATCCGATTCCAGTTCGGTGGCCCGAAAGTCGCCGGTGGTCAAATCAACCAGTGCAAGGCCGTGGCGTTTGCCCGAGGGACAGATCGCGGCCAGAAAATTGTTGCGCTCGGCCACAAGCATCCGCTCATCAAAATGCGTTCCAGGCGAGAGAACTTGGGTTACCGCGCGTTTGACCAGCTTGCCGGGGGTGGCCTCCTCCACTTGGTCACAGATGGCCACCTTGCGTCCGGCCCTAAGGATCCGGGCGATATAACCGTTGGCGGCGTGGAAGGGCAGTCCGCACATGGGCACCCCGTTGCGGGCCGTGAGCGAGAGGTTGAGCAGTTGCGCCCCGGCCTGCGCGTCCTCGAAAAACATCTCGTAAAAATCCCCCAACCGGAAGAGCAGCAGCGCATCGGCCGGCAGTTCGCCCTTGATACTGCGGTATTGCGCCATCATCGGCGTGAGTTGGGTTTCAGCAGACATGGATGCCAACCTATGCGGAAATCAATTTCAGGTCGAAAGGAAACTTTAATTCGCCGCCCCCGGGGCCGACCCGGCCGCGCCGGGAGCGACTGGAAACTGTTGCCCCGGCGCAGGCCCTGCTGCAATGTGTGCAGACATGATTGGAAGCCGACCCGATGCAGGATCGCTACGCCCCGAGCGCCCGGAACTCCGGCGCTTGGCTTGGGTGTTTGCCTTCTCACTCCTGCTGCACCTGCTGTGCTGGGGCACCTACACCTTGGGAAAAAAAGCCGGCTGGTGGGAGGCCCGACGCTGGCCGGTTTGGCTCCAAAAACTCAAACAGGCCGCCGTTCACACACCAGCTCCGATCCAACCTCCCCTTCCCCGCCCGCCCCTTCAGGACGAAATCCCGCTGATGTTCGTCGACGTCAGCCCGGTCGCCGCCACCCCCGAACCGCCCAAGGCCGCCGTTTATTATTCCAGCCGCAACGCGCTGGCGGCCAATCCCGAACCGGCCAAGGAAACCGCGCTTCCGAAAATCGAGGGCAAACAGCAGCAAACCGTTAAAACCCAAGACACCCCGCCCGCGCCCCTGGACAAGCTGCAACCGGACTTCAACGCGCTCAAGAAACAGAGGGAAGCCGAAGAAGCCCGCGCCAAACCAGTCCAGCCTCCCGGCGACCTCACCCTGGCCAAGCCGCAACTCCAACCCCGCCCCCCCGACCCCGGGAACGCCGAGCAACCGCGCCCCCGCACCATCAAGGAGGCACTCCAGCGGCGGCACCGCGACCAGTCGGTGGGGGAGAAAATGAAACAAGAGGGCGGTGTGTCCCGGCGGTTGGAAATTTCGTCCTTCGACACCAAAGCCACGCCCTTTGGGGCCTACGACGCGGCGCTCATCGAAGCGGTGCAGTCGCGCTGGTATGATTTGCTGGATCACATCAGCTACAACGGCTACCGTCATGGCAAAGTCGTGGTCGAATTCCGCCTAAGCTACGACGGCACCGTTTCCCGGGTCTCGGTGCCGGAAGACACCGTGGGACTGAGCCTGAGTCTGCTTTGCCAGAAAGCAGTGCAGGATCCCGCCCCCTTTGATCGCTGGCCGCGGGACATGCGCCTGACGATGGACAAAGATTATCGGGACATCCGGTTCACCTTTTTCTACAACTGACCGCAAACAAACAACGCCCAAACTCATTCAATTCAAATGGAACTTTTGGTCTACATCCTTCT
>CAIQOK010000172.1 GCA_903873415.1 uncultured Verrucomicrobiota bacterium | reverse complement strand
GGGAAGGTCTTGAGCAGCGGCTTGGTGTTTTTGTAGCTGCAATGCTCGCTCCACATCACGGAAAAGATGCCGAGCTCGGTGTAGCTCGGCGTGCGGCCGAGGATTTCCACGGCGTGGGCGTATTCTTCCGGCGTGAGGTTGTGCTTGGCAACCAACTCTGGGGTGATGGCGGGTTCGGTCATGTGAAAATAAAATTATACCGCTAAATCAAATGGCAAATCAGAAATGTTATGGTCAAACTTTCTGATAACAGCCTGAACTTTCGAGAAACTTGCGCGCAACACCAATGCTCGGCAGAGTAAATTCCTCTGCTTGATTGGCGCAAATTTCTTTTCGCAGTAGTTTCGGTTCATAGTTCCGGTATGCGCCAATTAACTTTCCAGAGCGTAAAATTTCAACATCCACGGCTGTAAAGTCGGTGTCCATGATTTCATGGAACGTAAAGCGCAACTTGATCATAAATTTATCCATTGATGATTGTGAAAGACAGTTCAAAAATTACCCCGTCGGTTTTGCCTCGGCAAGAATGTTCTTTTAAGGAACACGCCAACAAGCGCTTTCTGCTACAAAATAGCAAATGGCAGCAAGCACCAAAAAGGTTGAGTCACGCAACATTATTGGCGAACGAGTCAAAGAAGCCCGCCAACAGTTCAGCCCGCCTCTCACCCAAGATCAGCTTTCCGGCCGGTTGGCGAAAGAAGAAGTCCAAATTGACCGCGTCGCGCTGGCGAAGATCGAAACGGGATTGCGCTGTGCTTTTGATTTTGAGGTGAAGGCTTTGGCTTCGGTTTTGAAAGTGGACGCCAACTGGCTGCTGGGAATTTCATCCCGCAAAACCAAATCGTCCCGATGAGCTTTCAAACAGCGGCATATCTTCGGAAGGCGACCGGGCGAGCCAAATCAGATGTGGCAAACAAACTCGTGAGTATGTTTCTTCACGAAGTCAGCCGTAAAATCACTGCGAAGATTGGATTCAATGTCGCTGATGAGAAATACGTTCACGCGGTCGAAACCGAGTTCGGTGGACATTGTTGTTACTGCGGCAGATTGCTGGAAAGCGACCGGGCAGCCGTTGAGCATCCAGACGGCATGAACCGATTTCGAGCGGGATTACACATCCCCGGCAACGTGATTGTGTCTTGCAAGAAATGTAACAACGAGAAGCGTCGCGATGACCAGCTTCACGAACTCACACTGGCCAAAACCGGTTGGGAATCATTTCTTTCGCATGACGGAACAAAATGCGGCGAACATTGCAAGACTTGCGCCTATTGGAAAACTATTTGGCCGGACGAAATGAAAGCCAAAAATTTGAAGGCAGCACGTCGAAAGATTTTAGATTTTCGCGAGCGTTACGAGGAGTCAATTGAGTTAAACCGTAAAGCTCATAATTCGCTTCGTCGAGAATTGGATAAAATTTATCGGGAATGCCAATCATTCGCGACAGACAGAATCAAGAAGGCCGTTGAAGCGGTTGCGTGAAGTGCCACAGCCCAGCGCCGTAGGCGCGACATCTTTGTAGAAACCACCCCAAAGGAAATTTTTAGCTCCGTAGGAGCGACATCTTCAGAATATTATTCATCGCCGAATTTGAATATGTAGCGCGTGTCGTATTCCACGCCGAACTTTTCCAGTAATGCAGTGTATTCCTCGCGAAACGATTTCTTGGCGTGATGTTTTTGCTGATTCTCGATGTAACGAATGACTGCGCCAAGTTGGGAGCGAGAATACGAAAATGCGCCGAAACCTTCTTGCCAAGAAAATCTGCCGAGCACCCAGCGCTTTTCGTTGATGAATTTTGATGAACTGGCTTTTACATCCCGAACCAAATCTGACAGCGACGAGTCCGGCCGCAAACCGACCAGCATATGCAAATGGTCGGGCATATTGTTTATTGCAATCAGCTTTTGTTTCTGCGCGGTTACGATGCCAGTGATGTATTTCTGCAATTCGTCGTTGTGTCCTGGCGCGATGAGACTCTGGCGACCTTCAACGGCAAACACCACTTGGATGTAGATTTGTGTATAGGTGTTGGCCATGCGAGAAAGATGCCGCTCCTAACGGAGCTTGAAAACATTTTTCTGCCGTAGCTACAAAGATGTCGCGCCTACGGCGCTTACGCCTCGGCCGCGACGGTCTTGTTCTTCAGCGCGGCGAAGATGCTTTCGAAAATCCATTTGCCGTCGTCGCTGCCGAGCAGCGGTTCGCAGGCGCGTTCGGGATGCGGCATCAGCCCCGCCACGTTGCGCTTTTCATTGCAGATGCCGGCGATGTTCAGCAGCGCGCCGTTCGGGTTCGCGGTGTCGGTTAGGTTTCCAGTCGCGTCGCAGTATTGCCAGAGGATCTGGTTGTTGGCCTTGAGCCTCGCGAGCGTTTCTTCGTCGGCAAAATAGCAGCCTTCGCCGTGGGCGATGGGCACGCGGAGGATTTTTCCCGCCGGAATCCGGCTGGTGAACGGCGAATCGTTCGTGGCGGTCTTTAGGAAAATATTTTCGCAGTGGAATTGGAGGTCGCGGTTGCGAATGAGTGCGCCCGGCAGCAGGCCAGCTTCGGTGAGCACTTGAAAACCGTTGCAGACGCCGAGGACGAGGCCGCCGTTGTCGGCGAATTGCTTCACGGCCCGCATCACGGGGCTGAACCGCGCGATCGCGCCGCAGCGCAGGTAATCGCCGTAGCTGAAGCCGCCGGGCACGATGACGCAGTCCGTTTCGCCAAGCGAGGCATCCTTATGCCAGACTAGCTTTGCAGAGTGGCCGAGCAGGCGGACGGCGTGCACGGCGTCCTGGTCGCAATTGGAGGCGGGGAATTGGAGGACGGAAAAATTCATAGCTTGATTCACCGTAGAGGCGCGGACGGGCAGAGATAAAACCTAGAATTCTTTCCCGGCGTCTCCGCGTCTCTGCGGTTTAAATTCATTCAATCTCAAGTTTGTAATCTTCGATCACTGGATTGCTAAACAACTTGTGCGCGGCGTCGTTCAACGCCTTGCTCGCCGCCGCCTTGTCCGTGCCGGGCGCGAGATCAATCTCGATATATTTGCCGATGTGAACCCCGGTGACACCGGTGTAGCCCATGTGTTCAAGCGCGGTCTGGACGGTTTTGCCTTGCGGATCGAGGACGGCCTTTTTGGGCGTGATAATAATTTTGGCTTTCATCTTCAACGGAACGGTTCGGAATTGACCGAGACCGCTTCAAACCCATGTTGGGGAACGGAAGCTGCCTTGGGAAGTCCGAAATCCGGGTTGGGGAAAAGTCATCTCCCTTTCCGGTGGTCCATCTTTCGGTAGAGGCGAAGTTGGCAAAAACTCGTTGTCCCTCGGCCCGCCGTGTGAAATCATGCCGCAGTCCATGAGCGAATTTAAATTTGCCTGCCCCATCTGTGGTCAGCACCTCACGGCCCATGCCGGCGCCTCGGGTTCGCAAGTGGAATGCCCGACCTGCTACCGCAAAATCGTCGTCCCGCAGGCCCCCACATCCTCCGCTCCGAAATTCATCCTCACCGCCTCGGAAGCCGCCAAGCCCAAGTGCTTTCCTTCCGCTCAACCTTCAGCGCCCGGCGCCACCCGCTCACAGCCCGCCCGGCGCATTCTCACCGGCGCATTGCTGGCGGTGGGTTTGCTGGCGGTGGGTTTGCTGGCGTTCGGGGCGGCTCTTGCAGGGTGGTGGCGGCTGCGCAAAGCGCCCGATTCCTGCAGGGAACCGGCCGGGCACTTGAAACCGGCATCCCCCGATACCGCGTTGGAACGGCTGCCGGGCACTCACGCTTGGACGCAGGACATTGCCGGCGCCGCCGCATCCGCCACGAGGGTCAGCGGCCGGATTCTCGGCCGGGAATTCGACTGCGAGAGGGCTTTTCTGCAAGGAGGCAACCTTACTTTAAGACAGGGTCAGAGAGGCCAGCCGGAGTTGAGTGTGACGGTGAGCCTTTATGCCCGGCAAAGCGAACAGCTTGCCGGTCAGACCATTAACATCCTCACGAATGCCGGGCGGGCACCCAAAATAATCCTCAGTTTCAAGGCCCCCGGCCAGCCCCCCTTCTCCCAGACTTTTACCGGCGCTTATTCCCTCAAACTCGAGTTTGATAGCGTCAACACCGGCAAAATCCCGGGCAGGATTTATCTGGCCGTTTCAGATGATGCCCGCAGCTGCATTGCCGGCGGATTCACCGCCAACATCCGCAAACCGGCCCCCCCAAAAACAACCCGGCCCAACTTGTAAACATTTCGGAAATCCTTCCCGCCCCGTCCCTGGTCCGGCTCTGTTGGGACCGTTCCACGGCCGCACCGGGGGTGGCTTATTAAACCTAACCTCCGCAATTGAAGTGGTTGTCAAGGGGTCAATGAGTGAGTGAAATTGGGGGGCGACGAGCCCTTTTGCACGGCTGGTTTCGGTTCATCTGGAGGGTGAAGGGAAGTATGAAATTTTAAGTGAATCCCTTTATCCCGCTCTATTTCAGCCTTTTCTTCGCTCACAAAAAGCCGGCTCCCGCTTAAAACCCGTGGAGCGCGGCCTTCAGGCCGCTTCAATGCGCCCCCCCCTGCGCCTCATGAATATCAAAAACCATTCGGACGGTGAAGCGGCCTGAACGCCGCACACCTGCGACCCGGCTTCGCGACCGTGCGATTGCAAGGTTGGAACCGGGAACGGCGCATCGTCATCGTTCGCACGCTCAAGCCGGCCAATCCCGGCCCGCAGGATCTGTTTTGGGAAACGCCCCGGGATGAAACCGCGGTGTATGTGACAGACCTGGATAAGGGCGAGGCGACGCGCGAACAGGTGGCACTGCTCCACGCGCAGTGGGCGGTTTGCGCCACAGCAAAATCATTCATTTCCCCTTCATGCCCTTCATGGGCTTCATGGTAAACCTTCCACCCCATGCCAAATCGACCATGGAGACAGAAAAGGGCTTCCGATTTCTCCGCCTCATACAACTCCTCATGGTTGCTTCAGTTTTATCTCAAGGGTGGTTTCGGGTGATCGGAGATCCGCGGTTGATCCCAAGTGCGGTTTTTAGGTTGAAAATCCGGAATTTGAAACCGTGCAGGATGGGAAACATAGGAAAGTTCCAGTTTTTTTGGAAGTGCGGCTATTCACCCTGTGGCTGATATCCTCTCGCCCGGCTTGGGTGTTGCGTTCTTTTAAATTCGGAAATCAATCCGGCGCCACCTCTGCTTGCCCGCATCCAAGCCCGGTCCGGGCTCACAGTGGCATGGAGACATTGATCTGGTGCCGAAGGCAGTAGGCGGCATTACGGACGTATTTTTGCGCCCACGCCTTCAGTCCGCGGCGCTCCTGTGCCGACAGGGCTCGCACCACCTTGCCCGGAGAACCCAAGACCAGTGATCCGGGGGGGATTCGCGCACCCTGCGTCACCAAAGCTTTGGCACCAATGATGGATTGACTGCCAATCTCCGCCCCGTCGAGAATGACCGCCCCCATGCCGACCAGGACTTCGTCGCCTACGGTGCAGGCATGAACCACAGCAGAGTGACCGATGGTGGCATGGTTGCCGACAACACAGGGGAAATCATCCGCCAGATGCACCACCGCATTGTCCTGAATATTGGTGTGATGGCCGATCTGGATCCGATTGATATCGCCGCGCAGCACGGCGTTATACCAAACGCTGGAATGGTCGCCCAGAGTGACGTCGCCCAGAACCATTGCGCCGCGCGCCAGATAAACGCTTTTTCCAAGAACCGGCTTTTTCCGCAGAAACTCGTCCAGCTGCCTTTCAAGTTTTCCCATTGGGAAGGGATGCCCGATCCGGCCGGGAAAGAAAGCAAAAAACCCGCCGGCCACAGGCCGGCGGGAACCACCCTCGATTTCCCTAACTCACCAACCGCCACGATGGGAATGATGGTGATATCCCCCACCGTAGCCAAAGCGGTAACCGATCATCGGGGACGGGGCGAAACAGACCGGAGCTGCATAAACAACCACCGGCGGCGGAGTGGGTTGCACGTAAACAACCCGGGGCGCCGGCGCCGGCTCGCAGTAGGAATAGTTGTAAACCGGAGCCGGGGCCGTGTAGTAGACCGGAGCCGGGGCGGCATAATAAACCGGCGGTCCGGCTATGGCATGCGTGATAAGCGAGCCGGCTACCAGCCCCGTCAATACTTTGCCGGCCACAGCCCATTCCCGGTCGCCGGCCCTCACGTTTTGCAGACTCGCCCCCGCGAGCGCCGCCACTGTCAGAGCAATAATCGTCTTTTTCATAGTTCGCCTTTTGTTCAACCGCTGTATTCAATGACGGAGCGTTTTGAGTTTTATTCAAAGCCCTTCCTCGCTACATTCCGGATGGAATGACGACCAAGAAGCCCATTCGGCCCGCACCGCCACCCAAGCGCCTGCCGAAATCGTTCAAGGATCTCACCCCCTCCAAGCACTTCACTCCGGGCAGGTTTTTCCGCGAGCTGGTCTGGAAAGCCTTCCTCACCCCACGCACCGGCGAGCATCAGCACCCCGTCTTCCCCAAATTAACCCAGGGCCAAGTCGCCATCACCTGGATCGGTCATGCCTCTTTTCTCATTCAATTCACCGACCTAAATGTTCTGGTGGACCCGAATTTCGCCAACTGGCTCTTCCTGCTCAAACGCATCAAACGCTCCGGCTTAAAACTCGAACATCTGCCCCCCATCGATCTGGTCCTGCTGACCCATGCCCACTTCGATCATTTCCACAAACCCACCCTGCGCCGGTTGCCTCGCACAAAAATCGGCATCCTGCCCTGGGGCGTGGGTGATCTGGCCCGCAACCTCGGGTTCGAGCGCCTGATCGAACTGGACTGGTGGGAGAGCTTTTCCAACGCGGACTGGAAGGTCACGCTCACGCCCAGCAAACATTGGGGCGCCCGCACTTTGCGCGACAGCCACCGGGGCTATGGCGGATTTGTCCTGGAACATCAGGGCCGCCGCATCTACCACGCCGGAGACAGCGCCTATTTTCACGGCTTCAAGGAATTGGGGCGGCGCCTGCCTCCGGAAATCGCCCTGCTGCCCATCGGCGCTTATCACCCCGAATCCTTCCGCCGCGTTCACATGGGCCCCGATGAGGCCGTCAAGGCGTTCAAGGACCTGGGTGCGCGCTGGCTGGTGCCGATGCACTACGGCACCTTCCGCCTCGCTTTTGAGGACATGGATGAGCCGCCTCGCTGGCTGGGACAGTTGGCGCGCGAGCAGGGATTGACCCGTCAGGTCCGGATTCTTGAAGAGGGCGTCCCTGTGGTTTTTTAACCGCTTTGGATTTTTCGACCGGCGTTGCTCGGTAATTGCCCCTCAAGAATGCCGCGGCAGTATTTCAGCGATCAGAGCTTGCAGCTTGATCCCAGGCATTCCACCTCTGACTTCGACTAGCGCTGCACCCGTGCACTGCCTCCTCGGACCAGCGCTTCGACTTCCTTGAGAGACGCCATGCTGGTATCGCCGGGGGTGGTCATGGCCAAAGCGCCATGGGCGGCCCCGTAATCCACCGCTTTCTGCGCGTGGTTATATTTGAGAAACCCGTAAATCAGCCCGCTGGCAAAGCTATCCCCGCCACCCACGCGATCCAGAATTTCCAGGTCCTTCCGGTTAGGCGCCTCGTGAAACACCCCGTCAGCCCAGCAGATTGCGCCCCAGTCGTTGCGCGAAGCGGAGTGAACGGCGCGCAGCGTGGTGGCGGTGACTCGGAAGTTGGGAAACTCCCTTGCCGCCGCCTGTATCATCCGCTTGAACGCCGTCACATCCAGACTGGTCAGGTGCTCGTCCGCCCCCTCCAGTTCGAGCCCGAGACACGCGGTGAAATCCTCTTCGTTCCCGATCATCACGTCCACTGAGCGGGCGATCTCGCGGTTGACCTCGCGTGCCCGGGCTTGGCCGCCGATGCTTTGCCAGAGCGAGGGGCGGTAATTCAAATCGTAGGA
Source organism: uncultured Verrucomicrobiota bacterium (assembly GCA_903873415.1). GTDB lineage: Bacteria > Verrucomicrobiota > Verrucomicrobiia > Limisphaerales > CAIQOK01 > CAIQOK01. The sequence goes on along the minus strand of CAIQOK010000172.1, from coordinate 4,159 downwards.
GACGATGGTTCCGTGGCGGCGGGCCGCTTGTGTGGCTTCTAGGACCAGGGCGGGCGTGGTGTCGCTCAGCGCGGCAAAGATCCCTCCGGTATGCAGCCACCGGACCCCCATCTGTCCGAAAATGTGGTCCCAGTCGAAATCCCCGGCCTTGAGCTGGCTTGCGGCGCTCAGTCCGCGATCGGACACCCCCACGGCTCCGCGCACGCCCAAGCCGCGCTCCGTGAAATTCAGCCCGTTGCGCGTCACCCGGCCCACACCGTCAAAGGCCGCCCACTTGATGAACTCCGTGCCCACCCCGCCCTGCAGCACGAAATCCTCAAGCAACCGCCCCACCTCGTTGTCGGCAAAAGCCGTGGCGACGGCTGTTTTCAGGCCGAAACAGCGGCGCAGACCCCGCGCCACATTGTATTCCCCGCCCCCCTCCCAGACTTTGAACTCGCGCGCCGTGCGGATCCGCCCCTCGCCCGGATCGAGTCGGAGCATGATTTCCCCCAAGGAAAGGAGGTCGTATTGGCAGGAACCGGCCGGTTTGATCGAAAGCGGTGCAGCAGGTGTTCTTTGCATTTTAAATTCGCAGCGGTTGTTAATTCTATCCGATCCATCCCTTTCGGCCCATGTCCCGTATTCCATCGGCCTTCAATCCCGCCATTGGACAGCTCATTCCCGCGCCGTTTGCACCGGGAGGAAGGAGAGGGGGACCAGCTTGTTGGTCTCGCCGAAATAATTCGCCGACCACTCGTTTTGAAACAGCAGCACGGGGTTCTTGCCGGTGTCGTAGGCCAGACGCGCTCCGCTGGGCAGCGAGAGCCCGTCCAACGCCTCCTCCTTTATGTCCGTGGGCAGCCAGCGCACCACAGTCCACGGTGCGCTTTCAAGCCGCGACTCCGCCCCGTATTCGCTCTCAAGCCGGAACTGGACCACCTCGAATTGCAGCGGCCCCACCGCCGCCAAGAGCGGCGTCTTGACCGATGAATTCCGCAGGTAGAGGGCCTGGATGACTCCCTCCTGCAGCAGTTGGTCGAGGCCTTGCCGGAACTGCTTGTACTTGCCCGTGTTCGGGTTGTGCAAATAGCTGAAGGCCTCCGGCGTGAACCGCGGTATCTCCTTGTAGAGTATCCGCGGATCGGTCGTGAGCGTGTCGCCTATCCCGAAGCCGTCATGCCCCACCAGCCCGATCACGTCCCCCGGCCACGCTTCATCCACCGTTTCCCGTTCGTTGCCAAACAGCTTGTGCGAACTGGAGAGCCGGACCTTTTTCTCCGAACGCGAGTGGTGCACGGTCATGTCCCGCTCGAATTTGCCAGAACACACCCGGATGAACGCAATCCGGTCCCGATGCCGGGGATCCATGTTGGCCTGGATTTTGAAGATAAAGCCTGAGAAGGCGGGGTTTTCCGGGGCGATCTCGATGCCGCCCATGACCCGGGATTTTGGGGCGGGGGAATGTTTCAGGAAACCGTCGAGCAGGAGCTGGACGCCGAAGTTGTTGACGCCGCTGCCAAAAAAGACCGGCGTGGTCTTGCCCGCCAACACCGCCGCCTCGTCAAATTCGTGCCCTGCTATCTCCAGCATCTCCAGTTCTTCTACCGTCTTGTGATAGGTCGCATCATCCAGCCGGCCCCGGATCTCCGGATCCTCAAGGCCGCCGACCGAGACCGGTGCGCGGTATTTGCCGCCCACGGTGCGATCGAAGAGATGGAATTGCTTGGCCTGCCGGTCGTAGACGCCTTGAAACTCGAATCCGTTCCCAATGGGCCAGTTCACCGGAAAGGCCCCTATCCCCAGCACCCGCTCCAGCTCGTCGAGCAGCTCCAGCGGGTTTTTCATCGGCCGGTCGCACTTGTTCATGAAAGTGAAAATCGGCACCCCGCGCTGTCGGCAGACCTGGAAAAGCTTGCGCGTTTGCGGCTCAATCCCCTTGGCCGAGTCGATCACCATCACCACCGAGTCCACCGCCGTAAGCACCCGGTAGGTGTCTTCCGAAAAATCCTTGTGCCCGGGCGTGTCCAGCAGGTTGATCCGGAATCCGTCATAGTCGAACTGCAGCACTGTGGAGCTGATGGAGATGCCCCGCTTCTTCTCTAGTTCCATCCAGTCGGAGGTGGTGGCGCGCTGGTTCTTGCGGGCGGTGACCGACCCGGCAAGCTGCACCGCCCCGCCATACAGGAGGAGCTTTTCCGTCAGCGTTGTCTTGCCCGCGTCGGGGTGCGAGATGATGGCAAATGTGCGCCGCTTCGCGATTTCTTTCTCAGTACTCACAGAGTCAGTCATCATATCGCAAAGCTTCCCCGTCACAAGCCGAGAAATGGACGCTTGTTCCTGCACTTCCCGCCCGCCGGCGAGAGGAGCGGCGTCAAGGGGGCCCGTTGTCTATAGACAGGTCGCTCCGCCGGAGCTTGGCTGCGAAGGGCAAAGAGCCAAGAGCCAAGGGCCAAGCGCCAAGCGCCAAGCGCCAAGCGCCAAGCGCCAAGCGCGAAGGGCCAATCCAGCGTCTCGAGGTGCGGCCTCATCGGAATTTGGGTTTCCAACACCTTGTTAGATCCGGGGGGGCAACGCGCGATTTTTTCACTGGGGGAATTCTCTCCCTTCAGCCTTGAGCCATTGCTCATCATCCCCACAACTGTCGGTCCATTGACCGGTATTGAACCGCCTCGGACACATGATCCGGGAGGATTCGTTCCGAAGCTGCCAGGTCGGCGATGGTGCGTGACACTTTGAGAATGCGGTCATAGGCCCGCGCGCTCAGCTTGAAGTCCGACATTGCAAACTGAAGCAGCTGGCGCGTGGCGTCGTCGAGCTGGCAGAATTGTTTCAGTTCGCGCGGCCCCATCCGGGCGTTGCAGGTGATTTTCGGCCGGCCGGCAAAGCGCGCCTGTTGCCGCCGTCGCGCCGCCACCACCCGCTCCCGCACCTGGGCCGAGGCCTCCCCGGCCCGGTCCCCGGCAATCTCCCGGAACGGCACGGCCGGCACTTCAATGTGCAGATCAATCCGGTCGAGCAGCGGCCCGGAGATGCGGCCCAGATAATTCTGGATGTCGCGCGGGGAGGAGTGGCTTTCTTGGGGCATCTTCCCGTCGGGAGTCGGGTTCATGGCCGCCACCAGCATGAACTGCGAGGGGAAAGTCATCGATCCGGCGGCGCGCGAGATGGTCACCCGGCCGTCCTCCAGCGGCTGGCGCAACGTCTCAAGCACGCTGCGCTTGAATTCCGGCAGCTCATCCAGAAAAAGCACCCCGTTGTGCGCCAGCGATATCTCCCCCGGCGTGGGATTGACATTGCCTCCCAGCAGCCCCGCATCGCTGGCCGTGTGATGCGGCGCGCGGAACGGGCGCCGCGTCACCAGTGCCTGGCCGGGTGCCAGCAGCCCGACAATGCTGTGCACCTTGGTTGTCTCCAGCGCCTCCTCCAGGGTGAGCGGGGGTAGGATTGAAGCCAAACGTTTGGCTAACATTGACTTGCCTGTTCCAGGCGGCCCGATCAGCAGCGCGCAATGCGATCCGCTCGCCGCAATTTCCAAAGCCCGCTTCACATTCTCCTGCCCCTTCACATCGGCCAGATCCACATCCTCCTCCAGTGGCGCGTCGAACAGGGCCGCCAGATCAATCTTGAGCGCGGGGATCTTCAGTGCCCCTTCCAGGAATTGTGCGGCGGCGCGCAGATTCGGCACCGGAATGACTTGCAGCCCCTCCACCACGGCGGCTTCCCGCGCGTTCTCCACCGGAACCAACAGCCCAGTCCGCCCCTCGGCCCGCGCCCTCAGGGCGATGCTTAACACCCCTTTCACCGCACGCACCGCCCCGGTCAGCGCCAGTTCACCCACGGCGACGAAATTGTCCAGTTGATCGGTCTCCAGCTGTTCGCTCGCGGCCAGTATGCCCAAGGCGATGGGCAGATCGAAACTCGGCCCCTCCTTGCGCACGTCCGCCGGCGCCAGGTTGATCGTGGTCCGGCCCATGGGGAATTTATAGCCGGAATTAGACAGGGCTGTGAACACCCGGTCCCGCGACTCTTTCACGGCGGCATCGGGCAGGCCGACAACAATGATCACAGTATCGCCCCAGCCCGCATTGACCTCCACTTCCACCGGATACGCTTCAATCCCGTTCAGGGCGGCGGAACAGACCTTGGCTAACATGAAAAATTATCCGCCAGCCCGGGC
>CAIQOK010000171.1 GCA_903873415.1 uncultured Verrucomicrobiota bacterium | reverse complement strand
TGGTGCGCGATTACGAGACCACGGACTCCAGCGCAGAGGCTTTGGTATATATTGCAATGATACGAATCCAACTCCGCAGACTCGCTTGATTGCTGGACGATCATGACTTTTCAGACAGGCTCTTAGGGCGAGGAAATTTGGTTTCTCTATGGTCTCGGCTGCCGCGCATAAACAGTGATCTCTGGATTTACCGTACGTTGCCGGCCCTTCGCCCCGGACGGATTCTGGTAATGTCATGGCCTAGGGGGGGCACAAGGGCAGGGCGGGCTGCACACGGCCTGATGGGTCTTGCCGAACCAAAGCCGGGGCGGGCGGGTTGTTTCGAGGCCGGTCGTTTGTTTAAGGACGAGTTTGATTTTTCGCCGCCGAAAACGAATGAACATAAACTTGACCTTGTAAGCCCCAGAGGGTTAACTGCGTGTTGTTAAGCAGATTCATGTTTGCACAGATCAAAAGCCTTTTTTCCAACGACATTGGGATCGACCTAGGGACAGCCAATTCCCTGGTCTATGTCCGTGATCGGGGGATTGTGTTGCGCGAGCCGTCGGTCGTGGCCATTCAAGCCGGCACGACCAATGTTTTGGCCGTCGGCGAGGAAGCCAAGCGCATGCTCGGCCGCACGCCCGGAAACATCGTGGCCATCCGTCCCATGAAGGACGGGGTGATCGCTGATTTTGAGATCACCGAGGCCATGCTCCGCCACTTCATTCAGAAAGTTCACCACCGCAAGCTTATTGCTCCGCGGGTGGTGGTGGCCGTTCCTTCAGGAATCACGGAGGTGGAGAAAAGGGCCGTCAAGGATTCCGCCACCCATGCGGGTGCGCGGGAGGTGTATTTGATTGAGCAACCGATGGCTTCGGCCATTGGCGTGGGACTCCCGGTGCATGAGCCGGCGGGGAACATGATTGTGGACATCGGCGGCGGGACTTGCGAGATCGCAATCATCTCCCTGGCCGGTATCGTCTTCAGCCGCAGCCTGCGGGTGGGCGGAGACGAATTTGACGAGACGATCGTCGCTCACATGAAGCGTGCCTACAACCTGATGATCGGTGAACGCACCGCGGAAGAAATAAAGATGCGGATCGGGTCCGCTTATCCGCTGGAGCAGGAATTAACCATGGAAGTCAAAGGCCGCGATCTGAGCGCCGGGTTGCCGAAAACCCTGACCATTCGCTCCGAGGAAGTTCGCGAGGCCCTGCAGGAACCGCTCTCTCAAATATTGGAGTCCATCCGCATCACTTTGGAACGATGCCCCCCCGAACTGTCCGCCGACCTGGTGGAGCGCGGGATAGTCATGGCCGGCGGTGGGGCGCTTTTGCGTAACATCGACCGGCTTGTGGCCGAGGAAACCTCCCTGCCGGTGCATATCGCCGACGATCCGTTAAGCGCAGTGGCCGAGGGGACCGGGCGGGTGTTGCAGGAGCTCCAGTTTTTAAAGCGCGTCTCCCAAAGCTCCAAATAATTCCCATCCGCTTCCACCGCATCACAGGGCGGCGGCTTCAAGCTGCCATTAAACTGTGATTAAATGCTTAAGAGGCCGCACATTTTTGCCGCCGGACTGGTTGTGTTGCTGACACTGACCTTTCTGAATTTGCCCGCGTCCACCGAGGTGCGTCTCAAACACGCCCTCGGGGGCGCATTCCTGCCCTTGTTCGGCTTGACAGCATCATCCCGGCAGGCGGCCGGAAAAATAGGCGACACCCTGGCCACCCGCAGCCAGCTGCTGCAAGAAAACCAGTCGCTCCGCGATGAAAACCGCAACCTGCGAATGCAAGTCATGCAGTCGGCTGAGGCTCTTCGGGAAAACAACCGCCTGCGCACCTTGGTGGGCTGGCAGCAAAAAAGCCCTTGGAAACTCAAGCTCTCCCGGGTCATCGCCCGAGATCCGGCCAACTGGTGGCGCACAGTGCAAATCGATCTTGGCACCCGCGACGGCATGCGCTCCAATTTGCCCGTCCTCACCACCGATGGCTTGATCGGTCGCGTCGCTTCGGTCTCTTTCGACCGGTCCCAGGTCATTCTGCTCGGGGATCCCGAGTGCCGTGCCGCCGCGCTGGTGGAGGGCAACGCCCGCGACTTTGGAATCATTGGGGCCGCGGCCACGCTTGACCCTTCCTTGGTCAATCTGAGTCACCTTTCCAAAGATGCCGCCATCCAACCCGGCCAGACCGTGACGACCAGCGGATTGGGCGGTGTGTTTCCCAAAGGCATCCGGATCGGACAAATCGTCGATTCGCGGCTGGTTGATTATGGCCTCTACACCGAGGCCCGGGTCAAACTCTCGGCCGATCCCGGGACTTTGGAGGAGGTGTGGGTGCTCTTCCCATGAAATCCTTAATTTTTATCCTGTGCCATGGGGGCTGCGCAATGAGCCCGGCGCAATTGCGTCGGATTCACTCCAAAAAGCGGGGAGGGTGTCTGTGATTAACCCGTTCAATCCGGTCTTGTTTTTGCTGGTGGGGTTTGTGGTTGTTTTCGGTGAGGCTTATTGCACGGGCCTGCGGCGGGTGCTCGGCGCTCAGATTGACCTGCTGCCAGCGCTGATGGTCTGTGCCGGCCTGCGCGCCGGAGTAACCACTGTGACCGCGCTGTCGGTGCTGTGCGGCCTTTGGTTTGATGCGTTGTCCGAAAATCCTCTGGGGGTTAGTGTCGCCCCTCTTTTTATCGCGGGGTTGATTGTTTGCTGGAAGAACGACCTCATTCTGCGTGAGCAAACTTACGCCCAATGTTTGCTGGGTTTTCTGGCCAGCGCTTTGGTGCCCTTGGGCACCGTGCTTCTGCTGCTCAGTTTCGAACGCACCCCGCTTCTGGGCTGGATATCCATCTGGCAATGGATCGTCGTTTCCCTGGGTGGTGCCGCAGCCACCCCCCTGCTCTTCAATCTGTTCCAGTGGCTGGATCGGGCCCTGATCTACCGGCGTGCTCATCAGACCAGCTTTCGTCCCGACCGCCAGATCCGCCGCGGTCGATTTTGAGCCATGCTGATTTTCGATCAACTCAAACGCAACGATCCGCAGCTCCAGCTCCTAGCCGTGGGGGTCTTGAGCGGACTGCTCGTGCTCTTGGCGGGGTTGTGGTGGGTGCAAGTCGTCTCCGCCCGCGATTACCAAAACACCCTCGAGAGTCAGAGCTTCCGCACTGTTCGAATCCCGGCGGCACGGGGGAAGATTTTCGACCGGAGTGGAACAAATGTGCTGGCGGACAACCGCCCGCGCTATAGCGTCAACCTCTATCTGGAGGAGCTTCGGGGCCAGTTCCAGCTCAACTACTCCCAATCCATCCCGGTCCGGGTGGTGACCAATTCGCCGGTGTTTTGGAAACGCTGGATGGGTGCCAGCAATGTCTCCACCCAACGCGTCCGCCTCAGCCGCGAGCAACTGGGCGTGCTTTCCTGGCAATCCCGCGAACAGGCCGCCCGCTTGGCCGTGCGCCAAATCAGCCGCAGCTTGCAGCAGCCCTTGGACTTCGACCCGCTTGAGTTTGAGACTCATTATCGGCAACGCCTCGCCATGCCCTATCCGGTCATCACCGACCTGTCTACGGTCCAGATCGCCCGCTTTGAGGAACAGTGGCCCCTGCCCCCCGGTGTGGATTTGGAACTGCAGCCCTTGCGTTTCTATCCCCACCAGTCTGCCGCCGCGCATCTGCTGGGCTCCCTTAAATATGACGACAGCTCGAAAGAAGGGGAGGATGCCGAGTTTCATTACCGGCTGCCCGACTACCGCGGGGTGATTGGAATAGAAGCCGGATTCGATTCGGAGTTGCGCGGTCATGCCGGCGCAAAGTCGGTGCTGGTCAATAATCTGGGCTATCGCCAGAGTGAAAATATCTGGTCTCCCGCCCAGCCCGGCCGCAACGTGGTGCTGACCGTGGACCTGGCAATTCAGCGCGCTGCCGAGGAGGCTTTGCCCGCCATGGCGATGGGGCCCGACACCCGCGGTGCGGCGGTGGTGATGGAAGTGGATACCGGCGACGTGCTGGCACTGGCTTCGGCGCCCTCTTTCAACCCGAATGTCTTTCTGCCGAAACTTTCCTTGGCGGACAACAAAAGGCTGACGGATCCGCACCTTCGGCCCCAAATCAATCGCGCTATCCAAATGCAGTACCAGGCCGGATCAACCTTTAAGACTATTGTCGCCTTGGCCCTGCTGGAAACCCCCGAGGCCAGATTCAATCCTAACGAGAAATACATCGTCGCTCCCAATCCAGCCAAACCGGAAAGTGGAATCATTTACATCGGCAACCAGCCCTTTCACGACACTGTTGCTCCGGGCGAATATGATTTACGCCGGGCTCTGGTTCGATCAAGCAACGCCTATTTTATCGCTAACGGCCTGCGCAAGGGGGTTTTCGAGCGCGTCGTCCAACTCGGGCACCGCCTTCATTTTGGCGAGCCCCTCGGGCTGCATCTCAACCAGGAGGCTTCGGGCAACTTCCCCAGTCCCGAGCGTGCCCGAACTTGGACGGCCGGCAACCGGGCCAACCTGTGCATCGGCCAGGGCGAAATGGATGTCACGCCCCTCCAGTTGGCAGTGATGACCTGTGCGCTGGCCAACGGGGGCAGGGTGCTGCAACCTCGGCTGGTACAACGCCTTGAATCCCAGTCGCCGGTCCTGTCCGAGCCGTCGGTCTTCTTTCCCGGCGGCGTGGTGCGCGACACTCTGGGAGTCAGCCCGACGAGTTTGGAAATCCTTCACAAGGACATGCTCGCTGAAACTGAAGATGCTCAGGAGGGCACGGGGCGCGATGCCCGTGTCGCGGGCCTGCGCATCTGCGGCAAGACGGGCACGGCCGCCCGCATGGAGCATGGCGTAAAGCGCAACACGACGTGGTTTATTTCCTTCGCGCCCTACGAGCATCCCAAATACGCGGTGGTGGTGGCGGTGGAGGATGGAGTTTCGGGCGGGCACAGTTGCGCTCCGGTGGCGCGGAAAATTTATGAGGCCCTCCTGCTGCGTGAACGCGGATCCTTCGCCGGCACCGCCCCGCTGGCCTTGGCGCACTGAGCATGTTTGAACCTATCAATAGCGATCAGCAGCCGCGCGTGGATAAACTCCAGTTGTTCGCGGTGGCCGGGCTCATGATCCTGGGCACGGCTTTTGTCTACAGCGCTACGATGGTGGGCGGCACGGACTTTCCAGCCCCCTGGTTTCATCAGAAATGGTTCCATCAAATCATCTGGTACGGACTGGGATTGGGCGCGGCCCTGACCCTTTGCCTAGTGGATTACCACTCGCTGGCCCGGTGGTCGACGGTGGTGTATTGGTTGACGGTCATCGCGCTTGTTGCCGTCTTGATCCCGGGCATTGGGACGACGCATGGCTGGGGTGCGCGACGTTGGATTAATCTGGGCTTTTTCCAGTTTCAGCCCAGCGAGTTTGCCAAGCTGGGCGTCATATTCGCCCTGGCCAGCTATCTGAGCCGGCCGGCGGAGGAGTTGCGCATGCCCCGTATCTTCGGCAAAGCTCTGGGAATGCTCGCGCTCCCGTTTGTCTTGATAATGAAAGAGCCCGATCTGGGCTCGGCGCTGGTGCTCGTGCCCACCGGGGCGGCGATGCTTCTGGCAGCAGGCATCCCACAGCGCTTTCTTCTCCGCCTGATGGCGGGGGCCGCAATCTTGGCGGCTTTGTTTTTGGTGGATGTCCTTTTGGCACCACCGAATTGGCAGATCAAACTCGAAGATTACCAGCGCCGCCGGCTGCTGGTGTATTTCGGTATCGATTACACTTCGTCTTCCCATGCGCCGAAGACGGAGTCCGAACGCCTGCACAAACAACAGTTCGACGACTCGCACAACGTGCGCCAGGCGTTGATCTCGGTTGGCTCCGGCGGGCTGAGAGGCAAAGGCTGGCGGCAGGGGACCCAGAACGCTCTGGGCTACCTGCCAAGGGCCGTGGCGCACAACGACTTCATCTTTTCCGTTCTTGCCGAGGAAGAGGGATTTGTCGGCAGCGTGACGGTGCTCGCGCTGTATGCGGTGGTTCTGTTCACGGGGATCAGAATCGCCGGCCAGGCGCGCGATCGCCTCGGCAAGCTCATGGCTGTGGGCGTTGTCACGCTCCTTTTCAGCCATGTCTTCATCAATATCGGCATGAATATTCGCATCATGCCCGTGACGGGTGTCCCACTGCCGCTGTTATCTTACGGCGGATCCTCAGTGCTCGGCTCCCTTATCGCCATGGGCATCCTGCAAAACGTCTACATCCATCGAAAAGGTTATTGAAAATTATGAATGAACGGAAATTCTCCAAACGGCGCCGGGGCGGCATGCGCTTCCGCCCCAGCGGCGGATTGGGCCACGCCACCCCTAAACCCGATCGCGACGCCACCGAGGCCCGTGTCGAGGCCGTCTCCGGCCAGGGCGGACCCGAAAAAGTTTATGAACGCCGCCACGCCGCCGAAATCGACCGCTCCGAGAACGTCGCCGCCGGCCTTCCACCTGAGGGGCTGCCCCCCGAACCCGCCCACGGCGATCAATCCGGACACGACCATAACGAGCCCCATCCAGCGCCCGATACCGGTTCCGCCCCGGAAAAGGCTTTTGAACCCGTCAAGGTCACCGAAAAATCCAAAGGACTCGTCGACAGCATCCGCGTCGCAGCCACCGCACTGGTCAAGAAGGTCCAGCGCCTGATACGCCCGGTCCAGAAAAGCCACAAGGAAGTCCTCATCAACGCCGAGACTCTCGAGACCCGGGTCGCCGTCTCCGAGGACGGCAAGCTTGAGGAGTTCAACATTGAACGCACCACCGAGGAGCGTCTGGTCGGCAGTATCTTCAAAGGCAAAGTCCGCAATCTGGAGGACGGACTCAAAGCCGCCTTCGTGGACATAGGTTTCGAGAAAAACGCATTCCTTCACTACTGGGACATCGTGCCCAACCAGTTTGACAGCGGCGTGGAAATCGTCGAGCGCGAGGGGCGTCGCCGGGAAAAGCCCAAAATCACCCAGAAAGACATCCCCCGCCTTTACCCCCCCGGCAGCGATATCATCGTTCAGGTCACCAAAGGACCCATTGGCACCAAAGGCCCGCGCGTCACCACCAACCTCGTCCTGCCAGGACGTTATTTGGTCCTACTGCCCAATTCCGATCAGAGCGGCATCTCCCGCAAGATCGAAAACCAGCAGGAACGGCTGCGCCTGAAAAAAATCCTCCGCAGCCTCTCCATCCCCGACGGCATGGGGGTCATCATGCGCACCGCCGGGGAAGGGCAGCAGACCCGCTATTTCGTCCGCGACCTGGCCCTGCTGCTTGAAGAGTGGAACGGCATCCAGGAAAGGATGAAGAAACAGCCCATGGCAACCTGCGTATTTCAGGAACCCGACCTCATCGAGCGCACCGTGCGCGATTTCCTCACCGAAGACGTGGAGCGCATCGTGGTTGATAGTCAGAAGGCTTACGACCGGATGCGCGAAATGATCTCCAAGATCTCCAAGCGCTCTTCCGACAAGGTCAAACTCTACTCCGAGGCTCAGCCCATCTTCGACCGGTTCAACATCAGCAAGCAGCTTGAGAACGCCTTCTCACGCCAGGTCCACCTCAAGAGCGGCGGTTACATCGTCATGGACGAAACCGAGGCCTTGGTCGCCATCGACGTGAACACCGGCCGGCACAAGGGCAGCAAGGATCAGGAATCCACCATCCTCAAGGTCAATGTCGAGGCCGCCGACGAGATTTGCCGCCAGTTGCGCCTGCGCAACATGGGCGGCCTCATCGTGCTCGACTTCATCGACATGAAATCCAGCCGCGACCGCCAGCAGGTCTACCAGCGTGTCAAAGACGGCCTGCGCCGCGACAAGGCCAAGACCCATATCCTGCCCATCTCGCAACTGGGCCTCATGGAAATGACCCGCCAGCGCCATTCCGAGAGTGTTCGCTCGGCCGTCTATGACGACTGCCCTTATTGCAAAGGCCGCGGCAAGGTCAAGAGTTCGATCACCATGAGCGTGGAAATTCAGCGCAAGCTCAGCGAGATCCTCAAGAAACGCACCCGGGACGAGACCGACTTTCAATTGCGCATCGTCGTTCATCCCACTGTCTTGGAACGGTTGCGCACCGAGGATGAGAAGCATCTCATCGAAATGGAGAAACGCTACTTCGGCAAACTCTCATTCCGGGCCGACCCCGGCATGCACGCCGAGCAGTTCAAGATCGTCAATGCGGCCAATAACGAAGAATTGGCCAGCATTGGTCAATGAGGAGTCGCCTCTTCCACAGCCGCCCCGGCCTTAACCCGGGGCGGCTTTTTGTCCCGTCTGGAATCCTCGGTTCAACCAGGCCGCATAGGATCACACACCCGCTGGCGCTTTGCTTTTTCCGCTCTTTGCCCAGCGAAATCAGCGGGCATCTTAAGAAGGCGGTCGTGTCCCTCCTTTCCTCAGGACGGTTTTTCGCACCCGCTGCCTTGCCTGCCTTGGGCGGGGCAGCGCCGCCCCGGCATCGCTGGAAAACTGTTGCCCCTTTGGACTATCACTCCACTCAGGCCTCTCGCAGGGGAGGCGCGCCGACGATCTCTTCCGTTCATTCCTCAGGCGTTCACATCTCAGTTCGCGCGAGGGTAGGGCAACGGGCATCCACGCACTTCATTCTTTCGGTCCTGTTCCGTCGTCTTTTGTTTTGCGTTTTTGTGTCTTTGATTGTCGCCGCCACAAAACCGGATTTGCTTGGTAATTTAATGGCGTTGGAATAGAGTCATCTTTGTTAGATGGAGCCATGACCACCGCCAACAAAGTCACCATATCCCGGATTCTCCTGATCCCGTTTTTTGTGGTGGAGATGATTTACTACATGGAGACGGGTGCCGAGCGGCATCGGTGGCTTGGGTTGATAGCCTTCGGGCTCGCGGCGGGACTGGATGCCGTGGACGGTTTTATTGCCCGTCATTTCAACCAGCGCAGCGAGTTGGGGGCGATTCTCGATCCTTTGGCGGACAAGCTGCTGCTAGTCTCCGGGGTGGTGATTCTAAGCCTGCCCAATGCGCATCTTGCTATCATGCCCCTTTGGCTGACGGGCACGATTATAGGACGTGACTGCATCATCCTGCTTGGCATGGGGGTCATTCAGATCACCGCAGGCAAGGTGCTGGTTCGTCCCCGGTGGCTTGGGAAAATCGCCACCGTGTTCCAGATTCTTTCGGTTTTATGGATCTTGTTGAAATGGGACCGTGGGGCGGGTGAACGATGGTTTGGCTTCTGGGCAATGGCTGCGGCCCTGTGCACCGGTGCTTCCGGCTTGCTTTACGTGTTGGATGGGGTGCGCCAGCTTAGTTCGCATCCAGCCAGTTCGCCCATTGCGCGGCAGTGATTCCCAACCATTAGCGACGACCGTAAATCTTCACATTGAGGCGGGGTCTTCCTTGATTGCAGAACACCTTTTGGCTGACCTGCAAGAAAAAAGATTGCCGGTTTCACCTGCGACTGGGCATCACTGAGGACATCTCCGCTCACGGCGGGCAGTTGCTCATGGATTGCCTAGCCAAACGCGTTGATGTTTAAAACCGCCACGCTGGAATCGACGGCATTAATCCTTGGAAGCGGTCGATGATCAATCCAGGCAAATCCAATTTTTTTCGCGCGTGTTCTTTGTCCTTACCGCTTGCGGCCTTGCCGCGCCGTGCCGCCCCTACGGGGCAGGGGATAATGGACCACGGACCGTGTGTAGGGAAAGCCCAAGCCAATCGAGAGGAGGAGTTTGAAGTGTAATTAACCTGCCATGCCCTCCGAATCCTGGAAAACAAAAGCGAATGGCACTGGCAGCCACATCCGCGGGGCTGGCTCTGCCGCAAAGCCACATCCGGACAAAGGCGGATTAGTCTGCCGGTGGCTTGTTAATGAGTGGTGACAGTGATTCCTTCGGACTTTACTTCCATGGAGGTGTTGCTCATTTTGTGCGTGACATGAGACCTTTTCGCGGTGTTTTGATGGCCCTGTTTGCTCTGGCAGCCATCGGTTCATCCAAAGCCGCCATTACCAATTCTTTTCCGGATTTTCAGGAGGTCCATGCTTTGATTCGCGCCCACCTGCCCGGAGTTGGCGAGGCCGAACTAAACCGCGCGGCGCTCGAAGGTTTGCTGTCCGCCTTTGCCCCCCGGATTTCCCTGGTTCCCAGCAACCCCGCAGCGGTGGATGGGAAAAACCCACTTGTCTCTGCCAGTGTTTACGCATCGGACATCGCCTGCCTGCGCGTCGGGTGTGTCGGCGCCGGCTTGGTCGAGGCCACCGGTGCCGCGCTGAGGAAGATTTCGCTCACCAACCGGCTCGGCGGGTTGGTGCTGGATTTGCGTTATGCCAGCGGGGATGATTACGCTGCGGCTGCTGCGGTTGCGGACATGTTCACTTCCCGTTCCCGGCCGCTGCTGAATTGGGGGGGCGGGATGAGGATGTCTCAGGTCAAAACCAACGCGCTGCGTCTGCCGGTGGCCCTGCTGGTAAACCGCTCCACCTCTGGTGCGGCGGAGGCTTTGGCGGGGACTTTGCGTCAGCTTGGTTGCGGGCTGCTGTTGGGCCAACGCACGGCCGGTTCAGCGGTGGCTGGGGAGGATTATCCTTTGCAAAACGGAGGGCAGCTCCGCATCGCCACTATCCCGGTTCAGTTGGGAGACGGCACTCCGTTGCCTGCGGCGGGGTTGTTGCCGGATATTCTGGTGCCGGTTGCGCCGGATCTGGAAAAAAAGTTTTACGACGATCCTTTTGCGGGAGGCTTGACGAACAGGCCCGGTTCTGACGTTGCGGGCGGAACGAATTCCGTTCCGGCTCGGGCCCGGCTCAACGAGGCAGCGCTGGTCCGCGAACACCGTGCCGGTCTGGACAGGCCTGTTTCAGCGGCCCGCGCAGAGGGGGCCGCCCCTGAAGTGACAGCCCCCGAGATTCGTGATTTGGCGCTGGCTCGGGCTGTGGACTTGTTGAAGGCTTTGGCGCTCGTGAGGCCGGCCACCCCCTGAATAATACCGCGTCACGGAATTTTAGGTTTTTTTCAGGGTTGACGATTGCCTCTGCTGGTTTCAACTTCTCATCCAACATTTAATGAAGACTGTTCTTTTTCTTTGCACCGGTAATGTGTGTCGCAGCCCCATGGCCGAGGGCATCTTCCGGCATGTCGTCCAAGGCCGCGGCCCTTACCGTGTCCTTTCCGCGGGTTTGGGTGCCATCAACGGCCAGCCCCCCAGCGAGTTTGCCGTCCGCGCCGCCCGCGAACTGGGCATTGATATCGCCCCTCAGCGCAGCCGCATGCTCACCGCCGATTTGGTGCGGCAGGCCGACTACATTTTTGGCATGACCCACAGCCACGTGGACACCGTGCTGCTGCTCTATCCACAGGCGGCCGAGAAAACCTTTCTTTTGCGCGAATTTGACGACACCCTCGACGCCTTTGAGAAGGATATCAGCGATCCCATTGGCGGTTCGTATGAGGTCTACTTGAATTGCCGCGATCAGATCGAGCAGGGCATCGTTTCGGTGTTGCGTTTTATCGGTCAGGGCGAAACGGCCGCCTCCGGATCGGCGGCGGGCAAGCCGGTGGAGGTGGCGCTCGGGGCCGACCACGGCGGTCTGGACTTGAAGGAAGCCGTTAAGAAACATCTGCTGGATCGTGGGATCAGCCTCGTGGATTTGGGCGCGAGTTCCAAGGACTCGGTGGATTATCCCGATTATGCGCAACTGGTCGGGCAGAGTGTTCAGAGTTCCAAGGCGCAGGCGGGGATTCTTTTTTGCACCACCGGGGTGGGAATGAGTATTGCCGCCAACAAGCTGCCGGGCATCCGGGCCGCTTTGGTCACGGACGAAACCACCGCCATCCTTTCCCGCCAGCACAACAATGCCAATGTCCTCTGTCTCGGTGCCAAGACTGTCTCCGCCCAGTCCGCCGCGAAAATTGTGGATGCCTTCCTCTCGGCCCAGTTCGAGGGCGGGCGCCATCAGCGGCGGGTGGGCAAGCTGGAGGCGCAGTTGCTCCGGCGTGATCTCCAGCTCAAGGCCGTCGACCCCGAAGTGGCTCATGTCATCGAGATGGAACGCCAGCGCCAGCAGGAGAACATCGAGCTCATCGCCTCGGAGAACTTCACCAGCCCCGCAATCATGGAGGTTCAAGGCTCCGTGCTCACCAACAAATACGCCGAGGGTTACCCGAAGAAGCGCTGGTATGGCGGCTGCGAAAACGTGGATGTCGGCGAGCAGCTGGCCATCGACCGGGCCAAGCAGCTCTTCGGCGCGGAGCATGCCAACGTCCAGCCCCATTCCGGTTCGGGCGCAAACATGGCCGTGTATTTCGCCTTTCTTAAACCCGGCGACCGGCTGCTCACCATGGACCTGAGCCATGGCGGCCATCTGACTCACGGCAATAAGGCCAATTTCTCCGGCAAGTTCTTCGAGATCGTCCACTACGGTGTCCGCAAGGAGGACGAGCGCATTGACTACGACCAGCTCGCCGCCTTGGCGCGGGAACATAAGCCCAAGATGATCACGGTGGGGGCAAGCGCCTATCCCCGCGTCATCGACTTTCAGCGCATGGGTGAAATAGCCCGCGAAGTCGGAGCATACCTCCTGGCGGATATCGCGCATATCGCCGGAATGGTGGCCGCCGGAGTCCATCCCAGCCCCATGGCACATGCCGATTTCGTCACCACCACGACCCATAAGACCCTGCGCGGTCCACGCGGCGGTCTCATTCTGACCCGCGAGAAATACGCTAAGGAAATCGATTCCCAAGTGTTCCCCGGAATTCAAGGCGGGCCGCTGGAGCATGTCATCGCCGCCAAGGCGGTGTGTTTTCACGAAGCCCTCCAGCCCGGGTTCAAGACCTACCAACAGCAGGTGGTTAAAAATGCGGCGGCCTTGGCCGGAGGAATGAAGCGCAACGGCTTCCGCTTGATCAGCGGCGGCACGGACAACCATCTCATGCTGGTGGATGTGGGGGCCCGCGGCCTAACCGGCAAGGACTGTCAGATCGCTCTGGATGAGGCCGGCATCACGGTCAACAAGAACACCATTCCCTTTGAAACCCGGTCGCCTTTTCAGGCCAGCGGCATACGCTTGGGAACCCCGGCCTGCACCACGCGCGGCATGAAGGAGTCCGAGATGGCTGCCATCGCCGACATGATCAGTGAAGCCCTGATGGATCTGACGAGCCGCGAGACGCTGCAGAAAGTGCGCTGCCGGGTGCGGGAGCTCACCGCCCGCTTTCCACTGCCGTATTGAATAAGAATTGAAATCTTGTTTGACAAAGTATTCCGCCTGTATCAGTTTATCCGAGAACTTACTGCGAGTTGCTCTTTCCTGTTCCTGAGCTTCGCAGCTCGCTCCCGTCCGAAATATCCCAATTAAAAAGCAGAGGCAGCCGCAGACTGCTTGTTTCAGCGCCTTTGCTTTTGTCTATGTTTTTAATTTGTTAATCGAATCATCCCTGAATTATGCCACGAGTCAGTGTTAAAAAGGCCAAAACCAAATCGGCCAAAACCAAAATATCCGCGGCGGCCGCAAAAGCCGCCGCCAAGGCAGCCTCCTCTCTCCCTGAACCCAAGGAGCTGCTGCCCGACCCGACGCCCGAACCGGTCGTTCATGAGCTCCAGCCCCCCACCCAGCCCATTGAGACCGACGAGGCCGAGATCGCTCAGGCTTCCGCTGACACGGGCAGGGACCATATCGCCACCTCGCTGAACATCGCCAAGCTCCAGGCCATGTCCATGACCGACCTCAACAACATGGCGCGGGACTTGGGCGTGGAAAACTTCGGCACCATGCGCAAGCATGAGGTCATCTTTCAAATCCTACAGAAAAACGCCGCCCGCGCCGGCGTGCTCTTTTCCGAAGGCGTGCTCGAGGTCCTCCCGGAAGGCTTCGGCTTCCTACGCTCCCAAAGCTTCAACTACCTCCCGTGCCCCGAGGATATCTACGTCTCGCCCTCCCAGATCCGCCGCTTCGACCTGCAGACCGGCAATCTCATTGCCGGTCAGATCCGGCCGCCCAAGGAAAAGGAACGGTTCTTCGCCCTGCTCAAAGTCGAAGGGGTGGACACCGAGGACCCGGAGCGCGCGAAAAACAAAACCCATTTCGACAATCTCACCCCGCTCTTCCCCACCCGCCGTTTCCTGCTGGAAACGGTCCACGACGAATTGTCCACCCGCGTGCTCGATCTGGTCTGCCCCATCGGCAAGGGATCGCGCGGAATTATTGTCGCTCCGCCCCGCACCGGTAAAACCGTGTTGATGCAGAAGCTGGCCAACGCCATCCTTAAAAACAACCCCGAGGCTTACGTCTTCATCCTACTCATTGACGAGCGCCCTGAGGAGGTCACGGACATGGAGCGCAGCTGCAAGCCGGCTGAGGTGATTTCCTCCACCTTCGACGAACCGCCTGAGCGGCATGTCCAAGTGGCCGAGATGGTGATTGAAAAGGCCAAACGCATGGTCGAGCACAAGCGCGATGTCGTCATCCTTCTCGACTCCATCACCCGTCTGGCCCGCGCTTACAACACGGTTCAACCCCACTCCGGCAAGATCTTGTCCGGCGGCGTGGACGCCAATGCGCTTCACAAGCCCAAGCGTTTCTTCGGCGCGGCCCGCAACATCGAAGAGGGCGGGTCGCTCACCATCATCGCCACCGCGCTGGTGGATACCGGGTCCCGCATGGACGAGGTCATTTTCGAGGAGTTCAAAGGCACCGGCAACATGGAGGTGCATCTGGACCGCGCTCTGGTCGACCGCCGTATTTTCCCATCGATCAACATCGAGCGTTCCGGCACCCGTAAGGAGGAGCTGCTGTATCACCCCGATGAATACAACCGTGTCGTGCTGCTGCGCCGCGCCCTGACCGGCGTGCCGCCGGTGGAGGCGATGGAACTCATGCTCAACAAGCTCAAGAAAACCCGCAGCAATATCGAGTTCCTCCTCAACATGAGCGTGGGCTGAGCCGGGGGGCTCGGATTCCGGCGTGAAGTCCGGTTGGGAGCGCGGGTTTTGTATCGGCTTTTTGTCAAACGAGGGGATGACAATGACAAAGAATGCTCGGCAAATCGCCGGCATTCTGGCATTCTCGACACCATCAAACTAAAAATGAAGCTTAATTATCGCTCTGATACCGTTTTAAGCATTACGCGCTTCCTTTCGTTGGGCTTTTTGGCCCTGGCCCTCGCAGGCTGTGGCGGTGATGAAATCAAGGTCTACAAAGTTGCCAAGGACACGGTTCCGGTCAGCGACTCGCCCCCCAAGCTGAGGTGGGCTACGCCTGTCGGTTGGGAGGAGAAAATCCCCAGCGATATGCGCGTGGCCTCGTTTGCCATCAGCCAGGGCGCTCAGAAAGCCGATGTCAGCGTGGTTCCGCTTCCGGGATTTGCCGGCGGCGAACTTCCCAACGTCAACCGCTGGAGGGGGCAGGTCGGTCTCGGTCCCGTGGAGGAGGGCGAACTGGCAAAACTTGCTGAAACGGTTCAGTTGGCTGGTGATTCCGCCCGTCTTTACGATTTCACCGGTAAGAGCAAGGATACCGGCGCGCCCACCCGGATTCTCAGTGCGGTCCAGCACCGCAGCGAAGTCGCCTGGTTTTTCAAGATGACCGGGGATGATGCGCTGGTCCAGAAGGAGAAGCCGGTCTTCATCGAGTTTCTCAAGACCGTTCGATTTGCTGCCGCCGGTCCAACGGTTTTGCCTGCCTCTCTTCCCGCCGAGGGCAAGCCCGACTGGCAGGTGCCCCCGGGTTGGCAGGAGGTTTCGGGCGGCGAATTTCTCTTCGCAAAATTCATGATCCCCGGCGAAGGCGCGCCCACGGCGGTGAATGTCAGCCGCTCGGCCGGTCAAGGCGGGGGGCTTGCCGGAAATGCCAACCGCTGGCGCGGACAGCTAGGACTCGCCCCTTGGACGGAGAGTGAGTTGACTGCTGCCGTTAAGAGTGTGGAGGCTTCCGGAGTGAAAGCCTCGATGGTCGACATGAGCGGAACCGATGCGCGCAGCGGATTGCCCGCCCGTCTGGTGGGTGTTATGGTGCCTCTGGCAGATCAGACCTGGTTTTACAAGTTGATGGGCGATCCCAAGACGGTTGCGGCCCAGCAGGAGGCTTTCCAGAAATTTGTCCAGTCTGTGAAATACTGAAATGATCTTCGAGCGCCTCTACAAACTTTTCACCTCCGTCCGGCTTACCGTGGCCCTCCTGGGGCTCGGGGCGGTGCTGGTCTTCTGGGGCACTCTGGCCCAAGTCCACCTCGGGACGCTTCAGGCCCAGAATGAATTCTTCCGCAGCTTTTTCATCTTCTGGCACCCCTCCGGTTCCACCCTCAATATCCCCGTCTTCCCCGGCGGCTACCTCGTCGGCGGATTCCTCTTGATCAATCTTTTCTCCGCCCATCTCCGCTATTACCGCACCAGCCGTAAAAAAGCCGGCATTGTCATGATCCATCTCGGGATTGTGCTGCTGCTGCTGGGGCAGTTGCTCACCGATCTGTTGGCCCATGAAAGCGGGATGCACCTGCGCAACGGGGAGGTGAAAAACTATTCCGAGGCCGACCGCGCCTGCGAGTTGGCGGTGATCGAAACGACCGCGCCGGATCTCGATACGGTGGTGGCCGTCCCCGACCGCCGCCTCCGGCCCGGGGCCGCGATCAGCGTGCCCCAGATTCCGTTCACCATTCGTGTGAAGGATTATTACTCAAATTCCTCCGTCAGCACCAATAGCGACGGGGCCGGCGCGCATCGCGTGGAAACGGCCGGAGGCGGCCCCGTAATATGGTGGCGGGAACTGCCCCGCGAGACCAATATGGAGCGCCGCGATATGCCCTCGGGCCTGATTGAACTGGTCTCGCCGCAGGGAACAGGATCGATGGGCTCGTTCCTTGTCTCCACCTTCATCAAACGTCCGCAGGAGATCACGACGCAGGGGCGGCGTTTCCAACTGATCCTGCGCCAGCGTCGTTTTTATAAGCCGTTCAGCTTCAGGCTGCTTGAGTTCCGACACGACCGTTATGCCGGTACTGAAATCCCGAAAAACTTCTCCAGCCGCGTCAGGCTCCAGGTGCCGGAAACCGGCGAGGACCGCGAGGTGCTGATCAAGATGAACACTCCGCTGCGGTTCAAGGGGGAAACCTTCTATCAGGCCAGTTTCGATCAGGATGACGGCGGCACGGTTCTCCAGGTGGTGCACAATCCCGGCTGGCTCACGCCTTATTTCTCCTGCATTTTGGTCGGGGCCGGGCTGGTCGTCCAGTTCCTCACGCATCTCATCGGCTTCGCCGCCAAACGCCGGACTGTATGAAAACCCCGCTCAAATTATTGCCCTGGTGTTTCTTGGCGCTCTTCGCCACCGAGATCCTCATGGTCCTGCTGCCCAAGTCCGACGGGGTCATGCACACCGCCGAATTCGGCCGACTGCCGGTGCTGCTCAATGGCCGCATCCAGCCTTTCGATTCCGTGGCGCATAACGCCCTGCTGCAAATGCGCAGCACGGCCGAGTTGCCACTCGAGGAGGTGCCCTCCTGGCAGTTCTGGCGACACCCCAAAAAACTCAAGTCCACCGAGTGGCTCTTGGAGGTCATGCTCAAACCCGAGCTGGCTGATACCCGTCCCGTTTTCCTGATCCACCACCCGGACTTGATCAGCGAACTCAAGCTGGGGGAGAAGGGGATTGAAAAATCCGGTCTCCGTTACTACACATTCAACGACTTGGCCCCTGTGCTGAAGGAAATCGGGCAGCAGGGTCAGAGGGCCGAGCAGGTGGAGGACGCCCAGCGCACCACTTACCAGAAGCAGATCGTCAAGCTGGCCAACGCCGTCATTCTTTATCACCGCCTCAAAAGCAGTCTCCAGCCCGAGGATACGGCGGATTTTTCAAAGATGGTGGCAGCCTACCAGGCCGCACTTCCGGCCGGATTGGAGGCGTTCAAGGCCTTGCAGGCGCGCGAAAAATTTGATCAGGCTGCTCTCGACCGGTTCACCGGCCCGGCCCGCAGTTTCGAGGAAATGGCGCAGTTGGCCTATCCCCTGGCCGTGCCTCCGCTTGATCCGGAGCGGGACCGCACCGCGTGGCAGAATGTTGGCGCGAGTCTTCTTGGGGCCATTCAGACCGGCAGCGTGCATCCCGCGGTGGCTTTCTTCGCCCGCACGGCAGCCGCTTATTCGGCGGAGGATGCTCCTGAATTCAACAGCGCCGTGGCGGGCTACAAAAACTGGCTGGCATCGGGCTTCCAGGCCGAAGTCTCCAAGGGGCGGGCTGAGTATTATTTCAACCGCATCAAGATCTTTCTCCATGCCACCATTATCTATCTGGTGGCCTTCCTGCTGGCCGGCGGGGCCTTGCTCACCTTCGGCACATGGCCGGCCCTCTCCGAGTCTTTGCGCCGCTCTTCCTATTACCTGATTGCTCTGGCCTTTGTGATCCACACCTTCGGGGTGGGGTTCCGCATGGCCCTGGAGGGCCGGCCGCCGGTGACCAACCTCTATTCCTCGGCCATCTTCATCGGCTGGGGCGCCTGCCTGCTGGGCCTGCTCCTGGAACGGGTTTACAAGGTGGGCCTGGGCTGCGCCGTGGCCGCGCTGGCCGGATTCATCACCCTGCTCATCGCGCATAATCTGGCGCTGGGCGGCGACACCATGGAAATGCTCCGGGCTGTGTTGGACACAAATTTCTGGCTCGCAACGCATGTGGTCGTCGTCACCTTGGGCTACGCTTCCACTTTTGCGGCCGGGTTGCTGGCCATTTCCTATGTCTTTCTCGGCCTGTTCACCCCGCTGCTGCGCCAGCGGCTCGGGGCTCGCGGCCCGGGTGGCGCCAGTGTCCCTGCGGAAAATCAAACCGAACTGGGCCGGGCCTTGGCCAAAATGGTCTATGCCATTGTTTGCTTCGCAACTTTGTTCAGCTTTGTCGGCACCGTGCTGGGCGGCATTTGGGCCGACCAATCTTGGGGCCGCTTCTGGGGCTGGGATCCGAAGGAGAATGGGGCGTTGCTCATCGTGCTTTGGAACGCGCTGATTCTGCACGCCCGTTGGGGCAAGCTGGTGGGCGATCGCGGCGTCATGAACCTGGCCATCTTCGGAAACATCGTCACCAGTTTTTCCTGGTTCGGCGTCAACATGCTCGGCGTTGGACTGCATTCCTACGGATTCATGGATGCCGCATTCAACTGGCTGATGGCTTTTATCGCCAGCCAGGCTGTCATCATCGCTCTGGGTTGTCTGCCGCTGCAGTTCTGGCGAAGCTTTCGCAGCCAACCGCCCGCCCCGAAGTCCGGTGCCGGTCCGCGCCGGCCCGTAACCGCTGGCGCCTGAGCTTTGGTGCGGAGGAACGATCGCCGCTTTCTCCCTATCCCCTTCAACGCACATCAAAACCGGCAGCATCTGGTATTGATGCAAGCTGTTTTCCTCGTGCGGTATCGCCGCTTGCCCGCAGGCTTTAATCCCGCATTCCAACCTCCGCTGTTTTGTATCCGCCCGGCAAACCCATCTATGCGGAGTGAGCAGGGGCTGGCAGACTTTGCGGGATGAACTCCAAATCCATCCGTCTCGCC
>CAIQOK010000170.1 GCA_903873415.1 uncultured Verrucomicrobiota bacterium | reverse complement strand
CAGTGCCGCACCCGGGGTGCGCTTCATCGGCGGCGGGGGCAACGGCGTGTTGGGCTTCACCACCGTCAGCAACGGCAGCGTCAACGCCATCAGCATTACCAACGCGGGTTTCGGGTATTCCACGCCGCCTGCGGTGGTGATGGATGCACCCAGCGGCCTGATTGCCGGCGCGACCAACAGCACGCTTGTAGTCAGCAATGTGAGGCCGGCCAGTCTGGGTTCCTATGGGGTGGTGGTGGGCAACAGTTACGGGAGTGTCACGAGCACGGTGGCGAACATCACGCTGCTGTATCCGCCCTCTGTTGCGGTGCCGCCATCGAGTCAAAGCCTGGCGCTGCGGGGAGCGACAACCCTGAGCGTGACGGCGGCTGGAACGCCTCCGTTCAGCTATCAATGGACACTGGCCGGGACCAATCTTCCGGCCGCCACCAACAGCGCCCTTGTGATATCGAACTTCAGCCTGGGTCAGGTGGGCAGCTATGCGGTGGCTGTGTCGAGTCCCTACGGCTCGGTGACGAGCAGTTCGGCGCAGGTGTGGATGTTGCCGAGCCTCAACGCGCCGTTCATGGGGAGTGTGGATCTGTGGGGTCAACCGGTCACGCTGACCGTCGGCGCGGTGGGCACGGGGGATCTGCTTTATCAATGGTATTTCAACGGTGTGTTCCTGCCTGGGGCCACGAGCAATAGTTTCAGTCTTGGGGCGATACAGTTCACCAACGCGGGGCTTTACAGCGTGGTGGTGAGCAGCGCGTTGGGCAGCGTGACAAACATGCCGTATCAGGTGGTGGTGAATCCGGCGAATGTCAGCCTCGGCACCTGCCCCATAATCTATATCACGGGAACGGTGGGCTACGTGTATGCCATCCAATCCACAACCGATCTGAGCAACACGAACAGTTGGGTGACCGTGACGAATCTGACCTTGGGCGCGTCATCGCAGATCTGGGCGGATACGGGCACCGACACCAGCAAGGCGGCCAATCCACGCAAGTTCTATCGAGTGACGGCGGGGCAGTGAAGGGGGAAGCAGCAAGCACAGGGCGCAAAGCGCCAACTGCTTACCGGCTTGCGCTTACCGCCCGCCGATTGTGCCGCTCCTCTGGAGCTTGGATTTTGTTTTTGACTGGTTGCTAGTGACAGGTCGCTCCTCCGGAGCTTGAAAACCGCCCAAAGTCACGAACATCCATCTGCGCCGCCCCACCGCCAACTGCCAACTGCCAACTGCCTACCGCTTCCCGCTTCCCGCCTACCGCTTGGCGCTCTTGAGGTTTCCGTTCAGCACGGCGCGGAAGTTGTCCTGGGCGCTTTGCCAGCTCAACCTCTTTTTCAGCGCGACTTGATCCAGCGCATCCAGATAATTGACTCCAGCCCGTTGCCGGCGGATTTCCTCTTCGACACTGCGCTTGAAGGCCTCAACGTCAAACGGAGTCACGTAGCGCAGCGCGTCACCGAACACCGACGGGTAACATCCCAGCCGGTAGGCCACGACCGGGACGCCGGCCACCAGGGCTTCACCGATCACGATGCCCCAGCTTTCGTAGCGGCTGGGCATGGCAAACACCCGGCTGCACTTGAGCAACCGGAACTTCTCCTCCTCCGACACCAGACCGCTGAAGGTGACATGATCGGCCAGGCCCATGGAGCGAATGACGGGTTCCAAGGCGTCGCGGCTTTTGCCGATGATCACCGCGCGGAAGTCGGGTATTTGAATTTTGAGCCAGCTCAAGGTGGCGAGCAGATCGTCGATGCCTTTCTGGGGATGCACCCGGCCGGTCCAGGCCAGGTCGAATTGTTTGGGCTGCGGCGGCACCCCGTCGGCCACGAGGACATCGCTGCCGTTGGGGACATAGACGAGTTGATGGGGCTGATAGCCGAAGCGGAGGAGATACTCCCGCATCTCGGGGTGGCTGTAGGTGACGATGCCGCCCGGAACGCGGCGGAACCAGCGCAGGGAGAGCTGCTGGCTCATCCAGTAGTAGAGCGCCGGAAGCCGGGCCGGAGTGACATCCGCCCGACCCTTGAACAAGACTTCCCGCAGACTGGGCGCCATCATGCCCAGATAAAGGATTTTGGCCCGCGCCCGGCAGCGGATCAGCGGCAGGGTGTCGAACCAGTAATCCGACATGGCATAGGCCAGATCGTCGGGGCCGACTTCGTCGAGCCGGGCGAAGGAGCCGCGGAGGCGGCGTGCGAAATCGCGCAGCAGGCGGAACTGGCCGGGGAGCGAGGCGACGTTGCCGAGTTTGGCGATGTGGCGGTCGGTCAGGGTGAGATTGGGGGGGAACCCCTGGCGTTCGAGGTAGAGTTTGAGGGCGTGGCCGCCGAAAAAGTGGAGCGGGTATCCGGCCTCCAGCGCGGCCCGGGCGATGTAGGAGAAATAGATGTCGCCGCCGCCGATGCCGGTGGCGAAGATGCCGTTGACGAAACAGACAAGGCGCGGGCGGGGCGGGGCGTCCGGTTGGGGCGCAGGTTTCAAGTGCTGCATGCTGCGGAGAGGATAGGGATTTCTGCGCACGCGCCAAGCGCCAAGCGCCGCGTCACTCCGCACGCCGCCGTTCCTGTGAAAAAGAAAGCGTGGGTTGGCAATCGCGGCGTGTCGCCTCTTTGCCTCTTGGCCTCTTGCGTTTCGCCGTTTTATTCAGACCTCCGTCAGAGCCCCTTGACAGTTCCTGTCCGGTGAGACAGGGTTGTCTCACGATGAAAACAGCCACGGTCCGGGATTTGCGTAACCGGTTCCCGCATGTGGCGGCCTGGGTCGCCGAAGGTCAGTGCGTCCAGATCACCCGTTCCGGCAAGGTGGTGGCGCATCTGGTTCCGCCCGCTCCATCCCCAAGGCCAAAACGGGCGAAGCCCGATATCATGGCCCAATTGAAACAGACTTGGGGGGACAAGATTTTTTCCACGCGGGAGGTGGCCGCGATGCGCGCCGCCGAGCTGGAGGCGGATCCCGGGTGATTGCCTTTCCCGACACTTCTTTTCTTTGCGCACTGCATGTGCGCCAGGACAATTCTTTGGCTGCTGCGAGACATTTTGAATCCCTGCCCGGGCCCCTCACGGTTTCCAGCCTCCTGCTCTACGAATTTCGTCAGAGTGTCCGGTTCCAGATCTGGCTGCATGGCCGTGACCGGACGCGGGGCTATGCCCGAGGGGTCGCCGAAGCCGCTCTGGCGAATCTCGAGCGCAACCTGGACGACGGAGCGCTGCAGTTACTTCCGGTCGAGTGGCAGGAAGTGCATCAACTGGCCGAAGGACTTTCCAAGCGGCACACCGTGGCCGGCGGCCATCGCAGTCTGGATTTGTTACACGTGGCAACGGCCCTGCATCTGGGCGCACGGGAGTTTTTGAGTTTCGACCTCAACCAGCGCAGGGTGGCGCTGCTTGAAAAATTAAAGGTAAAACCCGCAGGCGAAAGATAACGTCAGAGGGCCGAGTGCAAAGCGTCCCGCGCTTTGCGCTCGCCCTGTTTGTGCCGCTCCTCTGGAGCTTGGATTTTGTTTTCGACTGGTTGCTAGTGACAGGTCGCTCCTACGGAGCTTGAAAACCGCCCAAAGTCACGAACTTCCATCTGCGCCGCACCACCGCCTGCCGCCAACTGCCAACTGCCAACTGCCAACTGCCAACTGCCAACTGCCTACCCCTTCCCGCTTTGCGCCTTGCGCCTTCTCAAAGCGTGAACCCCGCGGCGGCGGCATCCGCGGCAAACATCTTCACCGTGTCCAGCGAGAGCGCCGTCAGATCCATTCCCGCCATCTTCTGCAGCTTGCCCAAGATGTCGTGGGGCACGGTCACAATTCCGCATCCGCAGGCGTCGGCCTGAAATATGTTCAGCACCTCCCGCACGCTGGCCCACAGCAGATCCGCCTTGGGCTGGTTCACCAGAAGCTTCCCGCACTCCACCAGAAGCGGCATCGGGTCCACCCCGGTGTCGGCAATGCGCCCGGCAAAGACGGAGACGACCGACGGGACGGCCGGGTTGAGCGCCGCAGCCACGCCGCGAACCTGTTCCAGCGTCAGCAGGGCGGTGATGTTCAACTGCACCCCGGCCTGAGCCAGCTCACGCACCAGCGGCAGCGCCGATTCACTGCGCGTGTTGGTGATCGGAATTTTAACGAAAACGTTCTTCTGCCATGCGGCGATCTTCAAAGCCTGCCGGCGCATCTCGGGGAACTCGTCAGAGAACACCTCAAAGGAAATCGGCTTGGCGGTGACCGTCTGCAGGATGTCCCGGGCGAACGCCTCGTAATCCCGGATCCCCGCCTTCCGCATGAGGGTGGGATTGGTGGTCATGCCCTGGATGAGGGGATTGTCGTTGAGACTGAGGATGCCGGCCTTGTCGGCGCCGTCGGCGTAGATTTTAACTTTCAGCTCTTGGAGTGTGCTCATGATTCAGCGTTGCGCGGTGTTGGGGCCTTGGCCCGGATAAGAGAGAACAATATCGGCGGCATCGGCAAGATTGCGAGCGGAAAAATCCGGCGCCTGCCGCAGAACCTCGGTGTATCCACGGTCGATAAAGACGGTGCGGCAGCCTGCGGCACGGCCGCAATCGATGTCGCGCCAGCGATCCCCCACCATCCAGCTGCGGGCGAGGTCAATATGCAGCTCGGCTGCGGCCTTGAGCAGCATGCCGGGCTTGGGTTTGCGGCAGTCGCAGTTCGAGGCCCCCTGGCCGGGATGGAAACAGACCTCGACCCGGTCGATTGGCAACCGGGCCTGCAGGTGGGAATGGATTTGATCCACAACGGAGCGGGCGAGCGTGCCGCGGCCGACGTCGGGCTGGTTGGTGGCAACAACCAGAACAAAGCCCGCCGCCTTGAGCCGGGCGCAGGCCTCCGGAACCTCTGCAAGCAGATCGAACTCCGCAAGACTGGTGGGAGGATAGGGTTTGCCATCTCGCTCCAGAGCTCGGTTGATGACACCGTCGCGATCGAGGAAAACAGCGGGCCGGAGTGCGGGAGGAATTGTGATCACGGGATACGACAGCGGCTTAATGAACCGTTTCCCCTATCCCGCGACGGGGCGGCACCCCGCCGCTCCGGAAATCATTGTGTGAGTCCATATTTGGATCAGCCCCGGTCACTTGGTGGATTCCCACTTGGTCTGGGTCAGCTTGAGTTTCGGGTGGGAGACGAGCAGATGCCACACGATGCCTTGGAAAGCCTCGCTGTGCGGAGTGACATGCACCGGGTTGACGGTGGGGACGATGACGCAGGCGGTGGCCTGCTGCGCCGTATAGCCGCCGTCGCGACCCACGATCCCGACGACATCCGCGCCGACGGACCGGGCCAGCTGGATGGCATTGACGAGATTGGGGCTGACGTTTTTCTCGAGATTGCCGCCGCCCACGGAAAAAATGAGCAGGCCGTCTTTGGCGGAAAGGCGGCTGCCTTTGAGCCACTCGGCAAAGATGGATGGCCAGCCCTCGTCGTTGGTGCGGGCGGTGAGCTCAGACACGTTGTCGGTGGGGGCGTAGGCCTCGAAGCCGCAAATCTTGCGGAAATCGTTCACGGCATGGCCGGCGTTGCCGGCGCTGCCTCCCACGCCCAATATGAATAGACGGCCGCCCCGGGCGCGGATGGCGGCAAGGGTGTCTGCGCAGCACTCGATGGCCGCGACATCGAGCTGTGCGGTGACCTGTTGGACCTCGGCGAGGAATTGCTGGGTGAACGTGCTCATGTTGGAATTATGAGAGCACGGGTGCGCCTAAAAATGAAGCCGTAATTTTCCCTGCTCTAAAAATTGAACATAGAAAACTGTGACACAGACGCACCATGCAAGAGTGCAGGCCGCAGAGTTCAGAGACCGGATTGGCTCTTAGACTTGGAGCGTTTTGATATTTTCATTTCCAGGGCGGAAGGATGAAAGCTGAGACTTGAAGTCAGAGATCGACCGAAATTCATCAAACACCCCTGTTTCGCTCGGTTTTTTGGGGGGCTTCGGAGGCGTTGGTTTTCAAGCGCCAGAGGCGCGGCTTCGTCGGCGCGGCCTGTCTATAGAAAGGCTTCCTAAACGGGGTCCCCGCCGCCTTGCACCTTGCCGTTGGCGCTTTGAGCTTTGATTTTTTCTTCAGGTCTCAGCCTTCGCCCCAATTCGCTCCGCTCCGCCACCTCAGGAATTCGTGTCACGCCCTTACCGCTTGCCGCCGCGCTCTTGGCTTTCCTCCTCAGGTTTCAGGTTTTTTTCCGTGGCGAAAGGGTTTTTAGAATCGGCTCCGGCTGCGGCAGCTTTGGGGGATGCAACAACGCCGGCGATGAGGTAAATCCAGCCACAGAACCAGTGAGCGGAAAAGACAGCCAGGAATTTGACCAGATCCAAAGTGCCGGCCGCCAGACAGACGATGGACACGGTCAGCAGGAGCGCTCCGGGCAGCAGCGCCGCGCCGCCTAGTTTCCAAGCACCCGCCAAGTCCAAATCATGGTTGGCGAACAATGCCGCCAACCAAACCGGCAGGCAATAAAGCGAGGCTAACAGCCACCAAGTGATCAATAACCCTGCAACAACCCCGCCAAAAACCATCCACAAAATGGGCGGTTCCCAAGCCCCCCACCACGGCGTTAGATCGGCCTGATTGAACCCCAGATTCCATTGCTTGGGATAGGGGATATCGACATAGCCGAAGAGGGAGAAAATGCGCAGGGTGTTCCGCCCAAACTCCACCTCAATCTGAGACGGGGATTGCAGGGTGCCGCTGTGGTCGGGATCGACGCGGAGAGCCAGGAAGTTGCCAGCAGCCAAAACCAGGGGTGAATCCCCCCGCCACACCAACTCGCCGGCTTTGATCACTCCCTGATCGGGCAATTGTTGGATTGCCTGGCGGATGGGGGGGAGCCAGGCGGTTTGAATAAACCAAAGCACCGCCGCGGCAGCCAAAAGCGCGAAGAGCAGTTGGAAAAACCACAGGCGCAGCAGCGGTGCCCCGCCAAAGGATGCGACCCCGCCCGGTGTGAACGGTTGCCACGCGGTTGGCCGGGCTGGCGGATTCTCGACGGTCATGGCACAAAGCTGCGGTGCGAGGGGCACACGCTGCAGGGAGGGCGGTCCTGCCGCCGGCTCCGGCTCAGCTCGCCGCAGGGGCTTCCACCGCCCCGGGCTGGGGAACGACAATCACCGGGACCGGGTAGCGAAGTTTCATCACTTCGTCCACCAGGACCTCGATGTAATAGGTGCCTGCGGTGGTGAACTCGAGCTGCTGGAAAAAGGTGACGTTGATGGCGTGCAGGTTAGGGTCGTGCAACTGGAATTTCCGCTCGCTCTTGCGCAGCACGGTGGTCTGGTCGGGCGCAAGCAAACGAACCGATTCGGTGAACTGGCCGACCCCGGCCGTCCAGCGGTTGAACACGCACAACCCTCCCGCCACGACGGGCAGTTGCGGCACGCGGATCAGGTCGATGACGCCGATCAGGAAGAAGTTGCCATTGGCCTCGCGGCGCACCTCTTCGCAAAGAAGGGAGCATTGGAGGTCGGGCAGAATACGGGTGGGATTCATAATGATTCAGGAGGCTGTGGGGATTGGGTGTTCCGGGTTGGGGGCGATTTCACGGGGCCGACACGCTTGAAACTCAGATTCCGGCGCGGATTTCGGCGGCGCGGACGGTGTTTTGCAGCAACATCGCGATGGTCATCGGGCCGACGCCACCCGGATTAGGAGTGATTTTTCCGGCCACCGGTTGCACGTTCAGAAAATCCACATCGCCCACAAGCTTGCCGTCGATGCGGTTGACGCCAACATCGATGACCGTTGCGCCTGGGCGGACCATGCCGGCCTTGACGAAATGGGCCACGCCCAGAGCGGCGATGAGAATGTCGGCCCGGCGGCAGTGGGCGGGAAGGTCGCGGGTGGCGGAATGGCAGAGGGTGACGGTGGCATTGGCCCCCGGTCCCTTCTGGCAAAGCATGGCGGCCATGGGTTTGCCGACGATGTTGCCGCGCCCCAGCACAACCACTTCCGCACCGTCCGTTGCCACGTTGGAACGGATCAGGAGCTGCCGGATGCCCGCAGGGGTGCAGGGATGGAAGCCGGAGGGATCCCCGAGCATCAGTTTCCCGACGTTGACGGGATGGAACCCGTCGACATCTTTTTCGGGGAGGACGGTGGAATAAACGGCGGCTTCGTGGATGTGTTTGGGAAGCGGGGCTTGAACGAGAATGCCGTGAAGCCGGGGATCTGCATTAAGCCGGTGAATCAGGGTGATAAGTTCGGCTTGAGTGGCTGCGTAAGGCAGGACGTGGGTTTCGGAGAAGATGCCCAGATCCGCACAGGCCTTTTCCTTGCGGCCGACATACACTCTGGATGCGGGATCCTCGCCGACCCGCACGAAAGCCAGGCCGGGTGTCAGAGCAAAGGCCTTGAGGGCGGCGACGCGCAGAGCCAGTTCACCCAGGATCTGGCCGGCGATGGCCCGGCCGTCGATGAGGTTGGCGTGGGCCATTACTCGATGACTTCGATTTTCTGGATGGTGATGACCGGGGTGTGTTTCCAGCGCTCGTCCAAGCCTTCCTGGCCGGTGACCACGATGTGCATGCCTTTATAGCGGCTCAGGTCAAGGTTCGTGGAGGTGGTGTAGAGGTAATTGATCACCTCGTGGTTGTCGGGGCTGATCAGTTCAAATTTTGTGGGCGCCTGAATGCTGGCGGTGGAGCGGACCCAGCCTTCGTGATCGATGATGCGGGGCGGAAGCGGTTCTTCGACCGCCGGGGCTGCGGGAGCGGCGGGTTCAAGGTGGTTGGGCGAGGCGAAAGGCAGGGTGTTGGTGGCCGGGATGCTGGCAACAAGATTGGAGGGGGCGGCAGGCACCTCAACCGGCGCGGGGGCCGGAGTCTCCTTGGCCACCACCGGCGCGGGCGGCTCGATCACAGCGGTCGGGACAACCGGCGCGGGAGGAGGAACGACAACAGGGGCGGGGGCGGGGACGGGGGCCGGGGAGGGTTCAACAGGGGCGGCGGGGGCGGGGGCAACGGCGGCGATGGCTTGGGCCTCTTGGGTGAGGTACTGGGCGGCCACGTAAGCAAAGGCGTTGGAAGGGGATTGGATCTGGATCCACCCGTTTTTATTGGTGATTTCGCTGATGGTCTGGCCCTTGAGGATGACGCCCAAGACGCTGTAGTTTTCGCCGGGCCCGCCGCGCAGGTTGACTTTTTTGGCGCTCACGGCTTTGGAGGCGGTGTCGATGAACTGGCTGCTGACCCAGACGTGGGTGGTGGCAGGGAGCAGGACCTTGGCCCAAACAGACGGCTCGTCGGCGGCGGAATGCTTGAGCCGGATTTCCTCGACCACGGTCAGGGGGTCGCCTTTGGTGAGGTGGGCGATGACTTCGCCTTTAAGGCCGGCCTTGCCGCGGACGTTGACATGCTGTGCGGAGACGGTGGCGGGTCCGGGGACCAGGGCTGTGGTCTTAAGGTCGGCGGCGGGTGTCTCGGGGTTTTTGAGCTCGGATTTTTTGGACTTGGGGGTGTGTTTGGCGTTGGCCTTGTGGGATTTTTTCCGGACGGTTTTGGCCGGGGCGTTGGTGGCAGCGGCCAGGCTGTCCACTGGCGGCAGAGCCAGAGACGCGTTGGGGGCCTGCTGCGCCAGCAGGCCGGTGGAAACGGTGGTTGCGAGAATCAGCCAAAATTTCATTTTCATAACTTAGCCCAGTAGAGATTTAATCTCAGGTTCTGTCAATGTCCGCCATTTGCCGGGTCGCAGCTGGCCCAGCTTGATCTTGCCGATTTGGATTCGCTGCAAGCGTTTGACCGTCCGGCCTTGGGATTCGAAGAGGCGCCGCACCTCCCGGTTTTTACCTTCCGACAATTCCAGTTCCACCACGCTGCGGGAGGGGGTGGCTGACACGATATGGGCCCGTTCAGCCCTCAGTTTTTCACCTTCGTGATACACACCCCGCACCAACTGCCCGGTCAGCTCCCCATCCACACGGCCGTCCACGGTGGCGATGTATTTTTTCCGCACGCCGTAGCGCGGATGGGTCAGGCGCAAGGCGAATTCTCCATCATTGGTCAAAAAAATCAACCCCTCGGTCTCATAATCCAGCCGCCCCACGGAATAGACTTCCGACCACTCCGCCGGGAGCAGGTCGTAAATGGTGGGGCGCAGATGCTCGTCGCTGCGGGAGCAGACGCAGCCCCGGGGCTTGTGCAGGGCGAGATAGAGCTTGCGTTTGACCCGCAGCGGCTTGCCATCCAGGGTGACGCGGTCGTGCAGCGGATCCACTTTGGAGCCGAGCAGCCGGACGGGTTGGCCGTTGACCGAGACACGGCCTTCGAGAATGATTTGCTCGCCGCCGCGGCGGGAGGCCGCGCCGGCTTCAGCCAGAAATTTTTGCAGTCGGACGCTCAAAATAAAAGCAAGGAGACGTTGGATCGGCCCTCCGCGGCACGATGCAACGTCGCACAGATACCAGATTCAATGACAACGGACTCAGGCTTCCGGCTTGGTCTTGCGCAGACCGGTGATGCGGTCGCCTTCCTTCCACTGGCCGCGTTTTTTGAGCAGCTCGGTGCGCTCAAAGCGTTTGAGGACATTGCGCTTGCCGCCGAGTGTGGACGCCGCGCGAAGACTCCGGTGCTGTGACATAAATCAAATTGTGTTGCGGTTAAACTGATCGTTTTTCACCGCTCCGAACCGAAGCGGACAGTGCAAATACCATATTCCCGCCGGGTTTGGCAATCCTTATTTTAGGGGTTTCGGCGCGTTTACCATCCGCGGGCGAGCTGCCTCAAGACCGCGCCCGTGCAATCCATGCACCAACCTAGGGCCGTCCATACCCCCACGGTGGGAAGAAGCAGCGGGACTCCCAGAAGCAGCACGCCGAGGTTCCCCAGAAAAATGACCACCGCCGAAAACAAGTAGCCTTGGGAGGTGATGTCCGTCTGTTGTGTCTTGAGCACGTGCATCGTCAGGGTGAGATGAAAGGCGTAGGCCGCCCCGAGCAGGAGGTGGAAATGGGTCCGATAGGGATGCCAATTCCATATCCAGTTTCCGCAGGCGAACACCCCCACGACGAGCACGGCGTAGAGCGGGAAGAAATACGGGGCCAGGGTGATAAGGAAATTGGTTTTGCTGGCCACGACATGGCCGCCGTCCGAGCCGGCCTTGAACTCTTTGACCCGGCCGCCGAAGAGCCAAACCCAGAGGGCGTGGGTGAGCTCATGGCCGAACACATAAATCCACATGGGCTTGGGCAGCAGGAGGTAGACGGCCGCCCAGCAGCCGGCCCCCGCCGCGACGGGCACCCAGACCGTATCGGCGCCGCCGCACAGGGCCAGAACGCGCCAGAGGGCCTGGGCGCTGCCGGCGCACAGGGGGAGCAGGGCCAGGGCAGTCAGCATTTTGCACCACTTGGGCATGGGCGCAGAATTCAACATTGCCCGCCGTCAATCCAGCCCAAAGCGCGTCCGGGCGGCGCGATTAGAGAAACGGCGAGAAGAGACGCGCAACGCCGTCCCGCAACCGCACGGGCATCGGGCGGCCGTCGGCCTCGGCCAAGGTGACCTCTCTGGCCCCGCGTTTTTTCTCCGACACAATTCCGCCCAAACTGCGGGCCAGATCGCGCCCGTAGCATTCCACATTCAGCTCAAAATTCAGCCGCAGACTCCGCGTGTCCCAATTGGCCGAGCCGAGCAGCACCCAGTGCCCGTCCACAATCAGCAACTTGGAATGGTCAAAGGGCGGGGGAGTGAGCCAGATCCGGCACCCGTGGTCCAGCACCTGCCACCACAGCGCCCGGGAGGCCCAGTGCACCACAGATAAATTGCCCTTTTCGGGCAGGAGAATCTCCACCTGCACCCCCCTGAGCGCCGCCAGGTTCAGCGCCGTCAGCAGGGCCGGGTCGGGCACAAAATACGGGGTGACAATGCTCACGGATGTTTGCGCCTCGGCCAATGCCGCCAGGAGAGTCCACCGCAGCTTCTCAAAATCCGCATCCGGTCCGTCCGTGATGACGCGCGCGGTGAGGTTTCCCGCCGGGGTCAGGACGGGAAACCAGCGGATGCCCGCGAGGGATTCTCCTGTGGAAAAGGACCAATCCTGGGCGAAGGATTGCTGCAATTGCGCCACGACCGGACCTGCCACACGGAAGTGCAGATCCCGCACCGGATGCCGGGGGGCATCGGCCAACATGTTGCCATGCCGCAGATTCATCCCCCCGGTGAAGGCCAGCAATCCATCGACCACGAGCAGCTTGCGGTGGTTGCGCAGGTTCAGGGCGAGCAGGCGCCGGGCGGTGAGGAGCGGGAGGAAACGGGCTGTGGTCACGCCTTCGCGTTGGAGCTGGCGCATGATGGACGGAAATGTGTAATGCAGGCCGGCGGCATCAATGAGCACCCGCACCTCAACCCCTCGCGCCACCGCCCGGCCCAAAGCCGAGGCGAAAAGCCGTCCGGCCGCGTCGTTGTCGAAAATATACGTGGAGAGAGTCACTGAGCATTGCGCCGAGTCGATGGCGGCAAGCATGGGGGGAAAAGCCTCGTCGCCATTGACCAGCACCTCCACGCGATTGCCCGCCGAGAGCGGACGCGAGGTGATGCGGTTGACGGTGCGGGCCAGGCTGCGAAGGTGTTGGGCACCGGCTTGCTCCGGGTCACCGAGATCTTCGCGGCTCTCCGGGTGCGGAGCGCTGCGCTGGATGCCCAGAGCCAGGGCCCGACGGCGGATCCGGTTGACGCCCAAAGCGAGATAAAGAATGGGACCCACGAGCGGCAGCAGCCAGATAAACCCAAGCCAGAGTGTGGCGGCCCGGGAATCGCGCTTGTGCAGGATGGCGTGGGCGGCGGCCAGCACGGCGCTGAGCAGCGTCAGGCCGGCGACCCACTGGGGCCAATACTTGAGCAGCCAGGCCAGCCAGTTCATTCGGTGCACACCGCGGTTCCATCCGTGCCGGGTTTCATGGAATCGAGCAGGAGTCGGTGGTTGTCGACTAAAACGGACAACCACTGGTTCATTTCTTCAGCACCGGTCTTGTCGCGCCAATGCCCGAAGAGCCCCGCCGCATCGCCCAGCCCAAGCCGCTGATGCGCCGGATGAATTTCCAACGTGAAGGAAACCCACTCGCGACCCAAGGCGCAAAGGGCGGTGGATACAATCTGCGCCACACCCGCCGCCCCAAACATCGGAGCCAGAATCCGGCGGCCGCAGGATTCGGTGATGGCGGGTATTTCGGCCAGAAAACTCAGGTGATCAGGCACCCCAAAAGGGCTGGTGCGGGAGAGCGGGTGCCCATCGTGCAGATGGAAATGAACCGGTTTGCCGGCTGGACCGACTGAGCCGATCAAGCCCAGGACCCGAGGCAAGGCCGAATCCACCGCCGCCTCCACTTCGGCAAGCAGGTCAGGGGAAAGGTGTGATTCGGATTTCAACGAGCAGACGTCCCGGCCCGGGCGCCGCCGCGCATAGGCGGAGCGAACCTGCCAGATTCCGACATGACCCACGTCCACACAGACGCTGATTTTGTGAAGGCCGCGGATTGAACCGCAAAAAGCGGCGAAGACCTCCGGATCCAGGCCGGCGGCATATTCGATGAAAAGCAGCGGGGCGGCATCAATCCGTGACAAGCGTGAATCCAGGCGCCGGGCGGCGTCCAGAAAGGCTTTCGGGTTGGAGGCCATGCCCGGCTGATCGTGCACAACCAAGCCGCGAACACGTCCGGCAAAACGTCCCGCGAACTCCACGATCCGGTCCTGTCCCCTCTCCGCGCCCCAGTCAATGTCCCGGGCCAGATGCGCAAACGAGACGCAATCCGGCGCGGGGCGGAACTGGAGGAGCCACTCCAGTTCGGAGAGGTTGGCGGCATACAGCTCGGCACCCATGCCGGCCTGCTGAAAACGCAGCCGAGCCAGCTCCAACAAGCAATCATCCCCCTCAATTCTCTTCTGAAACAGGCCCAGAGTGGCGGGATTAGTCATGGTTTTTTTTCTCCCGGCACCGGGGTAACCCCGGTTGCGGCCGCGACTGCACCAGATAAATGACGTCCTCCACCAGCACCCCTTCAATGTCCTGCGCTTGGCCAAAAGCCATCTCCACTCTCCGCCCGATGGCGGCCAAACGCCGGGCCAGGGCGCACCGGGCTGGAGCCGAGCGCGAGAGTTCAATGCGCGAGTAATCCACGGTTTGGCGCAGGACACCGCCCTGCGGGCCGGGGCGTAAAGCGTCTGTGAAGTTGGCAAAGGCCAGCACGGTGTGGGAATCCTTGCCGCAGACCAGCCGGTAAGGGCTGCCGCGGCTGGCAGCCGAGGCCAGTGTTTCACCCAAACCCGCAACCAGCTCGGCGTAGAGTTCGTCCGTGTTGTGGTTGATCGGGTTCACGGTGTGGAGCACAAAGGACAAGTCCGGAGCGATTAATTCCTGGATGAGCACGGCCATGCGAGCCTGCTCGTGGGCCAGGCCCGCCTGCAGCCGGCTCAGAGTGGCGCGCCCGGTCCAGAGCGAGGCCCAGACGCGGCCCACGGCCCAAGCCAGATCGACCGGAGCCACGTTGGCCACCGATTCGTATAGCCCCGCGCCAGCCAGCCCTTCCTGATCCTCGCAATTCGCGCTGGACCGCACCATGAGCCGGGCATTCGCCCCAAACTGATCCACCACCGCTGCGGTGATCCCGGCAGGCACCGGTACTCGGCCGATCAAAGAGCATAAACCTTCCCGTGCCCGGCCCGATTCGCGCGGATCCAACTCCTTCAGGCTGCCGATCAACGCCCGATATTCAGCCGCCAAAGCCGGGACGGACTGGATTGCTCCTTCCATGACTCCGAAGGGAACGACCATTGAGCGCGGGGTCTGGAAGTCGGAATCGGGCAAGCGTGCCAGCTCCGCCAGTTTGAGCGCTCCGGCCGCCTTGCCGCCACCGCATTGCGCCCCCGCCTCCTTCAGGGTCAACCAAACGCAATCCCCGCTCAGACGGACTTCGGGAATCCGGCGCGGCACCAGAGGGCGGGGCGCGCCGGCGCGGGCGGCGGCCTGGTCTGCAACCTGCCAGCAGACGGATTCGGGGGTTGCAGTAAGAATGATTTTTTTGCCGAGCAACCCGCGCAACCCCTCCAACTCCGCCTTTTCTTCACAAGTCAAAAACACCACTCCGGCCTGACGCGCCCGGACGCCCAGATGCGAGAGATGGGGCAGTTCTTGGGCCAGCACAACCCCAGCCACCTTCGCCGGAATTTCCTCATCGCCTTGGGCATGCTTGAGAATAACAACCACCGTCCCGGACACATCCGGATCAAGCTCCTCAAGGCTTTTGAGTTCCACGAGCCGTCCGGCCGCCTCGCCCCGGACCAGCACATCCCACGGGGGCAGAGCCAGGTCATGGCGCAGATGGCGCAGTAGAATGGAGATTAATTTTGAGAGCTGAAAGACGAGGTGGCTGCGGATTTCCGCGTCGCAAAAAACGCGGATGGACCGCTCCAACACCCCGAGCGCCCTCCCCAGTTTTTCCACACGCGGCGGAAACAAACCCATGATCCAATCACAATAATCCCCGGCCAACCGCCGCGCCCGGTCGGCCGTGCCTTTGAGCCGGAGCAATTGCTCGCGATCGGCCGGATCGAACCCGCTCAACCAGAAGCGCAGCTCGGATTCCAAGGCCCGGCTTTCCCCGGGTTCGACGCCGCTCAAGGCCAGATTATCCAGAGTCAGCACAAGGGTTTCCAGCAGGGGTTGCCAGGGCGTTGCTTGGGGCGGGTTGGGCAGCGTGTTGATCCGTTCGCTGACCAGAACAAAGGCGAAGTTCTCAAGCGCAATATCCGCCAGAAGAAACGGCTGGGTCGGGGAGCCGGGCTGCGCGGATACCGACGCAAGGAGCAGGGTCCGCAGCCGGGTTAAAAGGCCGAAGGTAGTGCCGTCTTGCAGCGCCATATGCCCCAAGGCTTTATGCCGCAGAAAATCAAGGGCCAGCCTGGCGTCCGCCTCGGCAAGCCCGGGCACCAACGCCCGCACTTGGTCTTCCAGGGAGCGGGCGTTAAAAAACTCCCTCAGCTCCTCATGGAAAATCTTGAACTGCTCCACGAAGTCCGGAGGATGACCGGCTCCGGGTTGGAGCAGGCGCGCCAGAAGTGCGCCGGAGGTGCGCAGATCCTCCGGCCCGGCGCACCGGTGCAGTTTGTTCTGCAACGTGTGCTTGATCTCCAGCTTCAGTTCACGGGGAATATCGTTGCGATGGGCAATATCCCGGATCCGGGTCAAGGGTTCGGCGCGCAGGAAATCCGGCGCGGTGGACGGCAGCCAAGGATGAATCTGCCTCAGAACAAACGCGTTGCAACTGGTCCCCATCCGGGCCAATCGATCCTGTATTTCCTGGGCGATGCGGGCGTGATGGGCGGGGCGGAAATGGCGGCCGTCTTCGGCGCAGGGGATTTGGCCCGCCGCGAGAAAGCGCAGGTAAACCGCCACGTCCACCAGTTGCTCCGTCGTCAACGGCGCGGTCGCTTCGGCCAGCAACCCGCGCACGGCATCCAACTTTTCCCGCCAACTTCGGCATCGTGCGTTCAGCACGACAAGCCGGTCCGCGAACCCGGCGGGAAATGAAGTGCTGGCTGACGGTGGATTCATCGCTTCCAATCCTTCCCGTCCGCAAGCCCCCGGCAATCATCCCACTTGCGGTGGCGCCGCCCATGCCCGGGATCCGGGGTTGTCCGGGAAAAGTGCACGGTGCGCGGCGGTTCCTCGTATGGGCTGGCCAAGCTTGGCATAAGCGTGACCCAACTCTATCCCCGCCAGCCGCGCCCGCAACTGCTTTCTGGAACACGCCGTTTCACCGGGCGCAAGAAGCCCCCATCTCCGAACCAAGGCTCAGAACTCACGTTTCCGCACCCTGCCGCAACCGCCTTCAACATTCAGACTCCGGCGCACGTCCTGTGAAGGCTGTGTTGGGTTTTCCACTCCTCTGATCTGCGGGCGGTTTCAGCTTTCAACTCCACCTCCCTGCACTGCACCCCCGGTGTTTCACCGAGACGGAATGAACACGTAAAATTTGACACTGCCCGCAGCGCTAACCAGAATCCCGCCAGCACAATAGATTATTCTACTGATTATGAATCCAGAAAAGCCACCCGCCCCCTCCGCTTGGCGCGGACGCAACGCCCTCGGTTTGATGGCGATCATTCTCGCGCTGCTCTTCTGCCGCAGTTTTGCGCCCGGCGTTGTCCACTTCTCCAACGACGGACCGCTCGGGGTGCAAAAGTGCAACTGGCTTCAACTTCCCGATGCCCTCTCGGGAATGTGGGACGATCTGAACTCCGTCGGCATCGCCGTGGGTTCCTGGGCGCCGAGTTTTAACGCATTCTATCGCTGGGCTTTAGGCCCGGTGGGCTACGCGAAGTTTCTGGCTCCGATTGTGCTATGGCTGCTGGGGTTGGGCGCATGGACCTTCTTCCGAAGCCTGGGTTTTGGCCCCCTGGCCTGCACCCTTGGAGGACTGGCTGCCGCTCTGAACGCCACCTTTCTCTCAGCGGCCTGCTGGGGCGTCGGCTCGCAGCAGATAGCCTATGCCATGGACTTTTTCGCTCTGGCCCTCGTCTTCTCCGCCGACCGCGCATCCTCGCCCGTGGCCCGCTGGTCCAGGGTGGCCTTGGCCGGCTTGGCGGTGGGCATCAATGTCATGGAAGCGGCGGATATCGGCGCGATCTTCAGCATGTTTGTCGCCGCCTTTGTCGTGGCCCATTCCCTAAGCACCGAGGGCGGCGGCGCGGCGCGCGCCGGGCGCGGCCTGATGCGCGTGGCGGTCATTGCCGGCTTTGCGGGGCTCATGGCCTTTCAAACCGTCTCCAGCCTGGTCGGAACCCAGATCCAAGGCATTGCCGGCACCGGACAGGACAAGCAATCGAAAGCGGAACGTTGGGATTGGGCGACGCAGTGGAGCCTGCCCAAGAAAGAGACGCTCGGACTGGTGGTGCCGGGCCTTTTTGGTTACCGCATGGACACGCCCAACCAGTTGCCCGAATGGCTGCGCGACTCGTATCGCGGCGGCAATTACTGGGGCGGCATGGGCCGCTCACCCGAGATCGACCGCTATCTGGACAGCGGAGCAACGGGCCCGGCACCGGCGGGGATGATGCGGTTCTCTGGCGGTGGAAACTATGGCGGTATTCTGGTGACCTTGGTGGGACTCTGGGCGCTGGCCCAATCGCTGCGCCGGGAAGGCAAAGTCTTTACACCTCTGGAGCGGCGGCTTTTATGGTTTTGCGGAGCCGCATCCGCGTTGAGCCTGCTTCTGGCCTACGGCCGGTTCGCACCCTTTTACAAATTCATCTACGCCCTCCCCTACTTCTCAAACATCCGCAACCCGGTCAAATTCATCGCCATCCTGAGCTTCCTCCAAATCATCCTGTTCGGATTTGGTATCCAGGGTTTGAGCCGGGTGTATCTCTGCGGGCCGCTCAGCCCGGGAAGCGGGCCGGTGGACAGAATCAAAAAATGGTGGGTGCGGGGGAGCGGATTGGACCGAGCCTGGGCGGCAGGCTGCTTCATGGCCCTGGGACTGGCGCTGGCGGGATGGCTCGCGTTCGGGGCCGCTCATGAACAGTTCGTCAAGTACCTGACGCAGGTCTCCTTCGAAGAGGGAACGGCGGGTGAGATAGCGGCGTTCAGCGCGAGCCAACTGGCTTGGTTCATCGGGTTGCTGGCAGCGGCGGTATGGCTGCTCCTGCTGGTGCTCAGCGGCGGGTTGGGCGGACGGCGCGCACGGCTGGGCAGCCTGCTGCTGGGCGCACTGCTGGTGTTCGATCTGGGCCGGGCCGACCTGCCCTGGATCATTCACTGGGATTATGAAGAGAAATATGCCAGCAACCCGGTGATCGAATTTCTGCGGCAGAAGCCCTATGAGCATCGCGTGGCCGTGCTGCCCTTCCGCATGCCTCAGCAGTATGCCCTGCTGGACCAGATTTACCGCATCGAATGGGCCCAGCACCACTTCATGTACTACAACATCCAGTCGCTGGATGTGGTGCAAATGCCGCGAGTGCCGGAGGATTTGAAGGCGTTTGAGGAAACACTCGCCTTCCGGGGAACGGACTCGGCATATCTGTTGTTGCGGCGCTGGCAGTTGACCAACACCCGATACCTGATCGGCCCGGCCGGATTCCTGGACGTGCTGAACAAGGAAATCGACCCCTCGGGCCAACACTTCCACATCGCCCTGCAGTTCGATCTCGGCCCCAAGCCGGGCATCGAGCGCCCCACGCGCCTGGAGGAAATCACCGCCACAACCAATCCCAACGGCGCATTTGCATTGTTCGAGTTCACAGCCGCCCTGCCCCGCGCCCTGCTT
Organism: uncultured Verrucomicrobiota bacterium; assembly: GCA_903873415.1. Taxonomy (GTDB): domain Bacteria; phylum Verrucomicrobiota; class Verrucomicrobiia; order Limisphaerales; family CAIQOK01; genus CAIQOK01. Next base: position 10,387 of record CAIQOK010000170.1, on the reverse strand, counting down.
ACCACCCATTGGCAGGTCAGCACCAACGACACCGCCACACTCAAATCCCTCGCCAGCCCGGAGTTTGATCCCACCCGCACCGTGCTCGTCTCCAATCCCATCCCCGGCGCCGCATCAGGCAGCGGAGCGGGAGGCACTGTCGAGTTTACCAGCTATCAGCCCGCCCGCCTGACGCTGGAGGTCAACGCCACAGCCGCATCGGTTCTGGTGCTCAACGACAAATACGACAGCACCTGGCAGGTGCTGGTGGATGGGCATCCGGCAGCGCTGCTGCGCTGCAATTATCTGATGCGCGGTGTCCAAGTGCCGGAGGGTAAACACCGGGTGGAATTCCGCTATAAAATGGTCAACTCAAACCTTTACGTGACCTGTGCCGGCCTAATCCTCGCTTTGGGATTGCTGGGGGTGGTTTTTGCAACTCGAGAGAGACACTGAGCCCGGCAAGCGCAAAGCGCAAAGCGCAAAGCGGCTGGGACACCGGGCTGATTTCCACTCATCCTTCAAAGCTCCAGAGGAGCGGTATGTCTATAGACAGGCCGCGCCTCTGGCGCTTGATTTGCCCTTCGCTCTTTGCAGCCAAGACGCGGCCACACCTCCATCGCTTGAAACCAAGGCCTCTGAAATGGGCCTTACCCGGATTGGTTCATATGACGGAGGAACAGCGCCTCTCTCAAATCCCTCTTACTTTCGCGTGGTTCGCGGTTGCAATTGCTTCGCCCCTCGCCCTTCGCCCTTCGCACTTGGCGCTTGGCCCTTGGCCCTCCGCCCTCCGCCCTCCGCCGCCCGCCTTCTGACCCTGGTCCATTCCCAAGATTGACACCTCCAAGGTTTCCCTCAACTCTTGGGTTCGAAAACTCATATGAAACCGGTAGACATACAGAGGACGCTTCCCCAAGCCGCCCGCATATTGGATGTGGGTTGTTACGATTTCAAACAGTGGCAGCTCTCCCAGTCCCTCCACCGGGCCGACCTTCACCATGCCGGGGTCGATTATTGCCAGCCAGCCACCTGCCCGCCCGGATTCGATTTCCGCCTGGCCGACCTCAACCGCGACCGGATGCCCTTCGCCGACGATTCCTTCGATCTGGTCGTCGCCTCGCATGTGATTGAGCATCTGGAGAAACCGGTGGACTTCTTTGCGGATTGTGTGCGGGTCTGCAAGCCCGGGGGCTTTGTCTATGTCGAGTGCCCTTCGGAACGCACGCTGATGGTCCCGGGTTTCCCCTTCGAGCACGACAAGTTTTACAGCACCTCGTTTTTTGATGATCCCACCCATGTGGGGCGTCCTTTCTCAGCGCAAAGTTTTGTGCGGCTGGCGCGTTATCACGGCTGCCAGCCCGTCAAAGCCGGCTACAATATCTCCTGGCTCTGCCGCCTGCTCGCTCCGGTGGCGATCCCTTTCGCGTTGGTCTTTCGCAAAGGCTGGCTCTTGGAACACATCGTTTGGAACTCCGTCGGTTGGGCCAGTTATATCATGCTCCAGAAGCCCTTGGACGTCCGGGGACAGCCCCCACTCAACTACTACATCCCGTCCAATCGCAACGACGACTGGCTGGTGCGCTTGCTGCGCAAATTCAAAAAGACCGGCTGAGGAGAGAGTCTTTGCCGGTTAGTTATTGAGCACTGTCAAACAGCGCCCTGCCGGGAGCATTCGGCCTCTTCCGGAATATTCTGGGAGATTTTTATTGAGGCAAACGTGGATCATTTTGGTCCAAGAGCCTCACAAAGCACTGTTTATTGCCCCAAAAGCAAATCTGCGCCGTGTATTTGCTCGGGCTGGTGAGCGGCTCCGCCGGTCGCCACGCGTTAAGGACTCACCCAGCCCGCGTGAATAGGCGCATTCATAGCGTCCGAACGGCATTCAGCCAAAACCAAGCGGTGCTCCCAAGTGCCACCACTTGTGTTTCAGTCAATGATTTTCCCCCCAGAGAATTCCGGAACAATCCATTTTCAAAAACAAACCGACGGTCCTGTTTCAGCTTCTGACCGCCAACGCCTGATCCCCGCCCCCGGTCTATCGGATGACCCAGGGCTTGAGCCGGTTGCGGAGGCGGCGCCAGAACTGTTCCCGCGGCGTAAGCGGACGCCCATCCACCGGCTGTGCCGGCACTGCCGCCCGCGGCCGAATGGGGAGTATGGCCTTCACCCGATCCATGCTCGCCGCATTGTGATAGATCATCACCCCATCCAGATGCTCCACCGTCGCCCAATGCTTCTGGCGCTCCCCATAGTGGGCGCGGTAATTGTATTGGCAGGGCAGAATCCGCACCCGGTCGTAGTGCCGGGTCAGGAGCACCTCGTTGATGCAATGTTGGTCGTCGGCCACCGTCCTGAAATGGGCGCGGCCCCGCGCCAGAATCTCCCCGCGCAAATCGCGGCTTCGCGGCACCTGCCACAAAAAGACGCCCCCATTCAGAAAGTTCGCCGTGTAACCCTGCCCAAGCATGTAACGGCTCCCCTGATGCTCCACACACGCCGCCGCATCCGCGTTGCCCAGCAACTGCTCAAACGCCGGCAACGGCTGCAGGCATAACACGTCAAAACAATCCACCGTCAACGCGTAGTCCACATCCAGCGTGTCCAGCACCTCCATGCGCCGGAAATACACCTCGCGCAGCGGATGCGAAAAATCAGGGGACGGCTTCAGGAGATGATAGGTGATTTCCGGGAAGCGGCGTTGGGGCAGGGCATCGCCGAGAATAAACGCGTGCAACGACAGCCCAGGATTCTGTTGGGCAAAGCTCAGGAAGGTGTAGTCGAGCTTCTCCGTGGCTTGTCCCATGGCCAGGGTCACCACGGCGGATCGTTCAAAGCGATTCATAAGGGGAGAAGGCGAAGCCTGAAAGAACCGCGCTCCGCGAGCACCGACGGGTTCCGACGGTCATAGACCGCCGCCACAGGCGAGGCCTGCCGCTTGAGGTCTGGAACTTGGAACTTCAAAGTGGGCGTCTCCTCGCGTTGCCGCTTCGGGCCGAAGTTACGGCCGCAGATCCTGGAAGAGCGTCTTGACCCCGGGCACAAAGGCCGTCCCGATCCCGTCGCCGGGCCACCAGTGATCCCGAGGTGCATCCTGGAAATACAGGAAGCTGCGCTGAATCCGCGGCGCAAACTCGCGCAGCTTTCCGGTCTGCTGCGCGTTGTCGCTCATCACAATCGATTTCCCGTGGAGCCGCGGAGCGATCGCCAAAAACTCCGACCACTCATACTCGGCCTCGTGATTGCTGTCGTGAATGAAGATGTCCACCGGCTGCCCGAACTGTTTGAGCGTGGCGATGGAATCGCCGAGCAGGACGCGGCAGAAGGATTTGTAGGGTTCCACCAGGAGATGCCCGCAGTCCGGCACAATATCCGTGGCATACACGAGACCGGGCGCGCCCTCGGCGGCGTTGCGGCGCAGGGCGGCGGCAATGACCACCGTGCCCAGACCGCGGTCGATGCCCGTCTCGACAAACACGCGCGGCTTGGTGGCGCGGACCAAGGCATACCAGCCGAGGCGGCGGCCGTAGCGCGGCTCCACATCGCAGTTGTGCCGGTCCTGGCTGGAGCGCGTGGCCGATTCCAGCGCACTGCGCAGTTCCCGGTCGTTTTCCAGCTCGTCCATGTAGGCCTCGATGGTCGCCACGTCATGGCCGGAAACCACGGCAATGTAGCTCGCAAGATACTGACGGTTCAGAGCTGTCAGGTTGTAGCTGTGATTGTAATATTCCTTGGAGGCAACCGCCCAGCGGACCATCTGCCCGATCTGCCGCAGCGCTCCGGGCAGGGCGATCTTGGCCAGGCGCACCGGAATGAGCAAGAGCCGGCCGGCGGGGGTGAATTTCAGAAAATGGCGCAGCGACATGCGGGGAGAGGGTTAGTGTTTTTTAACGCGGCGGAAAGCCCGGCGGTTGGACAGGGAGTTTCCGTGCCAGAACTGCCAGCCAATCTTGGCCACGTGCAGCAGGCGCGCCAGGGCGGGGAAGGTGGTTGCGAGCCGGGGGCGTGTGGCGGCAAAGGCCACCGGCTTAGCCGCGGCGGGTTGGTTCTCCCAGCGCACCGCGTAATCGTTCTGCTGCGGCGTGGTGCGGAACAGCGGGACGATTCTGGTGCGGCGCGCCTGCACGAGGAGCTGCAGCGGAAAGCTGTTGAACAGTTCAACCCGCGAGCGGATTTCCCGGGGATTGGCCACCTCATACCAGCGGCCGTAGGGACCCACCACATGCAGAACCATCCGTTCCACCTCGAAACCATTGTCCTCGTTGAGCACCGTGTAGAAGAGTTCCGGGCTGAACTGGTAGAGGCCGTGTCCGCACCAGTTATTCGCCACCGTGTGCGTCACAAAACGTCCGCCTTCGCGGACCATCTCCATGCAGTTCTGCAGGGCAACGGGAAAATTGAACACATGCTCCAGCGTGCCGCCGTCGAATACGAGATCGAACCGCTGCTTCAAGGCGTCGCCTACCGGCTGGTTCAGGTCATGGACAAACTCGGCGCCTTCGAAAGCCGAAGCGTCAAGAGAGGAGATGCTGCGGGCGCCGAGGGCCTTGAAGACCGGCTCTGCAAAACCCGTGTCTGCCGCCCCGGGGGCGAAGAGATCCTGAGGCAGACCGGCCCGGGCCAGAACCTCGCGCATCTTGGCTGGGTAAACATTCAAGTCCTGGCGGCCGATCATAAGCGCGTCGCCGAATTGCGCGCCCTGTTTCCGGGCAGCCACCAAAAACTCTACGGTATTTATGTCGAGACCCATGTGCTAAGACAGATCACGCTACACACAAACCGCATCGCCGCGCAAGGCGCATCGGCAAGCGCCAAGCGCAAGGCGCAAGGCGACTGGGACACCGTTCAGGAAGCCTTTCTATAGACATGCCGCGCCGAGGAGGCCGCGCCTCTGGCGCTTGGAGACAAGGCGTCCGAAGTGCCCCTCACCCGGATTGGTTCGTATGACGAAGGAACAGCGCCTCCCTCAAAACCCTTTTACTTTCGCGTGGTTCGCGGTTCCAATTACTGGCCTTCCCTTTTGCTCTTCGACCTTGGCGCTTTCATTACCCCCCCCTCGGGCTCTGATCCCTGGCCGCAGGCAGCCCGCTTCAAGTTCCAGCCTTTACTTGGCAGGCTTTCGGGCTCGAACCAGCAAGAAGTGACCGCGATGGATCACCTTGGATTCGAGGATCCGGCTCAAGCCGTCGGGCAAGGGAAGAATTCCAATGGACCGAGCCTCGGTATCGAAGCCGGACAGGGTGAAGATTTCCTGGGCCTGGCGCACGGTCAACACCCGGACATGCCCGGACACGCCGGCAAAGGCTGGATGATCAATGGGCAGCGGCTCCTGCGTAGGCTCCTGATAATGTAATCCGAGGGGATTGCCCAAATACCGTCCGCAGACCTGCATCAGAGGGAACGGGGTATAGCCCATGCACATGGCAAAGCAGTTGAGAAGGCTGCAGAGATTTTCCGAGGTCACGATGGCAGTGCCGCCGGGCTTGAGAACCCGGTAGATCTCCTCAACAAAGAGCCGGGTGTTGTGGAGATGCTCAATCACCTGGGTGCAGAAGACCACATCGAACTTGCCGCTCTCCACGGGCCAACGGCCGTTGAGGTCGAAATCGAGGACCTTAATGCCGCGGGCTTCGGCCTTGGCGCGACAGGTCGGGGAACCTTCGACGCCGTAGAATTCGCGGGGTGTTTTTTTTAAATAGCGGTAGAGCAGCGCGCCGTCGCCGCAGCCCACATCCAAAATGCTCTCCGGATCCAGATCGTTAACCAACTGTCCGGCCCAGTCTTCGCTGCGACGGACGCCCAAGTCGCGGTGTTCTGCGGCATACGACTGCAAGTATTGGATAAAAGGGTTTTTGGGCATGACAATTCAATTTGAAAAACCCTAGCGGGCGGAGGCGGCGGGATAAAGAAAATTTGGAGGCGCAAAGCGCCAAAGGGCAAGGGTATGGGGAGACGCCATCTCTTGTCCCTACTTCCTGCTCTGGAAGCTCCAGAGGAGCGGCCTGTTTATAGGTAGCCGCCTCCCTCACCTCGTCCCTCTCCCCGCCCGGCGGGGAGAGGGTGGCCGCAGGCCGGGTGAGGGGATATTCCCAAATACACCTCTCGTGCCGCCCCTACGGGGCTGGAGAATATTTTTGTTGGTTCCAGTCTATAGACATGCCGCGCCTCCGGCGCTTGATTTGCCCTTCGCCCTTCGCCCAAGCTCCGGAGGAGCGAGCTGTTTATAGGCAGCCGCGCCTCTGGCGCTTGGCCGCTTCCCGCTTCCCGCTTGGCGCATGGCGCTTGGCGCTTGGCTCCTTTCGGTTTCGCTCTTGTCTTTAAATACGGCCACTAAAAGCGACCGCCGGGAATTCCTTCCCGGCGGACGTTCGATTCAGTCAAAAACGGGCTTCCCACCCGGTCCGGACCAACCCAACCAGCTCATTGCCTGAGCTGGAAGAACTTCTGGGGCGCACCCGGAACCGGCGTCACCACAAAGGGACTGTTCTGATGCCCCAGCGACTGCCACTGGCTGAAAGGCAAACTGACATCGGCGGACTGAAGCAGCTCGCCGTAACCATCCCAACTCAGAGTGATGCCGCCACCACTCGCCACCGCGGGATGGAAGCTGGGCCCGGTCACCAGCGCCGCACCCGAACCGTAGGTGGAGAGGAATTCCGGTCCGATGGGCCCCGTGGCCGCCGTCAACCCGCCCCCACCCCAGGCACCGTCCAGCGCCGTGTTCGCACCGGTCAGCCCCGTGTAGAGCCAGCCCACCTGGAGCCGGTCGCTGCCGCCGGTCACAAGGCCTTGGGCCTGAATGAAATATGACACACCATTGGTGAGCAGCACGGAGGTGAGCACGTCGCCGGAAGTGAACACGCTGCCGCCGCCGATGCAAGTCCCCATCAAACCGGCACCCGAAGGGGCGCCGCCGATGGTGTTCATCCAGAGCGTGGCGACGTTGTCGTTGCCGGTCAGGAAGAGTTGATACCATCCGGTGTTAGTGGGGGTGACCCAGGCCGTGAGGGACTGGAAGTAAGAGGTACCGGCGGCCCCGGTGTTCCAGGGCCCCACATTGCTGAGCCGGCCCGCTCCCGCCAAAATGCCCTCCTCGGTCATGCCAGGCAGACGCAGGCTGACTTGGGGAACGAACGGGAAGGCGCTGTTCGTGTTGGCTTGCTGCGAACCCAGACTGCCGTTGATCGGATAATAATAATCCCAAAGACAAGCGCCCGAGGTGAGAGTGGGAGCGGTAAAACGAAGTGTTTTTGCCGCCATCACGTTGCCCGTGTAAGTCTGATCCTTCACCCCGCTGACTGTCAGGGTGTAACTGCCTCCCGGGGTCAGCCCTCCGGTCTCCAGCGTCACCGTCCGGAAATCCGACCCGAACATGGTGTCGTTGACCTGGTTGTTGGCGATATGCACCAGACCCACCACAGGCGAGCCCGGGCCGGCAATGGTGTAGTGGCTGGCGGTGGTGGCCGCAGTCACATCCATGCGTTTGTCGAACCGGACTTGCAGCAGCGAGGGTGTGCCCGGGGTGCTGTTGATCCCGCCGGTGGTCAGGAGCTGGTCGGCAACAAAACCCGACACCTGCGTGCCCAGGGCGGTGGCATTGATCGCGGCGGGCAGCGTGGTGTCGGCCGTGACGGTGACGACGGCGGTGGCGGTGTTGGGGCTGAGCACGCCGCCGCTGTTCAGGCGGTTGGAGACCACACAGGAATAGGTGCCGTTGTCGGCCGGCGTGGGCTGCGCAATCAACAGCACCGACGTGGGAACGCCCTGGACGTCGAACAGGCCGTTGTTGAGCCGGGGATAATGCGGCGTGCCGTCCGGGTTGTAGGATTCGCTTATCGGCACCCCGTTCTTCTGCCAATAATAGGCGTTGCCGTGCCCGTCGGCCAGGCACGAGAGGGTGATGGTGCTGGTGACGCTCTCATTAGTGGCCGCCGTCGCGGGTGTCAAACTCACGCTCGTCGATGGTGTGTAAAAGGCGGAGTAATGGTTTGAAACCTGCAGGGCTGTGAGGGCGGTATTGTAGATCGCAACATCTCCGATCACCCCCCGCGCGGGGGTGAAGCTCAGGCTGGGATTATTCAAGGCGGTATTGCCGATGATCAGGTCGGCATGATAATTGGGCTGCCATTGGCCGGCGTTGACGGTGTAGGGGTTGAAGTCGGAGCCGCCGCTGCTGATGAGCGCGCCGTCCACATAGAAGTTCATGATCCCATGCAGGCCGGTGTAAGGGCTGCCGGTGCCGTTGGGGACGTAGGTTTGGACGATATGATGCCAGACGTTGGTGGCTTCATAGGCCGAGGTGTTGGCGCCCCAGGCGCTGGCCTGGTTGATGTTGTTATATCTGCCGCTGCGACCCCAGTATTCGCCGAAGCTGGCATTACCGAAGTTCTTGGCGTTGTCGTAGACATTCTCAATGCCGGCCCGGTTGTTGCCCAAACGGAATTGCCCGGACAAAGTGGCCTGAATAAAGCCGTTGGTGGTGGGGTCGGGCTTGAACCAGTATTCATAGGAGAATTGGCCGTTGGTGTTCCCGGGCGCCAAGGCGAAAAGTTCCGGCGCCCACGGCACGGTGACCTGGGAAAGCGTTCCCGCCAGCAAGTTGGTGCCATAGATATGCACGCCGCCCTCGCCCAGTGCCGGACCGCTTTCATTCTTGCTATAGCCACCGCTGTAAGTTCCGTCATGCGTCCCGGCCCAGTCATACGCCGCCGTCCCACCCGTTTCGTTGAAGCGATAAAAGGCCGAGGGCGCCGTGGCCATCACCTGATCCGCATAACTTCCGGCAGTGGGGGTGGTGATGGTAATAACGCAGGGGGCGCTCACGGCCGCCCCCCCTGAGCCGCCTTGGACCGTGCAGGTCACGGACACGGTGGCGGTGATGTTACTCAGGGAAAGAGAGGGCAGCCCGGCCCCAGCCACCACCACGGAGTTGGTTTTCCATGTGTAAGTCCAAGGCGGCTCGCCGCCGGCTTTCACGGTAATGGTCTGCGCGGCGTGGGCGAACATGCTCTTGGAAGGAGTCAGCATCGTGACACTGGCCGCCGTGGCGCTCGACCCGTTGAAATATTTATAGGCGTGGGCGGCGATGGTGCTGTCGGGCAGCGCGCTGGAATAAAGGGCCAGCTCATCCACCGACCCATACCACAGGGCAGGTATGAACCCTTCACTATGGAAAATGGTGTTGCCGTCCGAGAACAAAACCATCGGCGTATAAGATCCATTGCCGACGTGAATCGGATAGCCGCCGTTAAAGCCGAAGATGGCGTTCGTCCCGATATTCTGACGGGTGCCAAGATTCTGGCCGTTGACGTAGCAGGTGATGTTCGTGTTGTTGTCGAAGGCAAACGCCACATGCAGAGTGCGGTTGACGGTCCCGCCAGGCACATTCCAGATCAGCGGGATCATTTGCATGTCGTTCTTCTGGCCCGGATTACCAAACTGCACCACCGTCGGGTCGGCCGGGGCCCAATAGATCAAATGCCCCCGGGGATCCGCGCTGAAGATGTAGCGGGCCGCCCCGCCATTATCCGGGTTCCCATACCCGCTCTGCGAGATGGTCGTCCCCACCGTCATGTCCGCCGCCGCCAGCCAGCTGAATCCGTAAAGGGATTGCGGATAGTTCATCGCAAAGGGCTCCGTCCCCGCCTCCGGGTCCATGTGGAGCACCGCCTCAACCGTGCCGAATCCACTTGCAAAATCATAGGCCGCATTGGCCGGGATGGTCACGTCGTCACCCCGTGTGTATTGATTGGTCGGGTTATCCCAACGCCCCTGCCGGTTGAAGGTCAAACCCTGACCCGAAGCGAAACGGTTCGTCGACCCGTCGAAAGCCACGTTCCCCGACAACGTGCCGTGATTCCCCCCGTGAATATCATGCCAGGTCGTTCCCGTAGGATCGTCCGTATCCCCGGGAAAATAGGAGATGAGCGAAGACTCGCCGACCACGGCGGCCTGGTAGGCGATGACGTTGGCTGTTGGGTTGGAGACCGTGGTCACGGTGTTAGTCGTGGTGAAGACCCGGCCTGAAGGGTTACTAAGCTGGCAGACAAACTTATCCCCGGACACATAGGCGGTCGACGGCAGGATAAGTTGCTGGTTGGTGGTGACCACTCCGGCCGTGGTGATGGCATTGGTGGTTCCTCCCGTGACCTTCCACCATTGATAAGTATTGGCGTCGTCATAGGCGGCGATCACCTGGAACGGGGCGGCGTTGCCGGAATAGACCGTGACATCGGTGGGTTGCTGGACAATGCCCGGACCGGGCACCGAACGCAGCAGGAGGTCGGACAAGGTAAATGCGCCATCGGTGAAGGTGGAGATACGCACCTCATCCAGCCAGCCGTTGCACTGACGGTTGCCCGACCCCCCGATCGATCCGCTGTTGGGCGGGAACGCAAAGCCCGGCGCGGTG
>CAIQOK010000169.1 GCA_903873415.1 uncultured Verrucomicrobiota bacterium | reverse complement strand
CGTTGAGTTGATTCATCGCGCATCAATGCGGCTTTCGCCGCCGACTGCGCAATCCCACTCTCAAAGTGGCCGGTTTTCATCTGCCCATCCCTGGCTGGTTTTGACCGCCCGCTGACAACACAAAAAATCAGGTCGGAGATATATTTCTTCTTCCTGTTTGGTTTCCATTCGGTTCCCTTTTGCCATCCATGGATCTGGATTCAGACAAAAATCTGAAAGGGGAGTTTCCTCAACATGCCGCTTAAAAACCCAGCGCTCATTTTTCGCAAGTAAGCATTCTACAGAAAAAGAATTCCTCGGCCAAGGTCGGATCTACTCCTTGCGCGCTCCGCTCTAGGTTGACTATGATAGTCTCATTACCAAACAAGCTGTTTTTTGTTGGCGGCAAGGCTTTTTGCAGAGTCTTGACTCCCCTCACAACGGAACACTTTAAAGCAGTCCGTGATTTATGCGCTTACAGCCCCGCAAATCGGCGTTCACCTTGATAGAACTGCTCGTGGTGATTGCGATCATCGCCATTCTGGCGGCGATGCTCTTGCCGGCGCTCAGCCGGTCCAAGGATAGGGCCCGTGCGATCAATTGCACCTCCAACCTCAAGCAGTGGGGGGTGATATGGACGATGTATTGCGCCGACCACACTGAATCGTTTTCCACCGGCACCGGCGTGGGTTGGGCCCGGGGTCAGTGGTTGGTGACGCTGATGGATTACTGGGGCCGAAAGCCGAGTCTGCTGCTCTGTCCCTCGGCGACCGGGCGCAGAGGGGCTGGAGCGGCAGAGGTGCTTGCCGCTTCCAACGACCCTTCACCGGTGGATTACGGAGGTCCGCATTCGGCCACCATGTTTCCAATTGCTGATCCCAGTGTGTTGGGAGTTTTTCACACGGACATGGTCGCCAGCTATGGGGAGAACTGTTGGAACTACAATCCTCCTGCCGGTGTTAGTGATGTGCAAGGGCGCCCGGTCTCCAAGAACTGGCGCAAACTCACCGGCACACCCAAGCCAAGTGACACCCCCATGTTCGGGGATTGCATGTGGCGGGGGGGTGGACCCGATTATACGGGTGTTCCGCCCGCATTCAACGGCCAGTGGAGCGGTGCCGGAGTGGAGTTTAATCACTTCGCCATCCAGCGACATGGACGGTCCACGCAGCTGGTTTTCTTTGACGCTTCGGTCCGCTCTTTCCATGTCAGTGAACTCTGGCAACTCCTCTGGAACCGGGAATTCCCCCGGAGTTATCCCTATCCGGCTGGTTTTTTTCCGGCATGGACCCGGTAGCGCCGGGAATGCAGGGTGGCTTAGTTGAGAACAAGTCAGCGGTGGGTGGTTCCCAGACCATCACAGGCGTTGCTGCAATCTTCGGGAATATTCCAACGGCATATTGTTCAGGCTGCGGAAATGGCCTAGTGTCGGAATCAATGGCCCGAAAACTCCTTCGTCATGTTCTCCAGAACTTCGATCCAGCGCGGGTGTTCGTTCATGCATGGGATTTGAGCGAAGGTTTTTCCTCCCGCCACCATGAAATCGTCCCGTCCCCGGATGCCGATTTCCTCGATGGTCTCTAGGCAATCTGAGACAAATGCCGGGCAGATCACGAGCATCCGTGTGCGTCCTTCCTTGGCCAGTCGGGGCAGTTCAAAGTCGGTATAGGGTTTCAACCATGGATCGCGGCCTAGTCGGGACTGAAAGGAGACGGAATATTTTCCGGCCGGAACACCGGCTTTGGCCACGAACAATGCCGCCGTGCGGATGCACTGGGCGCGGTAGCAGGTGGCATGGGCGGGGCTGGCCACCTCGCAGCAGTTGGCCACTTTCAGGCAATGGCAGCAGGAGGAATCAGACTTTTTCACATGGCGCTCCGGAATTCCGTGGAAGCTGAACAGCAGATGATCGTAATCCTGCTTCAAGTGTTCGGCCGCGCTGGCCACCAGAGCCTCAATGTAATCCGGCCGGTCATAATACGGCAGCTGGACGCTGATCTTCATCTGTGGCGCAAGTTCGGCCGCAACCTCCCGGACCCGGGCCACGGCCGTTTCATAGCTCGACATGGCGTAGTGCGGAAAGAGCGGGATGAGGAAAAGGTCGTTGACGCCCCGGTCGGCCAGTTTTTCCACAGCCGACTCGATCGACGGGTTCTGGTAGCGCATGGCTAGTTCCACCGGCAGGGCCACTTTTGATTGCAATGCGGCGTGCACATTTTTACTGGTCACCACGAGGGGTGAACCTTCTTTGGTCCACACGGCTTCATAGGCGTGGCCGGATTCCTTGGGTCGCTTGATCAGCACTAGTCCTACGATGAGCCTGCGCAGGGCCCAAGGCACGTCGATCACCCGTTCGTCCATCAGGAACTCATTGAGGTAGCGTCGGACGTCGGGCCCGGCCGGGGAGTCAGGGGATCCGAGGTTGACCAGTAAAATTCCTTTGCTCATGAATGGATTGGGTGGGTTGAATGAATCAGGGTTTGCTAAATTCAGGTGGATTGCCGTCGTTCGGAGTCAGCGCTTGGGCGACGCGCCCGGCCACCTTGCAGCCCGAAACAATCGAGTCTGCCAGGGAGATGCCATCGCGGTAGTGGCCGGCGAGATAAAGTCCGGACGTGCTTGATTCCAAGTCGTTCATCAGATCGCGGTAGCGGCCGTAGCCGACGTTGTATTGGGGAATGGCCTTGGGATGGAAAAAACAGTGGGTGAAGGTGGGACGGCCTCGCACACCTAGCAGAACCTTCAGATCCTCGCAGGTGATGCGGGAGAGTTCATCCGGGGGCAATGCCGCCAGTTCAGGATGGCGTTCGCCGCCGATGTAGCTTGTGAGAGTCACGTGACCCGCCGGTGCCCGATTGGGAAAGAGCGAGGAGGAAAAGATTGTGCCCAGAATACGGAATTTCTCAATTCCGGGAATCAGCATTCCGAACCCTGCGCACGGATGGGCCACATCTTCGCGCCGAAAGCCCAGCACCAGGCTGGCCACCGGGGGGTGGCGGATTTCAGAGAGGGGTGCGGGGTTGGGGATGCCCGGCGAGTCGATGGTCAGGGCGGCCAGCTGGAAGGCCGTGCCGCAATAAACAACGGCCTGGTGCTCCGCTTGGGCGGTGCCGCTGCGGCCGCTGTATTCCACGCGCCAGCCGGCGGAGGTCTTGGTCAGTCTGCTGACCGCCGCGCCCAAGAGCACGGCGCCCCCCAGGCTTTTTCCAAGGCCGTCGGGCAGGACCTGCAATCCTTCGTCAAAAGAGAATTTCGGTGCCCGGTCCTTGGCCACCTCGCCGCGTTTTTTCCGGTCGCGCCCGCCCAAAATCTGCCCCCTGATGAGCGAGCCGTAGGTGGCCTCCAGTTGGGCCAGCTTTGGAAAGGCCTGCTGCACGGAGAGCCTGGCGGGGTCGCCCGCGTAAATCCCCGACACCAGCGCGTCAATGGCGTGGTCGAGAAACTCGCGTCCGAGTCGGCGCACCACAAATTCGGCGATGCTCTCCTCCACACCGTCGCGGCGGGCTGCAACAAACGGTTCCTTGAGCACCGCGAACTTTGCCGCCAGAGAGAATAGCGGTGTGGTCATAAACCCCGGCACCGACCCGGGCATGGCCAGGGGCCGCCGGTCGCGCACCACATATCTCGCGGCGGCCCGCGGATCCGGGTCGAGCCGGCGCGGGGTCAGTCCGGCGTCGTGCAGGAGCTGGCCGATCAGGGGCGAGGTTTCCAGAAGCGTGTTGGGGCCGCACTCGGCCAGGTAGCCGTCCTGACGGACGGACTGAATCGCTCCGCCGATGCGTGAGGAGGCTTCATAGACGGCGACCCTCAGGCCGCGGCGCTGGAGGTAAAACGCCGCGGTCAGGCCCGTGATCCCGCCGCCGATGACTGCGACGGAGTTCATGAATGAGTTGGAGCTCTCTGCACAGAGGCAGTAAGCCAAAAAACGGCTGTGGAAGAAACACTCAATTTGCGGCCGCGCTCGCTTTTCCTATTCATTTCCGCCAGGGTTTCGCTAGACTTGGTCGATATTATGAGCATGGGACCTGCAGAATCACAGCCAACCGCTCCGGCGGCGCCATCCGATTTCATCCGAGATCTGGTCGCCGCCGATGTGGCCGCGGGCAAGCATCAGCGCATTCACACTCGTTTTCCCCCGGAGCCCAACGGCTATCTTCACATCGGGCATGCCAAGAGCATCTGTCTGAATTTCGGCCTCGCCCACGAGTTTGGCGGCGTCTGCAACCTGCGCATGGACGACACCAACCCGACCAAGGAGGACGTGGAGTATGTCGAGTCAATCCAAGCCGATGTGCGATGGCTCATCAGCGGTTGGGCCGGGGATGAGCTGGGGCTCAAGGCGCCCGGTCAGCAGCTGGTCACCCGCACCGCCGACGGTAAGTCCGACGCCTGTCTCCCGGCGGTCACCCGGTCGGATCTGGGCGCGGAACGCTATGAGCAGGCCACGCCATTCCACGCATCAGACTATTTCGAGCCGATTTACCAATACGCTGTTGATCTGATCAGGAGGGGCAGAGCTTTTGTTTGCGATCTGAGTCCGGACGAGACGGACGAATACCGGCGGCATGCCAAGGAATCGCCGTTTCGCCACCGCAGTGTCGGGGAGAATCTGGATTTGTTTGCCCGGATGAAAGCCGGCGAGTTCCCCGATGGCAAGTGCTCACTGCGGGCCAAAATCGATGTGGCCTCCCCGAACATCTGGCTCCGGGATCCTCTGCTTTATCGCATCCGCCACACGGCCCACCATCAGACCGGCACTCAGTGGTGCATTTATCCGATGTATGATTTCGCCCATTGCCTGAGCGACTACATCGAGGGCATCACCCACAGCATCTGCACTCTCGAGTTTGAAGTGCACCGCCCGCTCTACGACTGGATTCTTCAAAGTCTGGAACTCCCGCGGCCGCTGCCGCATCAATATGAGTTTGCCCGGCTGAGCCTTGGCTACACTTTGATGAGCAAGCGCAAGCTCATGCAATTGGTGAACGAAAAGCTCGTCACCGGTTGGGACGACCCCCGCATGCCCACCATCTGCGGCATGCGCCGGCGCGGTGTCACTCCCCAGGCGCTGCGCCAGTTCGCCTACCATATCGGCATCACCAAATACAACGGCCTGACCGATGTGGCCGTGCTTGAGCATGCCATCCGCGAGGATCTGAACCGGCGCGCGCTTCGGCGTATGGCCGTGCTGCGTCCGATCAAGGTCGTCATCACCAATTTTCCCGAAGGCCAGACCGGGGAGTTGGAGGCGGTCAACAACCCCGAGGACGAAAGTGCGGGCAAGCGCCGCGTTCCCTTCAGCCGCGAACTGTTCATCGAGCGGGACGACTTTGCCGAGGTGCCGCCGCCCAAATTTTTCCGTCTTAAACCCGGGGGCGAGGTCCGCCTCAAATACGCTTATATCATCAAGTGCGACGAGTTGGTCAAGGATCCGGCCGGCAACCTGATCGAATTGCGCTGCACCGCGGATCTGGACAGCAAGTCCGGCGGGGCGACGGCCGGCCGGAAGGTCAAGGGCACGATTCATTGGGTGAGCGCCGCCCACGCTGTGGATGCCGAGGTGCGTCTCTACGACCGGCTGTTCACCGAGGCCGAGCCGGAAAAAGACGGGCGCGATTTCAAGTCGGTGCTCAACCCGCATTCGTTGGAAGTGCTTACCGCCAAGGTGGAGCCCGGCCTGGCTCAGGCGCAGGCCGATGCGCGCTACCAGTTCGAGCGCCTGGCTTATTTCGCTCTGGACGGGGACTCCCGACCCGGGAGATTGGTGTTTAATCGGACGATCACCCTGAAGGATGCGTGGGCGCGTGAAACGCCCAAAGGCCCGCCTGTTGCGGCAGGGGGCTTGGCATCCGTGCTGTCATGATTTCATGCGGGTTTTATTTTCCTAATGTCTCCAGGCCGCTTCGTTTTTTTAATTTATGAAACAGACACGCCGTCAGTTCGTCCACAAATTGTTCGTCGCCACCCAGGCCACTCTCGCCGCATCGGTGCTACCGCAGAGATTGTGGGGCGCCGGTTCCATCCCGGGAGGCCTGAACTTTCTCGTGCTGGGAGATTGGGGGCGCAACGGGGAGAAGGACCAGCAGGATGTCGCCACGCAAATGGCGGTGGCCGCCAAAGAATTCAAGGCCGGATTTGTTCTCGCCGTGGGCGACAACTTCTATGAGCGCGGCGTCGAGTCCGTGACAGATTCCCAGTGGCAGACTTCGTTTGAAAACGTCTACTCCGCCCCCTCGCTGCAGGTGCCTTGGCACGCCATTCTCGGCAATCATGATTACCGGGGCAATTGCGATGCCCAGATTCACTATTCCCGGACCAGCCGCCGCTGGAAAATGCCCGCCCGCTATTTTCAGCGCACCGAAGCGCTGGGAGGCGGCCGGAATGCGGATTTTTTCTTCATCGACACCTCGCCCATGGCCGAGTTGGGAAAGGATAAGCTTCTTCCGATGGCGCATCTGCATTCGCAGGACGTCGGCAAACAAATCGCCTGGCTGGATTCTGCTTTGGCCGGATCAAAAGCGCCTTGGAAAATTGTCGTGGGACATCATCCGGTCTATTCCGGCGGCGGGCATGGCGACACGCCTTATCTTGTCGAGCATGTGCTGTCACTGATGGAGAAGCACCAGGTGCAAGTCTACTTCAACGGGCATGACCATGACCTGCAGCATCTGCAAGCCGGCCGGGTGAATTTCTTTTGTTCCGGCGCCGGCTCGAAAATCCGGCCTACCGCGCAAACCCCGCGCACCCGATTTGCCAAGGGTTGCTCGGGCTTTGCCGCCGTCTCGCTTCAGCCTGAACAGATGCAGGTCCGGATGATAGACGATCAGGGCCGGTTGCTTTACACGGCCGAGGTGCCCAGGATTCAAGGATGACCCCCATTTGGTGCGCAGAGGGAGTGGGTGAGGGGCGGCGGGAGCACTCCTAGGAAACGAAGGGATGGCGGAAAACGGTTCCCCGCTATTTTATTAAATGTCCTTGCGGGGAAAGAGCGGAGCGGGTTCGCCGATGACGTGGCCGGCTTTCAATTGTCCCCATGCCGCTTGTGAGAATTGATCTGGCGCGCCGTCCAGCCCGAGCTGGGCATAAATTTTGCAGGCTGTTCCCGGCAGAAATGGCCAGAGCAGCACCGCCAAAACCCGGCAGCTTTCCGTCAGGTTGTAAAGCACTTCATCCAAGCGCTCAGCCTGGGCAGGGTCCTTCGCCAAACGGAACGGGGCTGTCTGGTCCACATACTGGTTGGCCCGGGTGATGAGGGTGCCGATAGCCAGCAGGGCGGCCTGAAGTTGGTTCGACTCGAGCAGCGTGCGCGTTTCGGCGATCGCATTTTGGGCGTCTGCCTCCAGTTCTTTGGAGGGCGCGCCCACCACGCCATTGCGGTAGCGCTTGAGCATGGAGAGCGAGCGGTTGACCAGATTGCCCAGCCCGTTGGCCAGCTCCGCCTGATAACGCGAACGGAATCCCGCATCCGTCCAGTTCCCGTCCGGACCAATGTTCAGCTCCCGCAGCACGTAGAACCGGAATGCGTCCAGCCCCCATTCGTTGATCACTGCGATGGGATCCACGATGTTGCCAGTGCTCTTGCTGATTTTGGCGCCATCCTTCTGCCACCAGCCGTGGACGAGGATTTGCCTGGGCAGCGGCAGGCCCATTGCCCGGAGCATGATGGGCCAGTAAACCGCGTGGAATTTCAGGATGTCCTTACCGATCACATGGAGCGCGGCCGGCCACAGATCGTACTGGATGGCGGGTGCGGCGGCTTGGGCAGGGTTTTCGAGCAGCGCCGTGACCGCCGGATCGCCGTGGGCGGCAGGAATCGAAATATAGTTCACCAGCGCGTCAAACCAGACGTAGGTGACAAAATCAGGGTCGAAGGGCAGGGGGATGCCCCAATTCAGCCGCGATGCCGGGCGGGAGATGCAGAGGTCCTCCAGATCGTTGTTCCGCAAAAAGCCCAGCACCTCGTTGCGCCGGTAATCCGGCTGCACAAAACCCGGGTTCTGTTCGAGATACTCAATGAGCCAGGCCTGATGCGCCTTGAGCTTGAAATAATAATTGTCCTCCTTCAACTCCACCACATCGCCGTAGGAGGCGTCGAACGTCCCATCGGGCCGGCGATCCTTCTCTGTCAGGAAGGTTTCCTCTTTGGTGGAATAAAAGCCGGTGTAGCTGGCCTTGTAGAAATGGCCCGCGGCCTGAAGCCGGCTGAGCATCGCTTGCACAAACTCCTTGTGCCGCGGCTGGGTTGTCCGGACGAAGTCGTCATTCGTAAGCTGCAGGGTGCGGGCGAAGGCCTGCCAGTCCGCCGCCAGCCCGTCGCAATAGTCCTGCGGACTCTTCTGCTCCGCCTGCGCCGCTTGCTGCACCTTCTGTCCGTGCTCATCCAGACCGGTCAAGAAAAACACCTCCTGGCCCAGACTCCGGCGGGAGCGGGCGATCACATCAGCAATGATTTTTTCATACGCATGGCCCAGATGCGGCTGGCCGTTGACGTAATCGATCGCGGTTGTGACATAGAATGCTTTGCTCATGTGCTTTCATTTTGTCGAAGGAAGTCCCTCTTGGCAACTTTTGCGCGGAACCGGCTTGGAGGAGTGCACCCGAAACTCTTAGGGGCCAAAGGTTTGGTTCCCGAAGAACCGCGGTGTCTTCCGCAGGACCGTTTAAAACCAGCCGCCCTGTGCCCGCGGCTTAACAATAAAGACGGTTATTAAAAACCACCTCCGTTATGTCCTGTCGACCGGGTCCAGCTCACTTTTTCAGGGCAAGTTCGGGTTCCCTCTTTTTAGCCCGCTCCAGCACAAAATCCACCAGCTCCCGGCACTCGAAGAACCCCGGCCACATGTTATGTCCTTGGCCATGCGGGATGATCAGCTGCATCCGGCCACCCGCAAGCTCATAGCGTCTGCGGAGCTCTCCCGAGTTGGCCTCCAGTGGAACCAGAGTGTCGATGTCGCCGTGGATTGAGAACAGGGGCACATGTGCCCGTGCAAGGGCGGCAAGCCGGTCGATCGGGTTGTGCTCTGTGAGCTGGTCTGAGAGCAGGGTTGGTGTGAGATGATAGGCGCCACAGGCATTGGCCAGCCCCGGGTAGCTGGCAAGATTGCACACCGGATAAATGCCGGCGAACCCGGCCACCTTGTCGGTGTTTTCCGCAGCCCAAGCAAGGGTCATGAGGCCACCGCGACTGCGGCCTAGCAGGACCGCCTTGGGCGCAAAGCCGTGGCGCAGGGTCAGCTCCCGATAAAAGGCGGAGTAAAGCACGCGCCCATCCGGGCTTCCATAGGATTCCCCAACATCGATTCCGGCGACCGCGATGCCTGCCCGGGTAAAGCGATCGAACATCCATTTCTCCTCTGCGCCGGGGAGCCCGGGAAGGGTGGGGGCATACCAGACCCAGGGAATACGCCGTGTGGTTTCGGATTTGGGTGGGTGAATGATAAACGCCGCATGGCCGCGCACGGTGAAAACGCTGCCTGGAAGCGGCAGGGATTTCTGCGGCGCTCCACCCGCTGCCGACCCCGCGGTGGTATTAACAAGGAGCGCGGCGGCGCAGAGTAAAAGCCCGATGCGATTTAAGCAGCAGCTCATGGGCGGATCACTCGTCTTTGGGCGTCTTTCTGACGGGTTTGTTTTTCTTGCCGACACCGTCCAAACGGATCTCCCGTTTGTTTTTCTGCGCCGGGCCCGGAGTGCTTCGCCCATGATCGATGTAGCCTTGCATCAGGTCCGCCAGCTTTCCGGCAATCTCAGGGTGGTTCGTGATTGAGTTGGAAGTCTCGCTGATGTCCTCGGTGAGATTGTAAAGTTCGCGTTGGCCGCTTGTCTTGAAGATCAATTTCCACGGGCCCTGGCGTATGGCAAGGTCGCCGGCAATCGATTGGTGGACGGTTGCTTCGCGAACCGGGGCCTTCGCCATGCCTAGCAGGTCCGGCAGAATGCTGAAGCTGTCCTCGGCCGCATCGGGAGGGATTTTCGCGCCGCTGATTTCGGCAGCCGTGGCCATGAGGTCCGCCAGGCACACCACGTCGGTGCAGGTTGAACCCGGTTTGATCTTGCCGGGCCAGCGCGCCAGAAACGGCACGCGATGCCCGCCCTCATAGATGCTCCGCTTGGACTCGCGCAACGGCGGATAAGGACGATGCTCGGCCCCGTTGTCGCTGGTGACAATGACGAGTGTATTCGCGGAAAGGTGGTTTCGCTCCAGGGCGTCCAGAATCTGTCCTGTCACCGTGTCGCCTTGCAGAATCCAATCGCCGTAGGCGTCCGTGCCGCTCTTGCCTTGGAATTCCGCAGCGGGCACATGAGGCATGTGCGGCGTGCACAGAGGGACGTAGAGAAAAAACGGGCCGCCTGCCTTGGTCCGTTCATCGATATAGGACAAGATCTTTCTTGCGAGCAGCGGCTGTACATCGACTTCGTCGATATTCGTCAGAACCCGGTCCTGCTCGATGACCATGCCGATATTGGCGGCATGCGTGTAGCCGCAGAATCGATCGAAGCCGCGCCCGATAGGGCCGTCGGTTGCCGCGGTATCCACGGGCATCCCTGTCTTGGGTGTTTTTGCCTGAGGCGGGATGTTCCAATTCATCCCAAGGTGCCACTTGCCAAATGCCGCCGTGTGGTAGCCCTGTTGTTTAAGCATGCTGGCAACCGTCAGCCGTTCACGCTCAATGATGGGCTGTGAATAGGTGCCCAGCACGTTGTATTGCCCGATGCGCATCGGGTATCGGCCGGTGATGACCCCATAGCGTGTGGGAGTGCAGACGGCCGAAGGAGTGTGGGCGTCGGTAAAACGCATTCCTTCGGTTGTCAGCCGTGTTAACGTCGGCATCTTGAACGGGGAATTGGGGCGGTAGCTGGGCGGTTCCCCGTAACCCAGATCATCGAACAGAATGAAAACGATGTTGGGAAGGTGGGTTTTTTCTGCCGCCCGTAATGACAAGCCCTCGCCAATCAAGGCAGTGATCAATAGTGCCAAAAAATGTTTTTTCATGAGGGTTTTATCGGGCCGGGGTTGTCGGTGGTCTAGTCGCGGTGGTGGTCGCGGGTTTTTCATTCCGGCTCGTGCCAATAAACGCAGGCGGAGGCAGAGGCTTTTGCCATGTGTCCAGCGCGAGGGAGAGTTGATGGATTTTCTCCGGGTTGGCCCCTGCCAGATTTTTCGTTTCAGAAATATCGGTTGCCAGATTGTAGAGTTCATCGGGCTTGTTCTCCTGCCGCACGAGCTTCCAATCGCCTTGGCGCACCGCTGCGAGTTGGCCCGTGCCTGTCCGCCAGAACAGGCGCTCATGGGGCGCCGACATGTTTTCCCCGTTCAAGTGCGGAAGTAAGTTCACCGAGTCGTAGACCTTGTCGGTGGGCATTCTTGCCCCGGCCACAGCCAGCGCTGTGGCGAACACATCCACTGAACTCACTGGCTGGACATAGGTGGAGCCGGCTGGGATTCGCCCCGGCCAACTGACCAGATAGGGCACCCGAATCCCGCCTTCGAAAACATCCCCTTTGGAGCCGCGCAGAGGTGTGTTAACGGCACCCACATTCACCGGCCCGCCGTTGTCGGTGAAGAAGAAAATCAGGGTCCTCTCCCGCTGATGGCTGGCATCCAGCGCTGCAAGGACCTCCCCGATGGCATCGTCCATGAGGCTGATCTGGGCGGCGTAGCGGGCGCGCTGCCGGTTTTGGATATGCGAAAATCTGGCAATGCGCTCGGGTGTCGGTTGATGCGGCATGTGGGGTGCATTGAAGGCGAGGTAGAGGAACCAGGGGTGGTCGGCGTGGCGTTTCTCAAAATTTGCCGCCTCCACACCCAGGCGGGTGGTGTAGTGTTCCGGCACTTCCACCTCTTGCCCATTGCGCAGGATGGGGAGGTTATATTCCCCTTTGCCGGGCTTCCAGTTGAAGTAATGGTGACCGCCGCCAATGAAGCCGAAGCCCTCCTCAAATCCCCGATGCTCCGGTGCGTGTTCCGGCGTGGCGCCCAGATGCCATTTGCCCATCCAACCGGTGGCATATCCGGCGCCGCGCAGATGCTCAGGCAGGAGCTTTTCACCCAGAGGCAAGCCTTCCCGGGCATCAGCGGGGTCGTAGAAAGGATTGTAGACGTGGCCGAAGCGCTGCTGGTAGCGTCCGGTCAGCAGTGCCGCGCGCGTCGGAGAACAGAAGGGATGTGTGACATAGCCGCTGGTGCAGTGCATACCGGATTTGGCTAGGCGATCCAGATTCGGTGTGGGGATTTCCTTGCTCCCTTGAAACCCGGCGTCCGCATAGCCCTGATCATCCGAAACGATCAACAGGATGTTGGGTTTAGGGGGAGGTGCCTGAAGGGAAGCGCCTGCAGCAGGCCGGAACCATGCCAGGATCAGAATAAAATAAAGCGACAGAGGCGGGAGGGTGGGAGCCCTGCCAATGGTCATTTGCATAGGTTCGTATTTTGCCTGCATGCTGTGAGATTCATACTATTCAGGAAGCTGCTGTTGGACGAGCAATTTATCCTGAACTTCACATTGAAACGCTCGGGATGGATGGCCCCGTCCCGGTGACTCGGTCGCCTGTTTCTTTCAAGTGATGGAGGAGAAACTGGGTATGGCTTTTTTCGAAAGCGTTTTTGAACATTGGCCACTAGAAAACTCAAGATGCGCAAGAGGACGATTAGCCGGACGGGGGGGCATGAAGGGGGGTGATTTTTCTGATGGCGCAACCCGGCCATCTACCGGATGGGTGTGAAGCAAACAGGTGGGGCTCGCCACTCCGTGCGCGCCGCAGCGGCGCGGCAGAAAACGCGGGTTGGCACCCCTTTCCCGTCCGGAAATCGTCTCTCCCAACTGCGGCGAGATGAACAACATGCCTTCGAGTTTGGAAAAGTGGTCTGGGGAAGCCATCCTCAAATCCTAATCCGGTGTTCAACCCGGGACCCGCATTTGACTCTTTGCCGACCCCTCAGCGCCCGCATGAACTCCGCCTGATCCTTTATCTTTCTTGCCAGAACAATCGGCCGATTTAGCATGTCCTCAATGAACCTGATCCGATTTTTGTTTTGCGCCGCATTCTTGTGCGGCTCCCGTCTCTTTGCTTTGGATTATCCCACGCTTCCCCTCGGGGCCCATGCACCGGACTTCAACCTGCCCGGGGTGGACGGACGCAACTGGTCTTTGAAGGATTTTGACGGCAGCAAAATCCTGGTCGTCGTGTTCACCTGCAACCATTGCCCCACCGCCCAGCATTACGAGGAGCAGCTCAAACAGATCACCGCTGATTACAAGTCCCGCGGAGTCGCCCTTGTCGCCATCAATCCCAACGACCCCCGCGGTCTGCGCTTGGACGAGCTGGCATGGAGCGATCTGGGGGATTCCTTTCCGGAAATGAAAATCCGCGCGGCGCGCAACCATTTTAATTTCCCCTACCTCCACGACGGCGACACGGAAAACGTTTCGCACGCCTACGGTCCCGCCGCCACGCCGCATGTGTTTGTCTTCGACGCCGCGCGCAAGCTGCGGTATGTCGGTGGGATCGATGATTCAGAGCGCGCTGGAAAGGTGCAGCGGCAGTATTTGAGGGAGGCTCTGGACGCCCTGCTTGCCGGTCGGCAACCGCCTGTGGCGCGGACCAAGGTCATCGGCTGCTCCACCAAATGGTCGGAAAAAAACGCCTTGGTCAAGGACTACGAGGCGCGTCTGGCCGCGGAACCGGTGGGATTGAGCCCCGCGGACACCCACACGCTTGAGGCACTGCGCAAAAACGGCTCGGGCAAAGTCCGGCTCATCAATTTCTGGGCCACTTGGTGCGCCCCCTGCGTCGCCGAGTTCGACGGCTTCGTCACCGTCAGCCGGATGTATCGCCCGCGGGATTTTGAGTTTGTGTCGGTGGCACTCAACCGGCCTGACGAGCAAAAGCGGGTTTTGGAATTCCTCACCAAACAGCAGGCCTCCAACCGCAATCTTATCTTCGCCTCGGAAGACCGCACGGCGCTGATCAACTCTTTTAATCCCGCCTGGCAGGGCGAGGTGCCCTACACCGTGCTGCTCAGCCCCGAGGGCAAGGTGGTCTACAGCGAGACGGGCAGTGTGGACTTTGCCGCGCTCAAGCGGGCGGTGGTTAAAGCGCTCGACGACCACAAACCCTGGTGACTCCGTCCACCCACGCCCTTTCAACTCCACTCCAAAAATGAACTCCTCCACCCTCCGCCTTGGATTGGCCCTGATGGCCTCCCTCACTTTGACCGCCTGCCGATCCACTCCGCCCGCCGCACGTCTGGCGCCTAAAGCTGGCGATGCCGATTATCCCACCCAGGCCCGCAGCCGCCGGCACGACCAAAAGGTCGCCCAGGTCAAGGCCGGTCATTACGATCTGGCTTTGATCGGGGATTCCATCACGCACACCATGGGGGACATGCCGGGCAGTGTTTATGAGCCGCTCAAAGCGGTCTGGGACCGCCATTTCGCGCCGCGGCATGCGATCAATCTCGGCCATAACGGCTTTCGCACTGAGAACATTCTCTGGAACTTGGAAAACGGCGAACTGGACTTCTCCCCTTCGCCCAAAGTGGTCGTCTTGCTGATCGGCACCAACAACACCGACGACCGCAACTTCCGCCATGTCCATTCCGCTTCGCAGATCTTTGACGGCACCCGGGCCATTGTGGAACTCATTCGCTCCCGTCATCCCACCACCAAAATCCTGATCCTGCGTGTTTTTCCGCGGGGCGGGGATGACGAGCACGGATATGCCGAGAGGGTTTTTCACGGCAGCAAGCAGTGTGTGGAAACCTGCCGTAAAGCCGGCCTCTTGACGTCCAAACTTGCGGACGGCAATCATGTGTTTTGGCTGGATATCAACCGCACCTTTCTGCGACGGGACGGCACTATCAACACCGATCTCATGCCCGATCTGCTCCACCCCAACCTGCCTGGCGGCGAAGCCTGGGCGCAGGCCATTGAACCCACTTTGGCCAGGTTGATGGGCGATCAGCCCATTCTGGATACCCCCCGCTGACCTTAAACCAGTTTGGGCTACGCCCTGTGCCAGCCGGTATGGGGTCATCTATCGGTCCTGCGACTCTGTGATGACGGGAGCGATGCTGGCAGTCGAGTTTTTGTCTCCCTCGGCTGTGGCAGCAACACAAGGTATTGACCACCGTGAAAGACCAGATGCGCCATTCGGGCCCTTATTTTGGTGGGTGAACGCCGCAGCTTGGGTTCAATCCCCAACCCGGGTGCCCGCCGAGTTTGTTCTGCTGCCGATTGTCGCACTGGCGGGATCTTCGCCGGTTGGATTTGCGCCGTGGAGAAGGTCCGGGCAAATCCGAGCGGTTCGGGGGGGGCGGCGTCCGCCAAATAAAGCACGAGATCGAAAAGAATGGTGTTCTTCTGCCTGGCTCTGGGTTACCTCTGCAGTTTTTCATTCTTCGCCCGCGATTCCTCGGCGAGCCTGATTTTAAATCCGTCCAGAGCCTGGCGCAGCCGCTCGTCCGCCACGGCGAGGATTTGCACCGCGAGCAGCCCGGCGTTCTTGGCTGCGTTGATTCCGACCGTTGCCACTGGTACTCCGGGGGGCATCTGCACAATGGAGAGCAGGGAATCCATGCCGTCTAAAGCCTTGCCTTGGATGGGAACTCCGATCACGGGCATGGTTGTGAATGCGGCTGTGACCCCGGGGAGATGCGCCGCGCCGCCGGCCCCGGCAATAATCACTCGCAATCCCCGCGCCGCCGCGCCGCTGACGTAGGTTTCCAAGTCTCTGGGGGTGCGATGGGCTGAAATGACCCGTGCCTCGCAACCCACGCCAAACTCCGCACAGACCTCGGCGGCGGCTTTCATTGTCGGCCAGTCCGAGTCGCTCCCCATCAGAATCCCCACCATCACCTCAGTCGAATTGATTATGCTCATAAAATTAAGTGCAGAAAATAACCGCCTGAAGGCCCCCTCGCAACAGTCAATTCCAGGCGATCCTATTTCAACACGGGACCACGCATCAGGAACCACGGGAGCGGGTTTTCGTGAAGCTCCAGAGGAGAGACTATGTGATAGAGGGAGGTCGCGCCTTCGGTTTCTTCAAGCTCCAGAGGAGCGACCTATCTATAGCAACCGGTCCAAAATAAAATTCAAGCTCCAGAGGAGCGG
>CAIQOK010000168.1 GCA_903873415.1 uncultured Verrucomicrobiota bacterium | reverse complement strand
GTGCCCGAGCCCAAGTTCTCCAGCCAGACCAAAGACAAATTGGTGTCCAGCGAAGTGCGTGCACCGGTCGAAGACATTGTGGCCAAGGCCCTGTCCGACTACCTGGAAGAGCGCCCGAACGATGCCAAAATCATTTGCGGCAAGATCGTGGAAGCCGCCCGTGCCCGCGAAGCCGCGCGCAAAGCGCGTGAAATGACGCGCCGCAAAGGCGTGCTCGACGGCATGGGCCTGCCCGGCAAGCTGGCCGATTGCTCCGATCGTGACCCGGCCAACACCGAGCTTTATATTGTCGAGGGCGACTCCGCCGGCGGCTCGGCCAAGCAGGGACGCGACCGCAAGTTTCAGGCGATCCTTCCCATCCGTGGCAAGCTTATCAACGTGGAAAAGGCCCGCTTGGACCGTGTCCTGCAGAACAACGAAATCCGCACCATGATCACCGCCATAGGCACGGGCATTGGCGACGGGGAGGGGGAGGGGGCCTTCAATCTGGAACGCCTGCGCTACCACAAGATCATCATCATGACCGATGCCGACGTGGACGGATCGCACATCCGCACACTCTTGCTCACTTTCTTCTACCGGCAGATGCCGCAGCTGGTCAAGCAGGGCTTTGTCTACATCGCCCAGCCCCCGCTTTATTCCATCACCCGCAAGAAAAAAACCGATTATATCGACGACGACGTCCAGCTCAACCGCATCCTCCTGCAGAACGGCACCGAGGAGGTGAGGTTGAAAAACCTGGCGGACGGCCGCGAGTTCACCAGCGAGCAACTGGAGGAGATTCTCACCCTGCTCGAATCGCTCGACAAGCACGCCACCTACATCAAGCGTCTGGGAGGGGATTTCGCCGAATATGTGGAGCGGCGCGCTTCCGACGGCACGCTGCCCCAGTTCATGATCAAGGTCCGCGACGGCAACGACGAAGTGGTTCATTATTTCCTCACCAGCGGCGAGGTCGAGCAATTCAAGGCCGCCAACAGCGACCTGTTCGGCGGTGACACCGAGGTGGATCGGCGCAAGGACGGGCCCATCCGCCGCGCGAAGGTTTCCGGTTTGCATCTGGAAGGCAAGGCCACCGCCGACCTTTTAGGCAAGTTGTCCAAGAAGGGCTTGGCTGTGGATCATTACACCGCGCAGGACAAGCCCCTCTTCGAGTTGACCGAGGGCGAAGGCGAGCGCGCCACCGTCACTCCCCTCTTCTCCATCCCCGAAATCCTTAACGGGGTGAAGACCGTGGGCAAGAAGGGGATCCAGATGTACCGCTTCAAGGGCCTGGGTGAAATGGACGCCAAGGAACTCTTTGAAACCACCATGAATCCGGTCCGGCGCAAACTCCTGCGCATCGAGCTGACCGATGCCGTCGAGGCCGAGGAAATGTTCGTCCGGCTCATGGGCGACGAGGTGGAGCCCCGCCGCCAATTCATCGAGGACAATGCCCTGAACGTCCGCAATCTGGACGTCTAACCGCGCTGCAACTTTTTTTCCCGAACCCGTATCATGCCAGACGAAACCGAACCCATCCAGCCGCCGCAGCAGCTGCCCAGCGGCGGCGCCTACACTCAGGGCGAGAAAATTTCCCAGATCAATGTCGCCGACGAGATCAAAAACTCGTTCCTCGACTATTCGATGTCGGTCATCATCTCCAGGGCGCTGCCCGATGTGCGTGACGGGTTGAAACCCTCCCAGCGCCGGATTCTCTATGCCATGGAGAACCTCTCTCTCTTTCCGGGCCGCAAGCACATCAAGTGCGCCAAAATCTGCGGCGACACTTCCGGCAACTACCATCCGCACGGCGAGGCGGTGATCTATCCGACGCTTGTCCACATGGCTCAGCCTTGGGCGATGCGCGAGAAGCTCGTGGACGGCAAGGGGAACTTCGGCTCGGTGGAAAACGATCCCCCGGCGGCCATGCGTTATACCGAGGCCCGGCTCACCCACTTGGGCGCCGCCCTCATGCAGGACATGGAGAAGGACACCGTCGACTTTGTCCCCAACTATGACGAGCGCCTTACCGAGCCCACTGTATTTCCGGCGGCGTTTCCCAACCTTCTGGTCAACGGCGGCACCGGCATCGCCGTCGGCATGGCCACCAACATGGCCCCCCACAACCTGGGCGAGGTCATCGACGCCGTCTGCGCCCAGATCGATCAGCCCTCAATCACCATTCCGGAGCTGATGCAGTTCATCAAAGGGCCGGACTTCCCCACCGGCGGGTTCATCTGCGGCGTCGAGGGCATCAAGAATTATTTCACCACCGGCAAGGGCAGCCTCAAACTGCGCGGCCGCATCGAGGTGGAGGAGATGAAGGGCAACCGCGAGCAGCTCGTGATCACCGAGATCCCCTTCAACGTCAACCGCGCCGCTCTGGAAGAACAGATCGCCGCCCTGGTCAACGACAAGATCATCACGGAGATTTCCGCGATGCGCAACGAGTCGGATGAAAACTGCCGGCTGGTCATCGAGCTGAAACGCGACGCATCGCCCAAGGTGGTCATCGCCAACCTCTTCAAACACACCCAGCTCCAGGTCTCCTTCAGTGTCAACTCCCTGGCCATCGACCATGGCCGCCCCAAAACCCTTAACCTCAAGGAGCTCATCCAGTGCTACATCGAGCACCGGCGCGAGGTGATCCTGCGCCGCACCCGTTTTGAATTGCGCAAGGCCGAGGAGCGGGCCGAGCTGCTCGAAGGCTACCTGGTCGCCCTGTCCAATCTCGACGATTTCATCCGCATCATCCGCTCCAGCAAAACCCGCGACGAGGCCAAGGTCAAACTCCTCGCTTTCGAGTGGTCCCGCGCCCAGGTCGAGACCTGGGGCATCCTCATCCGCAGCGAGGCTCGCCTTCAGGCCGGCCGATACGCCCTCACGGAACGCCAAGTCGATGCCATCCTCGATCTGCGCCTGTATCAGTTGACCGGGTTGGAAATCGACAAGGTAGACAAGGAATACAAGGCCTTGGTCGAACTTATCAAGGACCTCCTGGACATCCTGGCCCGTGAATCCCGCGTCATGGCGATCATCAAGCAGGAATTGCAGGAGATCCGGACCAAGCATGCATCCCAGCGTAAATCCCTGATTGTTCCCGACGAGGGCGAGGTGGCCCTGGAAGATCTCATTGCCAACGAGGGCGTCATCATCACTTTGACCCACAGCGGCTTGATCAAACGCACCAACGTCAGCGAATACCGCGCCCAGCGCCGCGGCGGCAAGGGCGTCATCGGCATGGCCACCCGCGAGCCTGAGCCCCAGCAGGAGGAGGATTTCGTCGAGCACCTCTTCACCGCCAGCACCCACGACTACCTCATGTTCTTCACCAACACCGGCCGGGTTTATGTGGAGCGCGTGCATGAAATCCCCGATATGGTCCGCACCGCCAAGGGCCGCAGTATCGCCAACCTGCTCGAACTCAAAGCCGACGAAAAGGTAGCCGCCTTCATTCGCATCCTTTCCAAAACCGATGCCGAAAAGGCCGATGTGACCTGGCGCCAGCCCGGAGAACTTTTCTTTGCCACCCGCTTGGGCACAGTCAAAAAAACCGAGTTGAGCGATTTCGCCAACGTCCGCAAGGACGGAATCATCGCCATCACCATCGAACCCGGCGACACCCTCATCGACGTGAAGCTCACCCGGGGCGCTGCCGGTGAAGGTGATTGCGGAGACGATGTGGTGCTGATCACCAAGGATGGCATGAGCATTCGTTTCCACGAAACAGACGTGCGCTCCACGGGGCGCGCCACCGCCGGGGTCCGTGGAATCAGCCTTGAACCGGGCGATGCCGTGGTCGCTTCGGCCATCGTCGTGACGGACGCCGCCCTGCTTGTGGCCAGCGAAAACGCCATCGGCAAACGCACCGGCTTCGACGAATACCGCGTCCAGCTTCGAGGTGGCAAGGGCATCATCACCATGAAAACCAGCGACAGGACCGGCGGCGTCGTCGGGGCCTTGACCGTGCGGGACACTGAAGAAATCATGCTGATCACGGTCAGCGGCCAGATGGTCCGCACCAATGTGAAGGACATCCGCGAGACGGGGCGCAATGCCATGGGCGTCAAACTCGTCGATTTGGATCCGGGTGATAAATTGCAGGGCATTGCCTCGGTGGTCAGTGAAACCCAAGACGATGCCGCCACTCCCGAGTCCCAGTCGGCCCCGCTCCCCCCGCCCCAACCCTGATCACAATTTCTCAGGAAACACGACATCCCCGCCGGACCAGGTTGGGTGCTTGAAACATGCTGCCAGCGGCGTTCCTGGTGCTTGGATCATTCCGGTTAAGCCCCGATGCCTCTGAGGCCGTGCTGTCAAGACGGGGTTGACTTCGCATTGAGAGTCACCGTTTTCTTAAGTGGTTTGAGCAATCTTGGCCAACCGCCGACGGGCTGGCGAACTCTTCTGGAGCGAGGGCGTTTTCTGCGAGCCGGCAGTGCGTGGATGGCTATTCGTTTCAAAGCCCTGAGGATTAGCCTTTTGATTTATTTCGTGTTGGCAATCCAATGAAATCAGGGTCCAAAGCGATCGCACCCAGTGGAAGGTTTTGGCGAAGGCAATGCGCAACACGCCCATTTTGGCCATAGCCGCCACTCGGGTGCGCTCCCCAACCATCGGAGAACCGGCTATGAGCAGCGCAGCCACCTCCCGGGTTTCTGTTTCATTCGTGCGGCTTTGGAGTGACTCCCCCTCGCGAATCTGCACTTTGAGTTCCTTGCATTAAAGCTCTTGCTCCCATCGGCCGGCATGGAGCTTCAATAATTCCGCAGCCGCATACCCCAGGCGCTGGGCCCATCCTTCTGGTCGGTCGCGTGCCACATCGCTTCAAATCAAAGCCGAAGCGGCTTGTGGGTGTCGGTAAACAAAGTTCCCGCCGTGACGGAAATACAACGTTCACAACTTTGGCGGCAAAGCACGCCGCGCATCATTATCCAGGAATCTTGTCCACCGCACTTTGGACAAAGCCAACCTTCCGGCCAGCGCACGCGGATGAGAAACTCCCGGCAGGCGGCCTCGGAATGGAACTGATCCCGAAAAGACAAAGGGTCCTTCGGATAGTCGGGCATGACGAAACCCTTCCTCCCGAAACCGTTACAGGCGCCAAGTCTGTATGCCTATTAGGTTTTTAAAATTTAAATTTGTAAACTATTGATATTGTGATTTTTCTGAAAATAGAAGCCCCCTTTTTTAAAAGGCGTCTGGGGCAACGGGACAGGCGTATCAGCTTGAATTTACAGGTTGGATGCCCGTAGGGACCCTGCCAGGTTCCGGGGATTACAACCGGGGATGGCGGGATACCACGCCTCCGACAAACCACTTGAAACCATGGGGCGGTTTGAGGGCGTTGGATGCTTTAAGGCAGTTCAAACCGTCGCGGGAGCGGCGCGAACACGCGCGTTTTGCCCGGCGCCAGTCTAGGACGCAAGCACCGAGCGGCAAGCGGTTTGAAGCTTCTTGAGATGGGCTTGGGAACGGGCTTCGATGTAGCAGCGGATCAGCGGTTCGGTGCCGCTGGCGCGGAAGGCGACCCATTCGCCACCGGGCAGAATGAATTTATAGCCGTCGGTGGCGATGAATTTCTCCACTTTGAAGGCGCCTATTTTTGCCAGGCCCCCGCCCAGTTTCGCAAGCAGGGCACCCTTCTTCTCCGGCGCAAAACCGACATTGATGCGGTCGGTGTGGAATTCCCCGATGAGTTTTTCCAAGCTCTTGAGAATCAGGCCCAGAGACTTCTTTTCGGTTGCGACCAGCTCGGCCATCAGCAGGCAGGCCAGGATCCCGTCCTTTTCCGGAACGTGGCCCTTGACGCTCAGGCCGCCGGACTCCTCGCCGCCGACGATGATCGGCTCGCTTTCCATGAGAGCGCCGATGTGTTTGAAGCCGACCGGAGTCTCATGGACCGTGACGCCGAGCCATTGGGCAACGGCATCGACCTGATGGCTGCTTGGCACGGTTCGCACGACCGCCCCCGTCCAGCCCCGGTTTTTTCTGAGGTGATAGAGCGCCAGGGTGAGAACCTGATTGGGCGTCAGCCAGGTCCCGTCTTTGTCCACAATCCCGAAACGGTCGGCGTCACCATCCAAGCCCAGACCGATTTGCGCCTTGCCGCTGCGCACGAACTGGATCACCGACTCCATGCCGTGGGCGTTGGGCTCGGGATGGTGCCCGCCGAAAAGCGGATTGAGTTCGTCATGGAAACGGGTGATTTTTGCGCCGCACTCCTCCAGCAACCGGTCCAGATATCCGTGGCCCGTCCCATACATCAGCTCCACGGCAATCTTCATCTTCGCCTTGGCGATGGTCTCAAAGTCCACCAGCCTGCGGAGCTGTTTGAAGTAGTCCGGCTGTGGGTTGAAGGTCCGGCATTGGAAAGCGCCGAACGGCGCGGCGGCAAAGGACCATCTGGACTCCTGCAGTTTGATGATGTTGGACTCGATTTGACGGGTCACATCCTGGGTGGCGGGGGCCCCGTTGCAGGTGGAAAACTTCAGACCCTGATACTCGGCCGGGTTGTGGCTTGCCGTCATGTTGATCCCCCCAAGCGCCTTGCGCTGCCGGATCGTATGTGCGATCACGGGGGTCGGGGTGTCCCGATCGCAGAGCAGGGGGGTGATGCCGTTGGACTGCAGTACCTCGGCGGCCGCCAGTGAGAATTCGCGCCCTAGAAAACGGGTGTCGTGTCCGAGAATCAAAACGGGCTTTCGTCCTTTGATCGGCGAGTCCGTTCGGGCCATCTCGCCTTTGAGAAAGTCCGCAATCCCCTGGGTGGCCAGGCGGACGTTGTCGAACGTGAAATCGCGGGCGATGATTTCGCGCCAGCCCGAGGTGCCGAATTTGATGGAAACCATAAAATCTAGCCTCTGGTTCGACTGAACGCAGAGAATTGCTTCAATTGTTTTAGAGAACGTCTGGAGCGCGTTTGGGACTGTGAATCAGGATTTCCAGTCAAACGCTTTTTTCTTCACCGCGTAGATATAACCCGCAAAGAGGATGCATAGGAATGAAAGCATTGAGCCCAAAATGAGGTTTCTCGTGGCCGGGTCTTGGAGCATGGACTTGTAGACCACCGACCAAGGATACATAAAAACAACTTCGATATCGAACAGGATGAAAAGCATGGCCACCAGATAAAAGCGGATCGACAGCCGCGTGCTCCCTTCGCCGATCGGGATCATGCCGCACTCGTAGGCTGTGTCCTTGATTTTGCTGCGGGCACCGCGTTTGCCCAGCACCGTCGAGAGCAGGATCATCCCGAAGGGGGCTGCCAGGGAGAGGGCCAGCAGCATGAGCACGGCGATGTATTGGGGAAACTGTGATTTTTCCATGAGCCGAATCTAGGGCTTGTTTATTTTTGAAACAATCTAAAAAAGCGATGAACTCAACGCCAGCCACAATCAGCGGCGAACCACCGGCAGACTGGATTCGGCTTTGTCCGAATGTGGCTGCCAGTGCTGTCGGCTTTTGTTTTCCAGGATTCGGAGGGTAGGGCGGGTTAATTGCGCCTCAAAAGCCTTCT
Organism: uncultured Verrucomicrobiota bacterium; assembly: GCA_903873415.1. Taxonomy (GTDB): domain Bacteria; phylum Verrucomicrobiota; class Verrucomicrobiia; order Limisphaerales; family CAIQOK01; genus CAIQOK01. The sequence goes on along the minus strand of CAIQOK010000168.1, from coordinate 6,219 downwards.
GGTGCACCCTTTCCTTCGCACCGAACATCCATCTCCGCCCTCCGATCTCTGATCCAACCTCTGACATTCCGCGTGTCTCTTCTGACCGGAGGGAATCAAAATCCGTTACCCATTATCCGTTGTCCATTGTGCTTGCCCCTTGCCTTGCTCTCAAGCGCCGGAGGCGCGGCCTCACCGGCGCGGCCTGTCATGGATCCGCGTTCCATCCAAAAAAATTTCCCCAGCCCCGCAGGGGGCGGCCAAGCGCCAAGCGGCAAGGGCGAAGAAAACGGGCAAAATAAATTGGATTTCCTTGGATTGTTCATCCGCTGTTTATGTCGCTCCTTCGGAGCTTCAAGAAAGCCACTTCAGTCGCGAAGTCCCGGTTGACACTCTTGACCGCATCAACGCTCTTGGGGGATTGGGCGTGCAGCCATTCACCCAAGGCTCTTTTATCGGCGCCCTTGGTCAGCCCAATCAGCCCCGGCGAGCACTTGGTCTCTCCCCAGCCCTTTCATGTCCGTCAGAGGTGGCCCCCGAGCCAAAAACCGGCATGATCTGGGACATTCGTGAGAGCGGGGAAAAACCCGAGGTCCGCCGTTTCCGCGGATCAAGGCCATCGATCTTGGCGAGGCGTTTCCAGGCGTCAAAACGTTTGGCCGGGCAATCAAGGAGAAGCTGACCATCGTGAGCGGAGACGCCTTCAGCGGTGTCCAGCCGCGGGTGAAACAGGCAATCTTTTTTTGCAGGCAGCCATGGCTGCATAGCGTCATTAATGTGTCATGAAATCAAGGGGGATCCCGCCCTGATGTGAAGATTCACGGTCGTCACTAATGATTGGGGCAACCTGGCAATCCAAATTCAACTGCTTAAATCCGAGCGGCAATGTTTACGCGGCGTTTTTTGAAAGTGGAGGGCAGGCGCCGGGCGCAGAGTCCTTCCCCGGCGGGTCTGGATTTCCGGGGGGCCTGCTCCATAGCGGAACCCCGGGTCCGGACCGGCTGCAGCAGGAAACCCCGTCGGGAAAAAGGCTTATTTCAGCGCTTTGGCCACGGCGTTCTCCAGTTCCTCGCCGCGTAAATCACGGGCGATGATTTTGCCCTGAGCATCGAGCAGAAACGTTTGGGGGATAGACATGACCCCGTATTTGCCGGCCAGCTTGTTGCCCCAGCCCAGCCCGTCGAAATACTGCGGCCAGGTCATTTTTTGTTGTTTGGCAAACTCCAGCAGCTTGGCACGGTCCTGATCGAGACTGATGCCGATGATTTCGAAACCATTGGCGTGGTGTTTCTGGTAGATTTTCAGGACATTGGGCAGCTCAGCGCGGCAGGGGCCGCACCAGGTGGCCCAGAAATCCAGCAGCAGGACTTTGCCTTTGTAATTGGCAATGGACAACGGGTTGCCGTCCAGATCCTTTTCATTGAAATCGGGAAATGGCATGCCCTGGACCAAGCCGGCCTGGAGTTTTTTTGCTGCGGCCTGCTTTTCCATTCCTACCAGCATCTGGTCGGCGGCATTGGTCGGCTTTGTGCCCGGGAAATCGTGCTGCAGGCGGGTCAGCAGTTCTCTGGCCTTGTCGTCGTTGCCCAGGACCTGGGCATAGAGGGTGGCTTTCATGAAGAGGATTTGCGCAACCTCATCCGTCTTCTCACCGGCGTGTTTGGACAACAGGCTGTCAAACTGTTTCAGTTCGGGGGCTAATTCCGTCTCGCTGCGCTGGTTGCTTTTAAGTTTGCCGTTGATGGCGGTGATGATTTGTTTCAGCTCATCCGTTGCCGGGCTTTCAGCGGCGGAGAGCGGGGATGAGGCGGACCAGAGCAAGGCGGCAGTGAGCGCCAGAGGGAACAGTTTTTTTAGGTTCATAGGATTTTGATTTTCGGGACGATAGCCTGAGCCGGGTTTATTTCAAGGCGCTCTTTGGTTTCAGCCGAAACGGACCGCCCAGCAGTGCCGCCGTCGCCAGAGCGCAGCAGGCCCAGCCGAACCAGTCGCCGTGCCGGTGGTAGAAGGTGGGGTGCTGCTTTAGGGTTTTGCCGCGAAGCGGAATGCGCGCTGTCAGAAAGCCGGCCCCGTAAACGCCGCCCCGCGCATCCAAAAAAACATCCCTGATCCGGCCGTGCGCATCGATCCAGCAAGTCAGCCCCGTGTTGGCGCAGCGGAGCAGGGGCAGCCCGTTTTCCACCGCCCGAAACGCGGCGCTGGCGGCGTGCTGCCATTGAGCCGGCCCTTCTCCGAACCAGCCGTCATTGGTCAGATTCACCAGAAAATCCGTGTCCGCCGCCGCGCTCTCACGCCCCAGGGCCGGGAAGGTGTCTTCAAAACAAATCAGGCTCGCCGTCCGGGCGTGCCAGCCCGGACCGCCCAGGTCAAAGGGCACTACCCGGTCGCCCGGGGTGAAACCGTCTTGTATGGGGGTGAACCATTTCACAAACGGCAGCCAGCGGACTAGGGGGATGTATTCGCCGAAAATGACCAGATTGCGTTTGCAATAGCGCCCGGCGATTTGCCCGTCCGGTGCGATCAGAAAACTCGCGTTGAAGTAGTCCGTCCCCTGCAATCCTGCCGGACTCTGCCGCGGCTCCGCATCGTCCGACCCTATGATCATCCAGACCCCGTGGGTCCGGGCCAGATTGGTGACCGCCTGCAGGGTTTGCGCGTCGTAGCGCAGCATTCGGGGAATCGCCGATTCAGGCCAGATCAGCAGATCCGTGGCGTTGGTCAAGGCCTGGTTTGTGAGCCGGACCAGATCGCCAAACCGGCGCGTGTCGTTTTCCGAATTCCAGATCAGGGTCTGTGGAATGCTCGGTTGAACCAGAGTGGCTCTTATCTCCTCACTGGAATCCGATGCGCGGGTCAGGTGTCGGAAACCCAAAATATAGACCGCACCCATTGCGGCCATTGGCAAAATGATCTCGCGCGCCCAAACCGAACGGTAGTCAGGCCGCCCCAGAATCGAGACCCCGGCGTTGAGCAGCGACACGGACATCCAGACCATCAGAAATGAAAGGCCCTGGATTCCCGTCAGGGAAGCAAGTTGGATCAAGGGCACCAATCGGAATTGGGACGCCCCGAGCAGGTTCCATGGGAATCCCCCGAAAAGCCGGGAGATGAGCATCTCCAAGCCAACCCACAGGGCGGCGCATATCAAAGACCAGCGAATGCGTTGGAGCCAGCTTTGCGAGGCGAGTCTCTTGGTTGCCTCGTGCCAGCTTTCACCGGCTTGCCCTTGATGATTAATGGATCGGGAATGAGCCAAGCGGATGGACAGCCACACCCAGAGAGCCGGGAGCAGAGCCAGAAACGCGCTCAGGGCCACCCAGCCCAGCACCGGAAAACCGGCGACGGGAATCCGCAGCAGCCAGGACAGCGACGCGAGGTAATGAGCCAATCCTGCGGCATATCCCAGCCGGAAACTTTCCCCCGCCGACCGGCCTAGCGCCGCTGCCAGCATGAGCCCTGGAGCGATCCACGCCAGACCGCTGACGCCCAAATTGGGAAAGGCGGCAGCCAAAAGCAATCCCGCCGCTATGGCTAGAGGGAAGCGGCTCTGGAGCAGGACTTGCGCTGACACCCGGTTCAATGTCGCCAGCATGCCCTCAAAATGTCGGGAAGACAAGTTTTCGCCGCCTCCCGCAAGGGGGTGCGTTGCGGCAGGGGCACCGAGCCCCTCCGTGCCAGACCCAACAAACCGCTTTCCATTCGCCCCGCGATTCATCGATCCGCAACCCAAACGCCTTGAATCAACTCTCAAAGTGGCAAAAAATCAGGGATGCGTGTTCGCCTGATACCGGGGTGGCGATGCAGGACCGGAGCTGGACGAGTGGGTTGCCGGCTGTTTTGCACAAAGCCTGAAAGGCCCGATGCGCCGGGGGGGGGGCTTTGGTTTGAGCCTGATTGCGGTCTTTTTCCGGGCATCGCAGTTGCCATCGATCTATCGCGATGCCACGGAGTTCACGGGGAGAGGTTATCCAGCGGACTGCGCACTCCGACTCCCGGCCGCTGCATGACGTGGGTGTAGACCTGGGTTGTGGAAACGTCCTTGTGCCCCAGCAAATCCTGGACGGTGCGGATATCTGTGCCGCTTTCGAGTAAATGTGTGGCAAAAGAATGGCGCAAGGTGTGGCAGGAGGCGGGCTTGGTGATTGTCGTTTTGCCCAGGGCGACTTTGAGCGCTCGCTGCAACCCGGTTTCTGCCGTGTGATGTCGCCCGATCCGCCCCGTGATGGGGTCCGTGGATAGGCTGGTAGAGGGGAAGACCCATTGCCAGCCCCACTCCCGGCCCGCATGGGGATATTTTCGATCAAGACCTCCAGGCAGGCAAACGCAGCCGAAACCCTCCATCAAATCCCGCTCATGCTGTAGCCGGACATCGGTCAGGTGTCTTTGCAGCGGCTCTTGGAGTGAACCCGGTAGAACCGTGACGCGGTCTTTTCCGCCTTTACCCGAGCGAACCACGATTTGCCCACGGTCGAAATCGATGTCTTTAACCCGCAGTCGCAGCAATTCAAGCAACCGCATTCCAGTTCCATACAACAAGCGCGCCATCAGTAAATACTTTCCTGTCAGGCTACCCAACAAATCGCGCACCTCGTCCTGTGAGAGCACGGTCGGCACGCCCGGAGAACGATGCGCCCGCACAAAATCGCCGGGCTCGAAGGGGGTCTGGAGCACTTCCCGGTAGAGAAAGAGCAGGGCGTTTAATGCCTGATTCTGGGTCGACACCGACACGGCGCGGGTGGTGGCCAGCCAGGTGAGGAATGGAGTGACTGCGCGACTGCCGAGCGCACGCGGATGCGTCCACACGCCGGAATAATCCTTGTGGAACCGGAGGTAGCGAACCACCCAGTCCCAATAAGTCGTTTCGGTGCGGAAGGACAGGTGCTTAAACCGGGCGACTTCACAAAACTGGTCCTTGAGCCGGGCCTTGGGATTGGGTACCAGTTTAAAAGGTCCCGCATGTGCCGTGTTTCCCCGGATGAGTTGCGGTGACATAAGCGATTCAGTTTCCTCGTGGACAACAACTTTGAGGGAGTTTACACTCAATTCATGAGAAAGGATAGGCTGCAAACCCTGCTGTCCATTATCTGTTAGGCGGCAGTAAACATCGCACACTTATGAAAAACAAAACTATCGTCGGAATCGGCGTGGCTGGCCTGCTTTGCTCTATTGCGGGCGGTTACTACTATTGGGTCACCATGAGAGTCGCGATGCTTTTCGCTTACTCACAAGGCGACGGCAGTCTGAACAGGCAGGCTTGGTTCTGGTTCGTGACATGTTGCATCGGCGTTGCGCTGTTGCTGGCATCGGGCATCTCGTATTTCATCAGCAGGAGACACAAGAGTGGACTATCTGCCGCCTAACCATGCGCTGCAGCGAACCCGGCATGAGCGTCGCGGTTGCAATCGTAGCGTCCCGCGGGCCGGGTCGCTGAGCTTGGGTCGTTACATGTCACGGTCATGAGTGCCTCGATCAGATTGTCCCGTGGTTCCGGATACGCTGACCGGTTGCGCGGCTACCGTGTCCTGCTTGATGGTGCCGAGATCGGTCGGATCGGGAACGGGGAGACAAAGTCCTTCCCGGTGGCTCCGGGCAAGCACCAGCTTGCCCTGAAGGTTGACTGGTGTGGCTCCAACGAGGTTTCTTTCTCCGTGTCCTCAGGTGACTCGCTGGCCTTCCTTTGCGACTCGACGCTTCGGGGGTTCAGCGTGTGGGCCGCACTCTATTATGTATTGTTCGCTCGCGACAGGTACCTTTGGCTGCGGCAGGCCAACATGTAACCATCCGGCTTCAGGCAACGGCGCGATGGCGCTTCGGTTGCATGCCGGACGTCATGGTCGCGCCGTGCCTGAGCCGGGGCGTTAGGCCACTTGGTTACGTCTATGGCAAGCACGCGCACAGGTTTATCACCAAAATGAGGATGCTGGATCATTTCGATTGTGTAGCCATTCCACGCCCGGCGCAGGATTCGGCTTTCGTCGCCGCGCTTCGGATAGCCGCGCAGCAGATGGATTTCATCATACGTTTTGCCAGCCAGACGCTTTTCCCATTTTTCAGCCAGCCGGTATTCGTGGGTTTTGGTGCCGGCTTTGATGGCGTCGAAATAGCAGCCCTTGAGATTCAGGCGCAGTAGCCTAACAAGTCGCTGGAGCGCAACGCCCGTTGGCGCTGGCTGGTTGTTCGCAAGAGTCGTTGGTTGTTTCATATTGTTGGTCGGGCGTGGCTCAGCTTTTTTCGTTAGGC
>CAIQOK010000167.1 GCA_903873415.1 uncultured Verrucomicrobiota bacterium | reverse complement strand
GTGATAACTCCGGTGTAGAATTTCCAGCCGCATTTGTGCAGTTCCTGTTCCGCCGCAGGGGGTATTTTGGCGAAAACAGCATTGGCCCCGACTGGATGCGAGATGCGCACCGCAGGCAAAGTGCGCAATTCTTTTTCAAGACGTCGGGCCATGTCGTTGGCGTGGCCGGCATGCCGCAGCCAGGCCCCGTCTTTGAGCATGCCGGTCCAAGGCGCCGAGAGAAACCGCATCTTGGACGCAAGCTGACCGCCCTGCTTGCAGCGGTAATCGAACTCACGCGCCAGCTCACGATCGAAAAAAACCACCGCCTCGCCCAGCGCAATGCCGTTCTTGGAGCCGCCGAAACACAAAACATCCACACCGGCCTGCCACGTGATTTCCTTCGGAGTGACTTTCAGCGAGGCCACCGCATTGGCAAAACGCGCTCCATCCATTTGCACCCGCAACCCCAGCTCTTTCGCCAGCCCAGCCAGCACGCAAACCTCATCCGGAGAGTAAACCGTGCCGCACTCGGTGGATTGAGTCAGGCTCAAGACGCGGGGCTTGGGATAGTGGATATCGGCCCGCCGTTGGACGGCCCGGCGGATTTCCGCCGGATCCACCTTCCCGTTGGCCCCCTGAAGAAGGAGGATTTTACTTCCGTTGGTAAAAAACTCCGGCGCGCCGCATTCGGCCGTTTCAATGTGCGCCAACTCATGGCACAACACGCTGTGATAGGGCTGACAAAGAGTGGCTAAGGCCAGCGAGTTGGCCGCCGTGCCGTTGAACACAAAGAAGACTTCGCAGTCCGTTTCGAAAACCTCGCGGATCAGGTCCGCCGCGCGCTGGGTCCATTGATCGTCACCATAGCTCACCTCGTGGCCGGCATTGGCTTCAGCCAAAGCGGCCCAAGCCTCGGGACAAATACCGGAATAATTGTCGCTGGCAAAAGAACGCCGGTTTTCAGTTGCATCAGTCATGGGCAAAATCTTTTTAAAGCTGCAACCCTGATGAAATCTTCGTCTGGTGCCCGATCATCCGCCCAGATAAGCACTGCGCACTTTCGGATCCCGGCGCAGCGCGGCAGCGTCGTCGGCCAGCAGTATCCGCCCGGTTTCAAGCACGTAACCATAGTGGGAAATCTCCAGGGCCAGATTGGCATTCTGTTCCACCAGCAGGATGGTCAGGCCGAGCTGGCGGTTGATTTCGACGATTTTCTGAAAAATGCTCTTCACGAGCAGCGGCGCAATGCCCAGCGACGGCTCGTCCAACATCAAAAATCGCGGCCGGCTCATCAAAGCACGGCCGATGGCGAGCATCTGCTGCTCCCCGCCGGAAAGCGTGCCCGCAACCTGCGCCATGCGCTCGGCCAGACGGGGAAAGGCGGAAAACACCAGATCCATCTCATGCCGGATCACAGCGGCATCCCGCTGCAGATAAGCACCCATCATGAGATTTTCGTGGACGGTAAGGTTGGAGAAAATCATCCGCCCCTCGGGGACATGGGAGAGGCCGCGTTTGACCATTTCATGCGCCGGCCGGCCGGCGATGTTCTGTCCGTCATACCAAATCTCACCCCCCTGAGGCTTGACCAAACCCGAGATGGCGCGCAGCGTGGTGCTCTTGCCCGCGCCGTTGGCACCAATGAGCGTGACGATCCGGCCCTTTTCAACGCGCAGAGAAACGCCATGCAAGGCGGTGATGGCGCCGTAACCGACGGTCAGATTCTTGATTTCCAGCATGGTTGCTAGTCCGGTTGAGCGGACGAAGGCGGCTGGATGGCCGGTTCCTCGCCCAGATAAGCCTCGATCACCTTGGGGTGGGCCCGGATCTGAGCCGGGCCGCCCTCGGCGATCTTCACCCCATGATCCAGAACCACAATTCGCTCGCAAATGCCCATCACCACCTGCATATCGTGCTCGACCAGCAGCACCGAAATCCGGAACTTTTCCTTCACGAACCGGATCAACCGGGTCAATTCCACCTTCTCCGTGGGATTCATGCCGGCGGCAGGCTCATCCAGCAGGAGCAACCGCGGCTGCGTGGCGAGGGCACGGACGATTTCCAGACGCCGCTGATCCCCGTAAGGCAGGCTCTTGGCCGGCTCATCCCAATGCCGGACGAGGTTGAAAATCTCCAGCAGTTCCAGCACCTGCTTGGCCACCGCCGCCTCGCCCTCCCGGAAACCCCGACCCCGCCAGAGGGCGTTGCGGATGCCATGGGGCCGGTGCAGTTGAAGCGCCGCGCGGACGTTGTCAAAAACGCTCATGGACCCAAAGAGCCGGATGTTTTGGAAAGTGCGCGCCAGACCGCGTCGGGCGAGTTGATGCGGCTTGAGCCCGCCAATCGTTTCACCCGACATCCTCAGCCCCCCGCTGGTGGGCTGATAAACGCCGGTGATCAAATTGAAAACCGTCGTCTTCCCCGCCCCGTTGGGGCCGATCAACCCGATGAGTTCGTGGTCCGCCACCGCCAAATCCAGATCCGAGACGGCCGTCAGGCCTCCGAACCGGAGGGTCACCTTATCCAGTTGCAGCAGTGCCTTGCTCATGCAGTGGTTCGGCGGGGCTTATGGAACGCAAACAACCCCTGCGGCCGGGCCAGCATCAGGGTGATGATCATCAGCGCATAGACAATCATCCGGTATTCAGCGAACCCTCGAAGAAATTCCGGCAAAACCGTGAGCATCACAGCCGCGCAAACCACCCCTGCCGTCCTCCCCATCCCCCCCAGAATCACCATCACCACGATATCGATGGATTTCATGAAATCAAAACCAACCGGGGAAAGAAACTGTTTCTGGTGGGCATAAAGTCCGCCCGCGATCCCGGCAAAAAAAGCGCCCACGACAAACGCTGTCACCTTGTAACGCACCGGGTTGATGCCCATGGCACTGGCGGCCACCTCATCATCATGCACCGCGAGGAACCCCCGGCCATAGGTGGAATTCACCAGGCAGGCCACCACATAAACCGCCACGGCGACCAGGGACCATGCCCAGAAAACCGTGGTGTGGGAGGGGATCCCCTTGAGCCCGCTGGCCCCGCCCACGGCCTCCATGTTTTGCAAAACCACGCGGATGATTTCTCCAAAACCCAGAGTGACAATGGCCAGATAATCCCCCCGCAACCGCAGCGATGGCACACCCACCGCCAAGCCGGCCAAGGCCGCTGCAATGCCGCCTAGCAGGAGCGCAAGCGCAAAAACCACCGGCATCACCGCTGGCGGCAGCACTTTCGAAAGCGCAATCGTGAGCGATGCCGCCGTATATCCGCCCACCGCCATGAAGCCCGCGTGACCCAAGCTGAACTGACCCGTATGGCCGTTGATCAGGTTGAGGCTGACAGCCAGGATCACGTTGATTGCAATGTCGATGGCAATGCCCAGGTAGTAGCGATTGAAGTGGGCGGAAAAGAGCGAGACGAGCGCCGCCGCGGCGACAGCCAGAATCAAATAGCGTTTGGCACCGGTTTGCATCGGATCAGATTCAGACCAACAGGTCTTGCCGGGAGGTGGGTGTGTTTTTCATGGTAAATTTTACGGCCCCGAACTCAGACCTTCTCCACCTGCGCCGTTCCCAGCAAGCCGGCCGGCTTAAAGAGCAGCACCAGAATCAGAAGCGCAAAGGCGATCCCATCCCGGTAGTTGGAAAGCCCGGGCACGCCGCCCGCAAAAGTCTCTATCACACCGAGAATCACACCCCCAAGAGCCGCTCCGGCTAGATTTCCAATTCCGCCGAACACGGCGGCAACGAATGCTTTCAGTCCGATCTGCACGCCCATGAGGGGTTCGATGCTCTGATAATTCATGGCATAGAGCACACCGCCCGCCGCAGCCAATGCGGAACCCAGGCCGAAGGTGAAGGAGATGATGGAGTTGATGTTGACGCCCATCAAGGCGGCCGCCTGCTCGTTGAAGGAAACGGCCCGCATGGCCCGCCCCATCCGGGTCCGCTGCACGATAAACCTCAGCACCCACAGGAGCAGCAGCGTGGTGGCCAGCACGATCAACTGGTTTGAACTGAAAACCAGCCCGCCACAGTCCAGGCTCCTGACCGGGATAAGATCGGGAAACTTTCGCGGCGCGGCGCCGAACAAAGCCTCATGCTGCCCGGTGTATTCAATGAAAAGTGAAACCCCGATGGCGGTGATAAGCACCGTCAGCTTGGGCCGGCGCCGCAGTGGACGGTAGGCGAGAAATTCAATGAGCATGCCCAGGGCGGCACAGACCGCCATGGCCAGAACCAGCACGCAGAACCCGCCCGCCCAGGACTGGGCAGGCAGGCACCGGGCCACCAGCGGAGCGAGGTAATAGGCCGCAAAGGCCCCCAGCATGAACACGTCGCCGTGCGCGAAATTGATGAAGCGTAGAACCCCGTAAACCATGGTGTAACCCAAGGCGATAAGGGCGTAAACAGCCCCGAGCGCCAGGCCGTTAAGCAGTTGTTGGAGGATTTCGTTGATAACGTTTACCAGGGTTTGACACGCCGCCTGCCATCACAAGCCGCCTAAGGCTCAACCGTGCCCAAATACTTGAACTTGCCGCCCTTGACCTGAAGAATCACCGCCGCCTTGGACGCATCCCGGTTGGCATCGATCGTGATGGTCCCGCTCACCGCCGGGAAATTTTTCGTCGCCGCCAGCGCATCCCGGATTTTCCCGCCGTCCGTGCTCCCGGCGCGCTTGATCGCGTCGGCCAGCACCAGCGCCGAATCATAACCGCACGCCGCCAATGCGTCGGGGGTTTGCCCATTCCAGCGCTTTTGGTAATGCTCCACAAAGCGGCGGCTCAGCTCACTGCCCGCTTCGGAACTGTAATGAGTAGAAAAATAATTCCCCTCCACGGCCGCACCGCCAATCTCTGTGAGCTTGGACGACTCCCATCCGTCACCGCCAAAGAGCGGCACCGACAACCCAAGCTGCCGGGCCTGCAAACAGATCAGCGCGCAGGCCGTGTAATAGCCCGGCACAAAAACACCCTCGGGATTGGCGGCCTTGATGGTGGTAAGCTGCGCCTTGAAATCCTTGTCGCTGCCGTTGTAATCCAGCTCAGTCACTATTTCCCCGCCCAAGGCTTTGAACCGTTCCTTGAAAAACTTCGCCAGCCCTTTGCTGTAGTCGCTCTTCACATCCGTCAAGACCGCAACCCGCTTGATCTTCAGTGTCATGCTCGCAAAATTGGCCATCACCGTCCCTTGAAACGGATCAATAAAACAAACCCGGAAAATATAGTCCCCGGTCTTGGTCACATCTGGATTGGTCGACGAGGGCGAAACCAGCGGAATTTTGCTGTCCTGACAAATGCGCGTCACCGCCATGGTGCGGGTGGAAGCGACCTCCCCCAGCACCGCTACCACGTTGTCGCGGGCGATGAGTTTGTTGACGACGGTGGCGGCCTCGCTTGGCTTACACTGGTCGTCCTCAGTCAACAACTGGAGTTTGCGGCCCAGAACCCCCCCCGCAGCGTTGATCTCCTCAACCGCCATGAGCGTTCCCTCATGGGAAGAAACACCAAAGGTAGCCTCCTCCCCAGTCAGCGAGGCAAACTCGCCGATCTTAATGGGATCAGCGCCGGACGCGGCATCGCCGGCCGGCCGGCCGCAACCGGCAATTCCGCAGAGAAAGACACCTGCCGCTGCCAAAATTAATCCTGCACGCCATTGGTTCATAAAAATTTTTACTTTGGGTTTACTCTTCTGCGCTCCGATTTAACCGCAAACCCCTCTTGACAGCAAGCACTCCTGTGCCCCGGAAACCGGCAGCCCCGCCCAAAAACCTCCTCTCCAAATCGAAACACACCCCCACTTTTCCTCCCACCCAATGAGGCCCGTTCCTTTCATTCCCCTTTTGAAAATCCCCCCGCGTAAAACCAAGCTGAACCCCCGCCTGTGCCTTGGCATCCCGCCGTTGTCTTGCGGATCAACCCCACCTGTTTATTCCCAAACACCGGCCCCGGATCCGGTCAACCACCTGCCTTAACCACGCATTGCCCTGCGCAAAAGCCCCTAACCGCAAGGTTTTTAAATTTGATTTTTAACGGCTTTAAATCTAAAAACTGTGCAAAATGAACACAGGCCTCAGCATCCCCGGAACCGGAACCCTCGACTTTCTCTCCCTCGGCGCGCTGGTGCACCGGCTTGACCCGGGCATCCTCCCCTTTCGCAAAGCCGCCCGCTGCGACATCCACGTCAGCGGCGGCGAATTCAATGTCGCAGCCAACCTCTCCGACTGCTTCCGCCTCAACACCGGCATCGCCTCAGCCATGGTCGACTATCCCATCGGCGACCTCATAGCCGAGCGCGTCCGCGCCATGGGCGTCAAACCCTTCTACAAGCCCTTCAAACACGACGGAGTCCGGGGACCAAACATGGCCACGGTGTATTCGGACCGCGGCCAAGGCGTGCGGGCGCCGGTGGTTTTCTACAACCGCAGCCACGAGGCCGCCGCCCAACTCAAACCGGGCGACTTTAACTGGCAGGAAATTTTCGGCCGGGGCGTCCGCTGGTTCCACAGCGGCGGCATCTTCTCCGCCCTCTCCAACACCACCGGCGAACTCATCGTCGAAGCTATGCAGGCCGCCAAGGCCGCCGGCGCCATCACCTCCTTCGACCTGAATTACCGCCAGAAACTCTGGGACATCTGGGGCGGCCAGTCCAAGGCCCTCGATGTCTTGAGCCGCATCGTCCAGCACATCGACGTGCTCGTCGGCAACGAGGAGGATTTACAGAAGGGCCTCGGCATCGAAGGCCAGGACGTGGAGAGCACTTCCAAGCTTGATCCCTCGGCATTTTACGCCGTCATCGAGCAGGCAGTGAAGAAATTCCCCTCGGTCAAAGCTGTAGCCACCACCCTGCGGGAGGTGCATTCCACCAACCGCCACACCTGGGGCGCCGTCGCATGGATCAACGGAAAAACCTTCCAGTCCCCCATGTGCGAACTGGACGTGGTGGACCGGGTCGGCGGAGGAGACGGTTATGCGGCCGGGTTTTTCTACGGATTGCTCTCAGGAGCAACCGGACAGGAGGCGGTGAATCTCGGCTGGGCCCACGGCGCCCTGCTCACAACCTTCCCCGGAGACACCACCATGGCCACGCTCGAACAGGTCAGAGCCTTCGCCAACGGCGGCTCGGCAAGAATACAACGATAGCAGCGGAGGCTTGGACCTGTCGCTCCCAGCCGGTTGCGGATCCGGCTTAACACCCAGGATGATTCCCTTTTGAGGGATTAGCCGGGCTTGGGCGCAGAATGGCGCAGCTGCATGATCTGGGCGTGCAGCCCCACCGCCAACTCCTTGCGGTCCGCAGCGCCTCCCGTCCAGGGAGCGAACCGGACGGTTGCCCGGATCGAGCGCTTGCTCAGCAGGTTGAGCAGGTGCGGCCCGAAACTCATGTCTTTCCAGTAGCACACCTCCTCGGCCACATCCCCGTCGGCCAACTCGTATTGAATGAGTCCGGCGCAAAGGGGATGGCTCTGTCTGGCGGCGGGCTCCAGCAGGGCCGATTTAAAAGGCAGCACGCCGCTCCCATCCGAACTGGTGCCCTCGGGAAACAGCACCACCAGGACATTCTGCTGCAGAATGCTTTCCATCCGGGCCGAGACGGCCCCCACATGCGTCCGCCGTTCGCGATGGATAAAAACGGTTCCAGCCAGAGTGGCCAGCCAGCCGAAAACCGGCCAGGATTTGACCTCGTTCTTGGCCACAAACGCCGCCGGCGTCAGCGATCCAAGCACTAAAATATCCAAATAACTCAGGTGATTGCTCACCAGGAGGCCCCGGGCGGGAACCGGCCCGGACACACAACACTCCAGCCCCAAAACCCGACCGAGCCGCCGCGCGGAATCCTGCTGCCATGCGGCACGAACGGCCCGCAGTGACCCGCCCCGCCGCAACAAGACGCAGATCAGAAAATCCAGCACCACCCACACAATGGTGCAACCCAGCCACACAAGACGGAAAATCACCCGGAGTGGTTGCTCTCGAATCCCCTTCATTGCCTGTGTCTGGAACGGACTCAGCCCAAAAACCGCTGCCGCGCCAGCGCCGGCATCGCCTCCAAATCCAGAAATGTCAGAAAATCAATCGTCTGAAACCCCCGGTCCAGAGCGGGCGGACCGCAGATTTTCGCGCCGAGGGTAAGATAGGCCCGGAGCAATTTGGGGATTTCCACCGCTTCGGCTGAAAGCCTGCTCAGCGAACATTCGTATTCCGGCAGGGGCAGGGTGCGCCACTGCGGCTGAGCAAGATATTTGCGGCACAAATCAGCGTAGACCGAGGCGCCAACAGAGGCATCCTGCGAGGTGATGGAACTGCATCCCACCAAGTAGCGGGCGCCGTGCTGCCGCGCATAATCGGCAATGCCTCTCCAGAGCAACCCTAAAACAACCAGATTACGATGCTGCCGATGCACGCACGCGCGGCCCAGCTCGACCATTTCGCCGCGGAACGGCTCAAAAGAGCCAAACCCAAATTCCTGGGCGCAGTAATAACCCAGGCGCACCGCGGCATTGGCACCGGTTTGCAACCGGTAGGTACCCACCACCTGCCCCGTGATCGTATGTTCGACCAGTAGATGATCGCAAACCGGATCGAAGGGATCTGCGTCCAGTCCGGTGGAATAGGACTGGGCCAGGCCCTCATTCAGTTCAAGATTGAAAACCTCGAAGCGCAACGCCTGCGCCAAACGCACCTCCTCGGGATTGCGGGCAAGCCGGGTGCGATACTCCGCCGAGCCACTGACCTTGAGCCGGACTGATTCCAAAGTTGTGTTCACATCCATAGCTTCACAGGCCAATGTTCCAATTCGATGTCATTTTTGTTACGTTGAGTTTAACTTTCGCCCGCTTCAGAGCAAGCATCGATCCACCACCGCAGGTAGCCTGAGTCCACTCCGGCCGGCCGAACCACCACGAACTCCGGGGTTTCATAGGGGTGCATCCCGGCCACCAATTGTTCCAGCGCGGGCAGGCGGACCACGGTCGTCTTGCAAACGAGAAGCACCTCGGAGGATCTCTCCACCTTGCCCCGCCACAGGTAGTGCGACTCGGCCTTCGGCACCAGATTGGCGCACGCAATAAGACGGGCTCCCAAAGCCGCACGCACCAAACGCCGGGCCGTTCTCAAATCCGGGGCGGTCAATAAAACCAGCCGCACCCCCCCTGCTCTTTTCATCCAAACAACCTTGGGGACCAGCCGGCTCATAACAAGTTTTTTCGGAACACCCCCGCAGCCGCCACCCCCCCCTGCCCGGCTCTTTTCGTTGCGATCGCCACCGCCCCGGTCTAGCCTTGCCCCGATGAAACTCTCGGTGAAAAGCGATTATGCGGCGCGCGCGGTGCTTGGATTGGCCCGGCACCATCACACCGGGGAAGTCCTGCGCGTGGATGAACTCGCCGCAGAACAGGGAATACCGCCGAACTATCTCGTCCAAATCCTGCTCGAACTCAAAGCCCAAGGCATCGCCAAAAGCGTCCGCGGCAAACAGGGCGGCTACCTGCTGGCCCGCGCCCCGGCAGACATCACCTTGGGCCATGTGCTCCGCGCGGTGCATGGCGAGCTGTTCGACACCCCCGCATTGAGCGACAGCCAATGCGCGCCTGAATTGAGGGCAGCCTGGCTGCAGTTGAAGACCGCGGTGGACACCACCGCCGACTCCATTGAGTTTCAACAACTGCTTGAGGAAAGCGCACTGAAGGACAAGATGTATTACATCTGAAAACCGCCAAGCTTGTTCTCGTGGCTCGACAAACTCCAAAAACCACCTCACTCTGACGAGGTGTTTTTCGACCGATTGATGCGGCAGTCCACCCCAAACTTTTTTCCGGACCAGGTCTGTAAACGCCAGCAGACGCCTCCCGCCTGATCTCATGGAATCATCCCCACCCCAGCCCCCGGCAGCCCAGCCCACGTCACTCCTGGCGCGACTGCTCAATGTTTTCGCCATACCAAGCCAGGTGTTTGCCGAGGTAAACGCCAGCCAAACCCGCAAAGCCAACTGGCTCGTCCCGGTCCTGCTCGCCTCCTTGGTCGGGATGCTCACCGCATTCATCTTGTTCTCCCAGCCCGCCGTGGTGGAACAGGTGACCGCGCAGCAGGCCAAGCTCTTCGGCGAATACGTCAAATCCGGCCTGATAAACCAGGCCCAGGCAGACGAGGCGCTTAAGACCTACTCCAGCCCGGCCGTGTTGAAAACCGGCCGCAGCCTCATCGCCGCGGCCGGCAGCCTGCTGGGCGTTTTGTGGTGGGGCTTTGTACTGTGGCTGCTGGGCCGCCTTTTCCTCAAAACCAAATTCCCCTATCACAAGGCCGTCGAAGTGGCCGGCTTGGCCAGCATGATCAGCCTGCTGGGATCCATCGTAACCCTCCTTCTCACGGTCAATTTTTCCAATCCGGCCGCAACGCACTTGGTGACCGCATTGAGCGATGCCAAATCGGAAGCCCATGCATTCCCCCTGGCTGTCGCACTCAACCTGTTCGGCTTCTGGTTTATAGGAGTCACAGCGGCGGGCCTGGCACGGCTTGCAGGCGTGGGTTCTTTACGCACCTTTCCACTGGTGGCGGCCGGCTGGCTGCTGCAGCAAATGACTCTGCTCTCCTTGGGCGCAGCGGCGGGTGGCATGATAAGCGGCGCCAAATAACACCCTATCACCAAACCGTTGATAAAACCCCATGGCAAATCCAACAAAACACTTCCGAACCTGGTTGGTCGTCCTGACGGGATGCGCGCTCGCAGCCCTCGCCATTGCCGCCGTTTACCGGAAAAAAGAACCTCTCATCACAGTGCAGACCGAGCGGGTCAACCGCACCAATCTCATCGAGCGGGTCGTGGCAAACGGAAAAATCCAGCCGGTCTTGCAAGTCCACATCAGCCCGGAAGTCAGCGGTGAAATCATTCAGCTCGCGGTCAAGGAGGGCCAGCACGTGGCCAAGGGCGACCTGCTCTTGAAAATCAAACCGGACTTTTACAACGCCTCCCTCAACCAGGCCCGGGCGGGCTATGAATCGGCCCTGGCAGGCCAAGCCACCGCCAACGCCAACGTCGAAAAAGCCGAAGCCGACTTCAAACGCAACAAGGACCTCTTTGAACACAAGCTCCTTTCCGACGCCGAGTTCATCGGATTCAAAACCGCCAACGCCATCGCCGCCGCCCAGCTCAACAGCGCCCGGCATCAGGTCGAAAGCGCCAAAGCCTCCGTCGCCAGCGCCCAAGATTCCCTCGACAAAACCACGCTCGCTTCCCCGCTCACCGGCACCGTCAGCAAATTAAACTCGCAGCTCGGCGAACGGGTGCTCGGCACGGTCCAAAACGCCGGCACCGACCTCATGATCATCGCCGATTTGAATGTCATGGAGGCCCGGGTGGATGTCGGCGAAATGGACGTGGTCTTGATCCAACCCGGCCAGCATGTCCGACTGGAGGTAGACTCTTACAAGGACCGCAGTTTCAACGGCATCGTCACCGACGTGGCGAACTCCTCCGAAGGCGCCGGCCTGACCGGCTCCAGCGCAGCCTCCAGTCAGGAAGCCACCAAATTCCAAATCCGCATCCTTATCCAGGATAAAGAACCCTTTCGCCCCGGCATGTCCGTCACCGCGGAAATCGAGACCCGCTCCTCCACAAATTCACTGAGCGTCCCCTTCGCCAGCGTCACCGCGCGCCCCCCTAAGACACCAACCAAGCCGGCCAACGCGGCAAAAACCCCGCCTCTTGCCGCAGCCGCAGCCCCAAACACCCCAACCCGCAAACCTGCCGCCCCAGACAAACCCGTGCTCGTCGTCTTTGTCGTCGAAGGCGACCATGTCAAAATGACCCCCGTCAAAACCGGCCTGAGCGACGACGCCCACTGGGAAATCCTCGATGGTTTGAATGAGGGGGACGAGATCGTCTCCGGCGATTTCCGCGCCATCAGCCGC
Organism: uncultured Verrucomicrobiota bacterium; assembly: GCA_903873415.1. Taxonomy (GTDB): domain Bacteria; phylum Verrucomicrobiota; class Verrucomicrobiia; order Limisphaerales; family CAIQOK01; genus CAIQOK01. The sequence continues at coordinate 3,683 of CAIQOK010000167.1, read as the reverse complement.
GACCTGGAGGACGGAAAGAAAATCACCAAGGGTCCGGCTAAAAACAGCGGCGACAAAAAATGAGCCTTCCCCGGACTCTGCCGTCTCCTCTTTGCCATTTGAATTGCCCCTCCGAGATCCTCTTCCATGAGCTTGATCCGACTTGAGAAAATTTCCCGCCGCTACCAGATGGGCGGAGAAACCATTCATGCGCTGCGCGAAGTCTCCCTCGACATCCAGCGCGGCGAGTATGTCGCCATCATGGGCCCCTCCGGCTCGGGCAAATCGACCCTGATGAATTTGATCGGCTGCCTCGATACACCCACCTCGGGGAGCTACGATCTCAACGGCGTGCCCGTCAGTCAGATGGGGGACAACCAGCTCGCTGAAATCCGCAACCGGGAGATCGGCTTCATTTTTCAAACCTTCAATCTACTGCCCCGCGCCGACGCGCTGCGCAACGTGGAACTGCCTTTGATCTATGCCGGCAAGCCGGCCGGCGAACGGCGCCGCATCGCGCTCGAGGTCTTGGCCGGCGTGGGACTGGCCAACCGCGTCCACCACAAACCCAATGAGATGTCCGGCGGCCAGCGCCAGCGCGTGGCCGTCGCCCGCGCCCTGGCCAACCGCCCCTCCCTGCTGCTCGCCGACGAGCCGACCGGCAATCTCGACTCCAAAACCGGCCGCGAGATTTTGACCCTGTTCGACGAACTACACCAAAAAGGCCATACCATCATCGTGGTCACCCACGAGGAATCCGTCGCCCGCAACGCCCGCCGCATCATCCGCATCCTCGACGGCCTGATTGCAAGCGACGAACCAGTGGCAAGCCACGGCCCGACAACCGGAACCCACCCTCCAGACCCAGACGGGCACGCGGCCGCTTCCTCGCCAATGGCTCCATGAACGCATTGAGCGAACTCAGGGAGGGACTGGGCATTTCCTGGAGCGCCATTTGCTCCAACAAGCTGCGCTCAGTCCTCACCACCTTGGGCATCATCATCGGCATCGTCACCGTCACCCTCATGGGCACCGCCATTGAGGGACTGCACCTGTCCTTTCTGCGAACCATCTCCTTCATCGGCGCGGATGTTCTCTACGTGCAGCTTCAGGATTGGGCGCCGCACTCGCGGCTGGAATGGCAGAAAATGCAACGCCGGCGACCGCTGACTCTGGACCAAGTCGGCAGGCTCCAACCGGAACTCTCCGCCGCCCAGGCAGTGGCACCGGTCATGACCGTGCGCGAAACCCTCAGCTACGGCAAACAAAGCGCCTCGGGAGTGAGCATCGTCGGAACCACGGAGGAATTCCTCTTCACGGGCGGCGTCTCACTGGCCCGAGGCCGTTTTTTCTCCTCGGCCGAAGCCGCCGGCGGCCGCCCCGTCTGCCTCCTAGGCTCCCTCGTGGCCACCAACCTTTTCCATGGCGAATCGCCCCTCGGCCGAAAAATCAAAATCAATCAACAACCCCTCGAGGTTATCGGCGTGCTCGAACAACAAGGCACCTTCCTCTCCAGCAGCATGGATAATCAGGCAATCATCCCCCTCCCGCAGCTCATCGCCAGCTATCGCAACTCCCACAATCTCGATCAAATCCAAGTCAAGGTGAAGCCAGGCATCGATCTGGAGGACGCCAAGGACGAATTGCACAGCACGTTCCGGAAAATACGGCATCTGGCCCCCGGCCAGCCCGACGACTTCGCCATCAACCAGCAGGATCAGGTGCTGCAACTCGTCCAAAAGGTCACAGGCACCATCGCCGCCATCGGCCTCTTCATCACAGGCCTCTCCTTGTTCGTCGGAGGCATCGGCATCATGAATATCATGTTCGTTTCCGTCGCGGAACGCACCCGCGAAATCGGCGTCCGCAAGGCCATCGGCGCCAAACAACGCACCATCCTCCTCCAGTTCCTCATCGAGGCCGCCACCCTCTGCTTTCTGGGCGGAATGATCGGACTAGGCATCGCCTGGCCGCTGACTCTGCTCATGCAGCGGGTTCTGCCAGCCTCCATGTCACTGGACGTGGCCGGCATCGCCTTGCTGGTGTCCTTGCTCACCGGGGTGATCTCCGGCATTTTTCCGGCCTGGCGCGCCGCCCGCATGGATCCGGTGGAGGCTCTGCGCAACGAATAAATGAACCTTCCTCCTCCAAATCTGCCGGTGCCTTCCCACCCCGCTCCTTTATTCGATGCCCGGCAACAGCCATCGGCCATTACGGCCACCGGCCGCGGGGCCAATCCGCCTTGGATTCCCACCGCCACCGAGCGTCCAAACCCGCTTGTTCCACCCCACCGCAAAACCAGCTAGTGAAAAAAAGCCGCCTCACCATCCTATCCGGAGAGCTGCGCGACAGCGTGGCCATGGCTCTGGCCGCCGTCGCCGCACACAAACTCCGCTCCGTCCTAACCCTCTTGGGTGTGTTGGTCGGCGTTTTCTCGATCATCGCCGTCATGACCGCCCTGCGCGTCATGGAGGGGCGCATTGAAACCCAAATCAGCCAGCTGGGCAGCCAGACCTTGATGATCCGAAAATGGCCGGCGATCTTTTTTTCCCGTCCCGAAGGCATCGAAAAAATCCGCCGCCGCAAAAACCTCACCCTCCGCCAGTGCCAGCAGGTCCAGGAAAAATCCACCCGCGCCGCCAGCATCGGCATCCAATCCTCCCTGTGGTCGGGCGAAGTCCAGACCGGCCGGGCCGGATCCTCCCCGGAGGTCCAACTGCTGGGCGAAACCCCGGGCAGCTTCTCGGCCCGCAATTGGAATCTCGCCGAAGGCCGCATTCTGTCCGACGTCGACGTGGCCGGAGCGCGCGATGTTTGCGTGCTGGGACACAGCCTGGCCACCAACCTCTTCCCCTCCGCGTCCCCGCTGGGCGAACGGGTGAAAATCGACGGCATTAACTATCTCGTCGTCGGCCTGCTTGAATCCCAAGGGGCATCCCTCTCCGGCGACCAGGACAACTTCGCAGTCATCCCCATCACCACCGGCTTGAACCGCTACGGAAACGACCGACGAAGAACGCTCGATCTGCTGGTTCAGGCGCCCAATGCCGCCGGCTACGAAGCCTGCCGGGAGGAGGCTCAAGGCCTCATGCGGGCGGTCCGGAAAGTAGCCCCCGGCGACCCCGATGATTTTGAAATCCTCTCCAACGACTCCATGATCACTCAGTTCAACTCCTTCACACTGGTGCTGCGCCTGGGAGTCGCTCTCATCAGCTCTGTCGCCCTTTTGGCGGCCGGCGTCGGCATCATGAACATCATGCTCGTCTCGGTCACGGAACGAACGCGGGAGATTGGAATCCGGCGGGCCATCGGCGCCAAAAAACGCAGCATCATGGCCCAGTTCATCCTGGAGGCGGTCGTGCTCTGCGAGCTGGGCGGGGCCATCGGCGTGGCCTTGGGCATCCTCGGTGGCAATGGGGCCGCCTGGTATTTCCATTTCCCTCCAGCCATCCCCTTCGACTGGGTAGTGATCGGCCTGGCGATCTGCTCCGCCGTAGGGGTGATCTTTGGCTCCTACCCAGCGTGGAAGGCGGCCAACCTGGATCCCATCGAATCCCTTCGCTACGAATAAGACCAACTCAATCGTATCCGACCGGCGGATCCATGCCTCAGGGTGCGCAGATTTCCTGATCAAGAAGGTTCGGATGTCTTGGCCCGCTACCTGACCCAGGCTTGCGGTGTGAGGTTTTTCACCTCGGCAGTGC
>CAIQOK010000166.1 GCA_903873415.1 uncultured Verrucomicrobiota bacterium | reverse complement strand
TTGGCAGCGGCTTTCAGCGACGCTGGGGCGCTTGCGGGGTGTTCAGGGGGGGCGGCCTGTTTTGGTGGTGGAGGATGATGCTGCGACGCGGGACCAGCTGGAGCGGACGCTTGGGAAAGCGGGATGGCAGGTGCTCAGTGCCGGGAACGGGAAGGAGGCACTGGAGCTGCTGAAGACGGCCGAGCCTGCGCTGGTGCTGCTGGACCTGATGATGCCGGAGATGGACGGGTTCGAGTTTTTGAACAGGTTCCGCAGGGATCCGCGCTTCCTGTATAAGCCTGTCATCGTTCTGACGGCCAAGGATATTACCAGCGAAGACCGCCAACGGCTTAGCGGGCGCATTCAGGAATTGGTTGCCAAAGAGGGATTTGTAATCAACCAGATTCTTCCCCAGCTGCGGGCTTATCTCAATGCAGGAGCGGGAATTTAGGATGCGAGCCGTCAGACGTCAGCGCCGCACGGGCCGCTGTGTTGTCCGGCCGGATTTTTTCAGGAAGCAGCAGAATGGGGTTTGCGATTATGAGTAAGACGGAAAATGCGGAGATTTCCCGGCCGTTACGTCGTCAGGTGGCGCTTTGGTTCGGGTTGGTCTGTTTGTTACTTATTCTGGCCGGAAGTCTGGCTTTTATCAGTTTGCGTTCCGAGGTCAATCGTTCCGCCAACGAGGCCAAAAGTTCCGCCATCCAGACCGTAACAAATCTACTCGCAGCGGCTGATGTGACCTACGGGAAGCTGGCGCTGGCAGCGCTTCGCGTTCTGGAAGATCAAAGTGAGCGCTCCGGGCCTCCCCGCATTTCAGGAAATTGCACTCTCGGGGGGCAGGAGGTTCCATTTCTGCATTTCGGCAATGAACCCGCAGTGGGGCATTTTGAGCAGGTGGACCGTATCGCCCAGCTGACGGGTGGCACGGCCACGCTGTTTGTTCGCAAAGGCACCAACTTCATCCGGGTTTCAACCAATGTGCGTAAAGCCGATGGATCCCGCGCGGTCGGCACTTTATTGGATCCGGAAGGCAAAGCTGCGAAGGCGCTGCGGGAAGGACAATCTTTTTCCGGCGTGGTGGATATTTTCGGGAAATCCTATTTCACAGCCTACTCCCCGATCCGCATCCCGGGGGGCGATCTTATTGGCGCCTATTACACCGGCTATCCTATCGAAACTTTAGAGATCGTTCGTGAGCAGGTAGAGAGGCTCCGAATCCTTGACCGCGGATTTGTCACCCTGATTGATCACAATGGCAAGCCTTTGTTCCGATCGGGCTTCGTTCCAAAAGAGGTTTATCTTGAGCAGATGCAACGCTTCCAAGCAAATAATGCTCAGAGCGTAGATTTTGAGTTGTCTGGTTATCGCATGCAATCGTATCCCTTCAATCCTTGGAACTATATGATCGTTGCTGCCACCTATATTCCCGATTTGACGGCCCGGACCTTTCGCCTTGTCTGGCATGTGCTCGGAGTAATGGGGTTGATTGCGGTCATCGGACTGGTGATTTCTTATCGGTTTGCAGCGCAGCTTTCTGCCACTCTTGTGCAAAGTCGATTGCTCGAGGCCCAGGCCCGGCAGGCTCGGGAGGAGGCGGAGATGGCGAACCGGACGAAGAGCGCATTTCTGGCGAACATGAGCCACGAGCTGCGCACACAGATGAACGCGATCTTCGGATACTGCGAGATGCTGACCGAGGAAGCCGAGGATCTGGGAAAGGAGAGTTTCGTGTCGGACCTAAAGAAGATCAATTCCGCGGGCAAGCATCTGCTGGGGCTCATCAACGATGTGCTGGATCTCTCCAAGATCGAGGCGGGCAAGATGACCGCATATTGTGAGCCGTTTGACGTGGCAGTCA
>CAIQOK010000165.1 GCA_903873415.1 uncultured Verrucomicrobiota bacterium | reverse complement strand
GGTGTATTTCGACAAGACGTATCAGGGCAATCCGCTCGTGAACGCGTTCTGCCTCGGCGTGCTGCGCCACGAGCAGATCACGCGCGGCGCGGCCAGGGGCGTGGGCAATCCCGTGTTTTACGTCGGCCCGGCGACGGGTCGTGACGGACTGGCGGGCGCGGCGTTTGCCTCGCAGGATTTGACCGAGGAATCCGCCGAGCAGCAGCGCGGCGCGGTGCAGGTCGGCGATCCGTTCATGGAAAAACTCGTGTGCGAAGCGTGTTTGGAACTGCTCGCCACCGGTTGCGTCGCGGGCATGCAGGACATGGGCGCGGCGGGTTTGACCTGTTCCACGTGCGAAATGGCCGCGCGCGCCGGCACGGGCATCGAGATCGAACTCGACAAGGTTCCGCAACGCGCGCCGAACATGAGCAGCTACGAGATCATGCTCTCGGAATCCCAGGAGCGCATGCTCATCGTCGTCCACAAGGGCCGCGAAGAGGAAGTGAAGCGCATTTTTGACAAGTGGGATCTGCCGTGGGCCGAGATCGGAATCATCACCGACACCGGCCACATGAAGGTGCGGCACGGCGGCAAACTGGTCGTGGACATTCCCGCGCGCAAGATTGCCGACGAATCGCCCGTGTATCAGCGCGACGCCGTTGAGCCGGCGTATCTGAAAGACGTGCGCGCCTTCCGGCTCGACGGCATCGTCGACACGCTCACGCCTGCCGACGATCTGAAGAAGCTGCTCGCGTGGCCGAGCATCGCATCGAAGAACTGGGTGTATCGCCAATACGATCATCAAGTGCGCGACGGCTCGGTGGTTCTGCCGGGCAGCGACGCGGCGGTCATCCGCATCAAGACGGATTCCCTGCCGGTGATGAGCGAGGAACTCGCCGCGAAGGTTGGCGAGGCGACCGTTTCAGAAAAACTGATCGCCATGACCGTGGATTGCAACGGCGGCTACGTTTATCTCGATCCCTACGAAGGAGCCAAAATTGCCGTGGCTGAGGCGTGCCGCAATCTCGCCTGCTCCGGCGCATTGCCGCTCGGCGCGACGGACAACCTCAACATGCCCAGCCCGCTCAAGCCGGAGCTGTTCTGGCAGATCAAGGAATCCGTGCGCGGCCTGGCGGAAGGTTGCAAAGCCTTCAACGCTCCCGTCACCGGCGGCAATTGCTCGCTCTACAATCAAAGCCCCGCCGGCCCGATTGACCCGACGCCGACGATTTCCGTCGTCGGCCTCGTCGAAAAGCTGGAGCACGTGACCACGCAATGGTTCAAGGACGAAGGCGACGCCATCATCCTGCTCGGCGAAGCCGTGGACCAGGCCGACCCGATCTTCGGCCTCGGTGGCAGCGCGTATCTGCAAGTGATGCACGGCAAGAAAAACGGTTCGCCGCCGCGCTGCGACCTGGAAGTCGCCAAGACGCTGCACACCACTCTCCTCGGCCTGATCCAATCCGGCCTCGTAAAGAGCGCGCACGATTGCAGCGAAGGCGGCCTGGCCGTGGCGCTCGCGGAAAGCTGCATCAGCCAGCTCATCGCCCGCGACACGCCAAGACTTATTGGCGCGTCCGTTGACTTGAGCGCCATCAAAGACGTCCGTCTCGACGCGCTGCTCTTCGGCGAAACGCAATCGCGCGTCGTCATCAGTTGCAAAGCGCTGGACGCCGTGAAGGCCGTCGAACGCGCCAAGCTCATGGGCGTGCCGGCGGTGCAGATCGGCAAAGTCGGCGGCGCCAAGCTGACGGTGAAAACCGTGGCTGGCGAATTCTCCGCGCCGCTCACCGAACTGCACGACGCCTGGTGGAACAGCATCGCCCGCGCGATGGCGTGAACAGCCCAACTACCATTGGCATTTCGCAGAGGAAACGCAGATAGCGCAGATAGTTTTGCCCTGAGCAGTGGAGAAAAGGTAGTTAACCTCGTCAACAAGCTGCCGCAGAACGCCTCGCTGCCGGAAATTGCCCGTGAGATTGAACTGCTGGCGGGCATCGAGGAAGCCTGCTGGCAGGCGCGGCGTGGCGAAGGCGTTCCCGCCGAGCACACCGCGCGCGGTTAACCAAAAATCAAATCATAAACCTTCCCGCAATCAAGGTCGGCAAAGTCGGCGGCGAGAAGCTGACGGTGAAAACCGCAGGCAACGAATTCTCCGCCCCGCTCCTGGAGAAAGGCGAGCGCGTGCTGGTGTTCTCGCAGTTTGTCGGCCTGCTGGAGATCCTGCGCGAGGAGATTGACTCGCGCGGCTGGAGGCACTGGTATCTGGCCGGCTAGATGGACAACCGGGGCGATCTGGTGCGGGATCAGGCGTCGGAAAGCGGGGGGCTTCGGCCTGAACCTCACGGCCGCCAGCTATGTGGTGCTGTTCGATCCCTGGTGGAATCCGGCGGTGGAGAACCAGGCAATCGACCGCACGCACCGCATCGGGCAGACGCGCAAGGTCATCGCCTACCGGCTGCTGATCAAGGACAGCATTGAAGAAAAAATCCGCGCGTTGCAAAGGCAGAAGAAGTCGCTCGCCGACGACGTGCTGGGGGAGGAGAAGTTTTCGCAGGGCCTTTCCCTGGATGACCTGCAGTATCTGCTGGCCGGTTGACTGGGGTTTGCCGCCGCGCGGCGGGCTGCCTCCCGACAACGGCTGGGGGATGGACGGTGCCGTCACTTATTGGTTTCCGGCAGTACTTGGGACTTGCTTCAAAGGGGTTTCACCTGTTGCATATTCACTGAGCGCGCGATGCAAAATTATCCCAAACATTACTGCGGTGTTTTCGGCGTTTTCGGTCACCCGAATGCCGCCGAACTGACCTACTACGGCCTATACGCCCTCCAGCATCGGGGACAGGAGAGCGCGGGCATCGTGACGAGCGACGGGAAGGTTTTCCGGGAGCACAAGGGTATGGGGCTGGTGCCCCAGATTTTCAACGGTGAAATCCTTCACGGGCTGGTGGGGGACAACGCCATCGGCCACACCCGCTACTCGACCACCGGCTCATCGCATATCCGCAACGCGCAGCCGCTGACGGTGGATTGCGCCCGGGGTCGGCTGGCCATAGCGCACAATGGGAACCTGACCAACGCGGCGCAATTGCGGGAGGAACTCGAGGCGCGGGGACAGATTTTCCAAACCACCGTGGACAGCGAAATCATCCTGCACCTGCTGGCCCAGCCTCACATGAGCGGCACGGACAACAGTCTTGTCCAATCCATCCGGCGGCTCGAAGGAGCCTATTCCCTGGCAATCATGACCGAGACGGAACTCATCGGCGTGCGCGATCCGCAGGGGTTCCGCCCCCTGTGCATCGGGAAATTGGACACGGGTTATGTGCTTTCCAGCGAAACGTGCGCCCTGGACCTGATCCACGCCAAGTTTGTCCGCGACGTGGCTCCCGGAGAAATCGTGGTCATCAGCAAGAACGGGATCGAGAGTGTCCAGGCTTTTCCGGAGCAGACGCGGCGCGCGTTTTGCATGTTCGAGTATGTTTATTTCGCTCGACCTGACAGCAACATCAACGGCCGCAACGTTTACCAGACGCGGGTGGAAATGGGGCGCCAGCTGGCCCGCGAGTTTCCCATCGAGGCAGATTTGGTCGTGCCCGTGCCGGACAGCGGAGTTTATGCCGCGTTGGGATATGCGGAGGAGTCGGAAATCCCCTACGAGATGGCATTCATCCGGAACCACTATGTGGGCCGAAGCTTTCTCCAACCCTCGCAGTTGATCCGTGATTTCAACGTCCGGGTGAAGCTCAACCTCATCGGCGACTTGGTCACCGGCAAGCGGGTGATCATCGTGGACGATTCCATCGTGCGTGGAACGACGTGCCGGGCCCGGGTCAAGACCCTCAAGGAAGCCGGGGCGAAGGAGGTCCACGTGCTGGTGAGCTGTCCGCCTCATATGCATCCGTGCGTGTACGGCATTGATTTTCCGGATCGGAACAAGCTGATGGCGGCGAACAACTCGGTGGATGAAATCCGGCAATATCTCAATGCAGATTCGCTGCATTATCTCTCTCCCGAAGGGATGGTGAAGGCGACCCGCCTACCCCAAAGCGGTTTTTGCACCGCGTGCTGGGATGGAAACTATCCGGTGGCTTACGATCCCACCACCAACAAGGAGAGCATTGAACGGCGCAAGTGCCGGGGCGAGGGGCTGGGAGACACTCTGGCCAAGGAGCGGCGGCAGATCAAGCTGTTCTAAAGCCAGGCCGACGGGAAGCATTCCGGATGTGGCCGCCCCACCTTTAGAACCGCCCGAGTTACTCCAAGATGGACGCCCACTTTAACGCCGCAGACTGGGTGGTCATAGCCGCTTATCTGGCGGGGATTCTCGGGCTGGGTTTGTGGTTCGGCCGGGATCAGGGGACGGTGCGGGATTATTTCCTGGGCGGCCGGGATCTTCCCTGGTGGGCCATTGGCCTGTCCATTGTCGCTGCAGAAACGAGCGCGCTCACCATCATCGGGGTCCCGGCTCTGGCCTACGGCGGGGACTTGGCCTTTATCCAAATGCTCGCGGGTTACATTGGAGCGCGGCTCATTCTGGCGGTGGTCATGGTGCCACACTACCTGAGAGGCGAGATCTACTCCCCCTACCAATTATTTGCCGAGCGGCTGGGAATTTCGGCACGGCGCACTGCGGCTGGTTTTTTCCTGATCAGTGAGACCCTTGCCGCCGGCGTCCGGGTCTACGTGGTTTCCATCCCCATCCAACTCATGTTCGGCATCGGCGTGATGCCGGCCATTGCGGGGTTTGTGGGGCTGTCCTGGATTTATACTTTTGCCGGGGGGGTCAAGGCGGTCATCTGGACGGATGCGGTGCAGTTCGGCCTTTTTCTGCTTGGAGGTGTTTTCACGCTTTGCTATGTGCCGGGACAGATACCGGGCGGGTGGCAGGGGCTGCTGGAAACAGCCTCTGGAGCAGGCAAGCTGCACTGGCTCAATGCGCGTTTCTCCCTGCACGAACCGTTCAACCTCTGGATGGGTGTTCTGGGGGCGACGGTGCAGGTGCTCAGCTCGCATGGTGCGGAGCAGTTGATAGTGCAGCGGGTGCTGGCGTGCAAGAATGTGAGGGACGGGCGCAAGGCGCTGGCGCTCAGCGCGGTGATGGTTTTTCCGCTGTTCCTGGTCTTCCTCTTCGTCGGCGTCATGCTCTGGGTGTTTTATCAGACCCATCCCTTGCAAATTCCTCTCCCGGAAGCCCGTCCGGGGATCAAGGCCAATGATTTTATCTTCCCTATTTTCATGATCACCGAGCTGCCGCACGTCCTGCGGGGGTTCCTGATTGTCGCCATCCTTTCGGCTGCCATGTCCTCGGTGAGTTCGGCGCTGACGGCGTTGGCCAGTGTGAGCACGATGGATTTTCTCAAAGGCGGTGGAGGCAACCGCAGCGAGGCTTATTATCTGAAATTCAGCCGCTGGAGCACTCTGGGCTGGGCGTTGCTGCTGGTGCTGACCGCCTATTTCAGCCGCGAAGTGGCTTTTGTGCTCAATGCGGCCTTCACACTGAGAGGCCTGACCAGCGGGGCTCTTCTGGGCGGGCTGGTGCTGGCGGTGTTCGGAAGAAAGTATCGCGGGCCGGCCGTCATTGCCGGAATGCTGGCCTCGCTTGCGATCATGATTCTTGTGAGCCGCTTCTCGTGGATCGAAAACAACGGCGGCGCCACAGTTGTCCGGAATATCTACTGGCCTTGGTTCACCTTGATCGGCACGGTCATCACCTTGGTCGTCGCACGCATTGTCAGTGCACTGGCTTTCTGCCAGCCCCCGGCCCGGGACAAGAACTGAGGCGGGTTTGCGCATTTGCGCAGTGCGGCTGCGCTTTGGGCTTGCGGCACCGGGCCTTAAGGGCTATTCCCGAATCATGGACACAAGGGAGGCATTGGTGGCACTTAACATGGTGGAGCATGTGGGGCCGGTGCGATTGCGCCAACTTCTGGAACATTTTGGCGAGGCCCCAAGCATTCTCTCCGCCTCAAAATCCAGATTGCTCCGGGTCAACGGAATTGGGGAGGAAACCGCGGCGGCGATTACGAATTGGGAGTCGACCGTGGACCTCGGCGGCGAACTCAACCGGATTGCCGACTCGGGCTGCCGCCTGCTGATCCAGTCGGACGGGGAATATCCCGCGCTGCTGAGGCAGATTTACGATCCGCCCATCGTGCTCTATATAAAAGGGTTTCTTACCACGAAGGACAAAAATTCGGTGGCGCTCGTGGGCTCGCGAATGACCACCAACTATGGAACCGAGACAGCCAGGAAGCTGGGCTATCAACTCGCTTATCTGGGCGTCACAGTGGTCAGCGGGGGGGCGCGCGGGATCGACACCGCCGCCCATCAGGGTGCGTTGAGCGCCAAAGGGCGGACGGTTTGTATTTTGGGCACCGGGATCAACCTCATCACTCCGCCGGAAAACGCCGAGCTGTTCGAGCGCATTGGTGCCAACGGCGCTCTGCTAACCCAATTCCCATTCAACCGGCAGCCGGACAAACAATCCTTTCCGATCCGCAACCGCATTGTGGCGGGCATGACACTGGGCACGGTGGTGGTGGAGGCCAACCTGACCAGCGGCGCACTGATCACGGCGAATTTCGCCACTGAATACGGGCGCCAGGTCTTTGCCGTGCCGGGGCGAATTGATTCGCCCCGCAGCAAGGGCTGCCATGAATTGATCAAAAAAGGGGCCAAACTCTGCGAAGGAGCCGAGGATATCTTAAGCGAGTTTGAATATCTCTTTCCAGCAAGTAACCGGCCGCCTTCAACCGACGAAACGGCAGGGCTCCCGGCGCTGGAACTTTCGGATCAGGAACAAAAGATCTGCGCGGTGCTCGAGGCCAACGAGGAATCGGGTATTGATGAAGTTATCCGCCGGAGCGGACTGGCTAGCTCGACGGTATCGGCGGCATTGCTCAGCCTGGAAATGAAACGGCTGGTCAAGCAGCTGCCCGGCAAGCGGTTTGTGCGAAGCCGCTGAATCCACCACGGGCCTGTTGGTCGCGCAGGGGATTGATCCAAGGGCCAACCCGCCGACGCTGCCGCGGCGACAATTCACAGTTCGGCCCCGCCCGCTTCGATTTCGGCCGCAGAGATGAAATCCTGAAGGATTTTGAGCCGGGGTTCGGCCAGCAGCCGAGCGGCAGGCAACTCGAGACAGCCGGGCAGTTTTTCCAGATTCCGCCGGAGCACCCCCAGCGCATCGGCAAAGGACACAAAGCGCGTGTCGCGGCCCACCTTGGCGATCGTGCGCAACGCCCCCACCGCGCCGAGTTGTTCCAAGATGTCCGCATCGCGCAGCAGAGTGCCTTCAAAACTAGTGGGGCGTGTCGACGGCAGGTGGGTGCGGAAAAGTTCCAACACGGCGGGGATTTTGGACTCGGGAAAGCCACACTGGCGCAACAGACCGGGCGCCACCTCACAAGCATAGGCGATATGATCCCAGACAGCGAGTCGGGCGGGGGCTTCGGGGCGATGACCGATAAAAACACCCAGATCATGGAGCCAAACAGCGGCGAACAGCACGTCGTCATCGAATGGTTTTCCCTCCGCGAGACGGACCGCCAACTGATAGAGTCTGGGCTGATGGCCGAATTTGTCGGCCGGCTGCGCGTGAGTCCGGATGAATTGGATAAGAGCCGTGCGGTAGTCAAATGGTGCCACTTGGGCAAGATGCCAACCGTTCAGGGTTCGATCCAGACCGATTTTCCGGCAGGCCGGGGCGACGGGAAAAAGGCAATAAACCGCAGCCGGCATGAAGCGCCAACCCTGCGAGGAAAGAAAGAAATGAATTTTTCCACGCCCGGATGACTTTAGACGGCAGGTCCATGGCCGCTTTTCAAAAGACGCTGGCACGCTGAAGCTTTCGAGTGCCTCCTTCAGGATGAAATTTCCAGATCTGAAAATAAAAGAGGCCGGACTTTCGTCCGGCCCCGTTCAGAACAAATTTCAAATCCACTACCGTTCAAGGATCACTCAGTGCGGCGCCGCAGCCCACGCCAAACCACACACACGGTAACCTGCGTTGTTGCACCCGAATGACAATATTAGATTAGCGGATTATTTCCTTTGCGCGAGTCGCCAGAACTGGTGACACGACGAGGTCTGGGGATGCGGCGATTTTTATGGCGTCCCGCAGGAATCGGAGTCAGAAAACCCTTGGAATTCCCAGACGCGGCGCTGAAGCTTTCGCAGTGAAATTGTTTTATACCGGACCGCTCATCAACACCGAGATGCTCGTGGTGATGCTGGAGAAGCACGGCATTTCCGCCACACAGGAATTTGTCGACCCTCTGGCCGGGGATGGCGAGGACCTGAACCGGCTGGCGATGGTGCTCGTTCCGAAGACGGAGTATGAGCGGGCGCATCAATTATTTTATGCCGAGCGAGAGGATGAGCTTTGAAGAAGCGCATTTCCGGTCGGGGCGAAGAAGAATCCCTTCTGGATTTGGCGTCCCGGACCGAATAAGATCCACCAACATGTTCGACATTGTCCGACCGCAAATCTCGACCGCCGCCGACAAGCTGACCCACCTGCGGAGGTTTCTTTGACGTCCCCAGATTGATCCAACGCTTTGCCGAGCTTGAGGCACAAATGAGCGGTGAGACGTTCTGGAACCATCAGGAGGCGGCCCAGAAAGTAATCACCGAGACCAACGATATCCGCAGCAAACTGGAGCCTTTGTCCCGTTTCGCCAAGCAGGTGGAGGATCTGCAGGTCCTCTTGGAGCTGGCTCAAGCCGAACCGGCGGAGATGCAGACCAAACTGGAGGCGGAGCTGGAGGCGGACACGGCGAAACTATTTGCCGAACTGGACAATTTCGAACTGCGCACCTTCCTGAACGGTCCCCACGACAAGAACAATTGCATCTTCACCATCAATGCCGGGGCCGGAGGGACTGAAGCTCAGGACTGGGCGGAGATGCTCTCCCGGATGTATGGGCGCTGGTTTGATCTGCGCGGCTGGAAGTGGGAGGTTACCGATGCTCTGCCCGGCGACTCCGCCGGATTGAAGAGTGTGACCTTCCGGGTTGAGGGTGAGAATGCCTATGGTTTTTGCAAGGCGGAGCGCGGCGTTCACCGGCTGGTGCGCATCTCGCCCTTTGATTCCAACAAGCGCCGGCACACGAGTTTTTCAAGTGTGGATATCGTGGCGGAGTTGAGTGATTTGCAGGAAAGCGACATTATTATTCCAAAGACCGAGATCCTGCGTGACACCTTCCGTTCCGGGGGGAAAGGGGGGCAGAATGTGAACAAGGTGGAAACCGCAGTGCGTCTGACCCACCTCCCGACTGGGCTTGTGGCGGCTTCACAGGCGCAGCGCAGCCAGGTGCAAAACGAGGCCACTGCCATGGCCATGCTCATCTCCAAGCTCTATGCCCTCAAACTCGATCAAGCCAAGAGTGAGATGGAGCGTTTTTACGGCGACAAAGGCAGCATCTCGTGGGGCAATCAGATCCGCAGCTATGTCTTCCAGCCCTACCGCATGGTCAAAGACCTCCGCACCGGGGAGCAGACCAGCGACGTGCAGGGCGTCATGGACGGACGGGTCGATCCATTTGTGAATGCCTGGCTCCGGGCCGGATGCCCGCTCAAGCGGATTCAAAGCGTCAAGGACGAGGAGGAATAGTTAATACATAATCTATTCCCCTTTAAATGCTTAGATCAATAACCATGGCGAATATTCTGGACACCATTGTCGCGCAAAAGCAGATCGAGGTCTCCCGGCTCCCGGAACGGCGAATCGCCGCTGCGGACTTGCGGGAGATCCTTCTGAAAAGAAGCGAGCCGCGCGACTTTCTTTCGGCACTTAAAACACCGCGCTCCGGCAGCATCGGACTCATTGCCGAAGTCAAGAAGGCTTCCCCCTCCGCCGGGGTCATTTGTCCAAACTTCGATCCGGTCCGGATCGCAAAAGAATATGAGGATGCCGGGGCAAGTTGCCTGTCCGTGCTCACCGATGAACAATTTTTCCAAGGCTCATTGGATTATCTGCGCCAGATCCGCGCCGCGGTCAAACTCCCCCTGCTCCGCAAAGATTTCATCATCGACGAACGCCAGATTCTGGAGGCCGTCGAGTGGGGGGCCGATGCCATCCTGCTGATTGTTGCCATTCTTGATGACACCCGCCTTATGAACTTTCACCGACTGGCTATGGACGCCGGACTGAGCGTGCTGGTGGAGGTTCACGACGAGACCGAGCTGGATCGGGCGCTGAAGCTGGGACCGGATTTGATCGGCGTTAACAACCGCGACCTGCGCAGCTTCAAGGTTGATCTGTCTACAACAGAGCGACTTGCGAAACAAATTTTCATATCCACCCGGCAGGGCCCGCCGCCGCTTCTGGTGG
The DNA here is from genome assembly GCA_903873415.1 of uncultured Verrucomicrobiota bacterium. GTDB lineage: Bacteria > Verrucomicrobiota > Verrucomicrobiia > Limisphaerales > CAIQOK01 > CAIQOK01. Next base: position 4,788 of record CAIQOK010000165.1, on the reverse strand, counting down.
CGGAAAGCGGCATCCACTCCCGGGCAGACGTGCGGCTGCTGGCCCGGGCTGGGGCCGGAGCCATTCTTGTTGGCGAATCTCTGGTCCGCGGCTCAAGCATCTCCGCCAAAGTGGCGGAACTGGTGCTTTAATCCTCTAGACCTGACTGGCCAATCCGTATCCGACTTGTCGAACAGGGTGGAACTCGGCGGTATTAATCACAACCCGGACATCGAAGTCCGAGGCGCGCGCAAAGTGATCATTGGCGTTCAAAATCAAACAGCTCCCGGGCCTGGCGTGAAAGGGAGCCGGCATCGGGCAAGACCCCGGGAATTTCTTTACACCGGAGGTTGTCCTTGTCCGCCCATCTGATAGCCTAATTTCAGGTTTATGAAACTTTCAAAACTGCAACTCTGGGACCGATTTCAAGAGCGTTACACGGAATATTCAGAACTAGGCTTGGCCTTGGATCTGAGCCGCATGGGGTTTGCGGATGACTTTTTCACGGTCATGGGTCCAAAGATGAAGCATGCCTTTGCGGAGATGCAAGACTTGGAAAAGGGTGCAATTGCCAACCGGGATGAAGGGCGCATGGTGGGACACTACTGGCTACGGAACCCGGAATTAGCCCCCACAAGCGAAATCAAGGATGCCATCACCGGGACACTGGTTGCAGTCAAAGCCTTTGCGGCACAAGTACATTCGGGGGAGGTGGCAGGCAAGGGGGGCGCGTTCAAAAATCTGCTCCTGATCGGCATTGGCGGCTCGGCACTCGGCCCCCAATTTGTGTCGCGCGCCTTGGGTCATCCACGCACCAACAAGCTCAAGCTCTTCACCTTGGACAACACCGATCCAGACGGGATGGAGCGGGTGTTGGCGGAAATCGGGAATGACTTGGACCGGACCTTGTGTTTGGTGATTTCCAAGTCCGGCGGAACGAAGGAGACGCGGAACGGCATGCTGGAGATACAGTCCGCCTATGTGCGAGCCGGTCTTGATTTTGCATATCATGCTGTGGCCGTGACGCAGGAGGGGAGTGAGCTGGATACCTTTGCCAAAAAGAACCACTGGCGGAGCGGCTTCCCGATGTGGGATTGGGTGGGCGGGCGGACCAGCGAACTTTCGGCCGTAGGCCTGCTCCCAGCCGCACTGGAAGGATTTGACATTGATTCGCTTCTTGCGGGAGCAAGCATCTGCGACGCAATCACGAGGCGCAATAACGTTGCCGCAAATCCGGCAGCCCAGCTTGCGCTGGCTTGGTACCACTCCGGTAACGGTATCGGAAATAAAGCAATGGTCGTTTTGCCGTACAAAGACCGGCTGGAACTCATCTCTAAATACCTGCAACAGCTGATCATGGAGTCCCTGGGTAAGGAGCTGGATATGAACGGGAATCGGGTGAGCCAGGGATTGACAGTGTTTGGCAACAAGGGTTCGACGGATCAACACGCTTACATTCAACAGTTAAGAGAAGGGAAAAACAATTTCTTCGCCGCCTTTATCGAGGTGCTCAAGGATCGAACCGGCCAGGAAATGGAGGTGGAGCCAGGAATAACATCCGGTGATTACTTGCAGGGGTTCATGCTCGGAACCCGCCAAGCACTCTATGATAACGAACGAGAGTCCATTACTTTAACAGTCCATGAAGTGTCCCCCTTCACCATAGGTGTTCTATTAGCACTGTTTGAACGGGCAGTCGGATATTACGCAATGCTCGTCAATATCAATGCCTATCACCAACCTGGAGTGGAAGCGGGCAAAAAAGCCGCAACAAAGGTTATTGATCTGGAACTTAAAACGCTCGGTATTTTGAGCAACCCCGTTGGATTAGCATTGACGGCGAAGGAGATCGCGAACAAGGCGGGATCACCGGAGGAAATTGAGACGATTTTTAAAATATGCGAGCATCTGGCAGCCAATCCGCAGCGGGGATTGCGACGGATTGACGGCATTTCACGATTTGAAGGCAAATACCAGCTTTGCTGATGTTCGTTTATCCTAAAAAATACGAAGTAATCGTGGTCGGCGCTGGACACGCCGGCGTGGAGGCCGCCTTAGCTTCAGCGCGCATGGGGTGCCAAACACTACTCCTGACCATCAATGCCGATACCATTGGCCAAATGTCCTGCAACCCGGCCATCGGCGGGCTCGCCAAAGGCCACTTGGCAAGAGAGATCGACGCCTTGGGTGGGGAAATGGGCAAGGCGACAGACATGGCCGGGTTACAATTCCGGATGCTGAACACGAAGAAGGGACCTGCCGTGTGGGCCCCTAGGGCGCAATGTGACAAGAAAGCCTACCAATTCCGGCTGAAATGGATTTGTGAACGACAACCTAACTTGGACATAAAGCAGGGCCAAACCTCCAGCATCCTTCATAAAAATGGGACGGCTTACGGTGTGGAAACGACGCTCGATGTCCAATACCACGGCAAAACAATAATCATCACCACTGGGACCTTCCTTAGGGGCCTGATGCACATCGGCTCCAATCAACAATCTGGTGGCCGGGCAGGCGAATCGGCTGCTCTTGGGCTTTCTGCTTCGTTGAAACAACTCGGTCTCGAACTAGGAAGACTCAAAACCGGCACTCCACCAAGATTGCTGGCCCGTTCCATTGATTTCACAAAAACAGAACCACAAGGTGGCGACGAACCCGTCCCTTACTTCACCTATTGGAAAGACGATTTGTTCCACGTGGAACATTCGGGCGTCAACCCAAAAGACACGGGCCACTCAGAGGGGAAATATCCCCCGGGATCCATCCTCGATCGGATCAACGGGCAGCTTTCTTGCTTTGTCACCTTCACAACAGACCTGACTGCGGAGATCATTCGTGCGAATCTGGACAAATCACCCATGTATTCAGGGGTGATTGAAGGCGTTGGCCCTCGTTACTGCCCGTCCATCGAAGATAAGATAGTAAAGTTCCCGGAAAAGAAGCGTCAACAGATTTTCCTTGAACCTGAAGGCATCGCCACAGACGAGATTTATGTCAATGGATTCTCAACCTGCCTGCCTTATGAGATCCAGATTGAAATGGTCCGATCCATTATTGGATGTGAGAACGCCGAAATTCTACGCCCGGCCTATGCCGTCGAATATGATTTCTCGCTGCCGCATCAGTTGAATCCCAGTTTGGAAACGAAAGTGTGCGAGAATTTGTTCCTTGCCGGACAAATTAATGGAACATCTGGCTACGAGGAGGCGGGTGCTCAAGGCCTCATGGCAGGAATCAACGCAGCACGCCGCATTAAAAACCTTGATGCCCTCGTCTTTGGACGCGATCAGGCCTATATCGGCGTGTTGATTGATGATTTGGTGACAAAGGGAACCGTGGAACCCTACAGAATGTTCACTTCCCGTGCTGAATACCGGCTGCTGCTGCGTCAGGACAACGCGGACCTCAGACTTAGCAGGACTGGATACGAAATTGGGCTGCTGCCTGAGAGGAACTTCAGGAGATATGAAGAGAAAGAAAAAGCGATTCAGACCGAACTGAACCGTCTGGAAAAAGTCCGATTCGGAAGTGAAACTCTAGCACAGTTGCTCAAGAGGCCTGAAGTGACCTACCGCCAACTGCCAGGTGAATCCTCGCTGCTTTCGGATGAAATCAGTTTGCAAGTCGAGATTTCGGTAAAATATGCCGGCTATATTTCCCGCCAGCAGGATGAGATTGAGAAGTTCCAGAATTTCGAGAGCAAACAGATCCCGGCAACCTTTGATTATCTTACCGTTCCAAGCCTACGGCATGAAGCGCGGCAGAAACTCGGTAAGATCCGACCTGCGACACTCGGTCAGGCATCGCGAATATCGGGTGTTTCTCCGGCTGATATAAGCATTCTTCTTGTCTGGTTGCGCCGCGCAATAACCCCACAGATTCAGCTCGACGAGGAATCACCCGCTTGCTCCTCAGAGTCGCAATTGTAACTCAAGTCCCTTCCCACTGGGCTATTTAGGTTATCCTGGACAGGGATTTCAAGTTTCAATTAGAGTCTGGGACGGTTTTACGGACAGTCTCTTGAAGCGGCCAAGTGGGGTGATCCTCTGGACGGATCGTGCTGGACCGAAAAAATCCTATGAACCACAGAAAAAGGAACAAGTCAGCGCAATCCCCCTGCTAAATTTCTTGTAAACACCTCACTTTCAACCATAGTCGGAAATCATACGGCATCAATGTGCTTAAGGTCCGGGAGATTATCGGGATCGCGGAAATCAACTTTGTTCCCCAGATACGGGGCCACGTCAAAGAAGTCATCAACCTTTGCGATAGGAATATTCCGGTGATTGGTCTTAGATCACGATTTGCGTGCTCCGGATCGGGTTTTAACCGGCATACTGTGAATCCCCCAAACCAAGGCAGGCGCGCCAGAGCGAATCCAACTAGCGGATGTGGTGTCCACAAACCACACCTGTTTTACCGGGAAAGACGTCACTTCCAGTGGGTTACAGTAATATTCTTCCCGAATGGAAGGGTCAAGACGCGGGGGCGGAACCGATCCGCTTCCGGAGCACCGATTGTTCCGCCAGCGAGGAACCATACACTATGGAAACAGTTCTCGCTAAGTGTTTTGCATTGGCGGAACCTTGGACAGTTGAAGCCACGGATCTCCCCAATCGTGTGCTGGAAGCCGCACGGAGGAGTAGCTATTAGTCTAAACGCCTGGGACCTGCGCCGAGGGATCTGATTCTGAGATATTTCCAGAGTGGAATGTATCCGACCGGCGGATCCATGCCTCAGGGTGCGCAGATTTCCTGATCAAGAAGGTTCGGATGTCTTGGCCCGCTACCTGACCCAGGCTTGCGGTGT
>CAIQOK010000164.1 GCA_903873415.1 uncultured Verrucomicrobiota bacterium | reverse complement strand
GTCGCCCTTCATATTGACGGACGCATATTCCGTGGTGATGACGCTTCGCTTGGAACTCCGCTGCCCAGGCCCGCTCGTTTTCAAATGGACACCTGTTTTTTGGAAAATGGACGACACACGCTACAAATCGAGGGGAGCTGGTTAAATCCAAATCCGAAGAATCCAAATTTTATTTATGACGTGCGCCGGAGCGCTCCAATTTTCATCACGGTTTCAAACGAGATTTATTATCCTGATTGGGAGTCGGAGATTGGAGAGGCTGGAATCTCCGCCTATTTTTTCAAAACCAGTCATACCAATGTGGATTGGCACATCGACATTTACGATGCGCGAGGCAAGTTTGTGCAAAGGTTGTCGGGGCACACGATGGATGGAAAAATTGAAGCCTATTGGCACATGAAAGATGCGAAAGGTGTCCTGCGCACAAATGCTGATAAAGATCCTGAATTTAGCTCGGTTGTCACGGTTGAGGACCGGACAAACAAATGGACGAAGGTTCAAAAATAAATCCAGCAGACATCCGCGATCTGATTGGCAAGGATTGGAGTCCAGAGCGCTTGCGCTTTGGCGTTGGGGTTCGGGGATGCGAAATCCCCGATGAAAAAAATATCGCGGCGAGCCATCAAGGCGAAGCCGCGAAAAATTTTTGGGCCGTGCGCCTGTCACGCGCACGGCATTGGTGGGACTGGTTACGCTGTCCGGCTGGCCGTGCGGAATGGCGCGGTGATTTCGTCAAACCACGGATGGAGTTGGATTGCCTCCGCCAACTTCTTAATGCGGAAATAAACGGTGCTGCGGCCAATCTGGTGGCGGTCGGCGTAGGCGTGAATCCGTTCTAACATGCCAGGCTCGCGAACGGCGAGCATGAGGCTGTAAAGCTCGCGCTCTGGTTCGGGAATCATCGCATCAATGGCGCGAAGGGCATCACGACGGGCGGCGTATTCATCCGGGCGGATGTGTCCGGGGTCGGCCAAGTGACAAGCGCGGTGCGTGCCGCACGGGCCATCATCCTCGTCGGTGTCATCCGTCACGATGACAAGGTCGGTCATGTGTCGCTGCTGCTCTTTGCCGGCCATGAAGCTCAAAATGGCGTGGGTGATTTGCTGCTGATTGAATTGCGCCTTGCCGGTCTGGTTGAAATATCTGGCGGACTGGCCAAGCTCCTTGTTGATGAGATAGTCAAGCGCCTCGTCAACGGCGGCGGTGCTGCTGCCCAAACCAAAGCGGTCTAGGGCACGGGAAACACGGGCGCGCAAGGCGTCGTTCTGGTGAATGCCTGCCTCGAATGAAAGCCAAGCGGCTTGGTGGCGGGCGGTGATGATCTCGGCATCATGTTTGCGGGCTGCCGGAGTGGTGGAAGAAATGGAAGTCATAAGAGAAGTGGGCACGGTGCGAGCCGCACGGGCCATCACCGTGCCCGTGTGGATTAGTTGGTGGTGACGTCGGCGGGGTTGTAGGTCGGATACTTCTCGTGCGGGTCGCCTGCGCTGCTCAAGCGGAACTGGCCGCACGGATGTTGCCACGCCTGCCGCGTGCGGTTCCAATGAAAGCCAAGCTGCGCCAAAGTCTGCCGGACTGTCGGTGCGGGTGATTCGCTGAACGAAACCCAAATCCACTTGCCGACAACCTCGGCAAGCTCCCACAAGCGGCGGTCTTGCTGCTGGAGCAAAGCCAAAACCTTTTCGGTGGGCAGTGTGCGGTTGTGCTTCCGTGCCTCGGTGTCAATCGGCAAACGACTATCTTGCTTCGGTGTTTCCGGTGTCTGCGCCTGCGGCACTACTAGCTTCGATTCTTGAGGGAGCCTGTTCGATTTTTTTTGTGATGTAGTTTTCATAGTCTTTTTTTTTGGCACTGCTCGCCCCTCATCCGTCGGTCGCCTTGTTCGCGAAAAAGCCGAGCCTCCAGCCCTCCTGCGTGGAAGTAGTCTTCAGAAGGAGCCGCGCAATGGCGGGCTGGTGTTTTAGGCGAGGCCGTGACAAGGCGACCGCACGAGAGAGGGGTCTTAGTGAGCAGTGAAAAAAGGACTTGAAAGCGGCAAGCTGCCGCCGGCCACTGCGCTGCGCGCGGGGACAAGGCAGCGAGACACACAAAAACCAAACCATTTATTTTTCGAGCAACGCGAGCAATCTGTCCACGACCGCAGGGAGCCGACCAAATTCCAACGGGAGTGGCCGAGCCGCACCCGGCTCGCGCGGCGGCAACCCCGCCACCAACTGAATCCGAAATTCATTTCGCCTTCACGCCCGCCCAAGCCAAGTGACGGGTTGTGTTGACCACGGTCTCGGTCTAGGTAAACTTTCTCTATGTTCAGCGTCTTTCTTGTCATTGCGGCCGTGATCGGCTTTGCCTGCGCCTATTATCTGATTATGACGCCCATGGAGCGTTGTGAGTTTTTTCTGACGCGCCAACTGGCAAAAAAACTCTTCCCAAGTTTGGACCAAGACCAGCAGCAGCAGCGGTTGGTCTTTTACGCCGGCACCATCCTGGCCACCCTTTTGTGCGCGACCATCACTTACTTTTTCGTCAAACATCTCGGCCGAGGGTGAAGCCTGGGACATGTTGCTGACCTGGCCGGACGGAGTCTCGCGGCCTTCGGTCACACTGCCGGAAGTGTGCACCTTGCGGTGGGCCACCATGACGAGGAGCGATAGCGACGAGGAGTTCAACGCCGGACAGCGCGCTGAATCATCCGCCAATCTGAAAGCGTGAAGAAGACCTGAAAATATCCGACAACCTGCGACGTCCATATCGCGCGCGCTGTCAGCGAAAGGCCAGCCGTGAGAAACCATTCGTAAACCTGTGAAGGCTGGCCGGTGCTGGCGT
>CAIQOK010000163.1 GCA_903873415.1 uncultured Verrucomicrobiota bacterium | reverse complement strand
CTCGGCATCGCGTTCAACGTGGACGAGGACGAAATCGGCGTCGTGCTGCTCGGCGAATACTCGCATCTACACGCGGGCGATGAAGTCGAGCGCACGGGCCGGGTCATGGATGTGGGTGTAACCCATTCCGTCTTCGCTATGGTCTCGTCAACGAGTCGCAGGGTGCGACCAATCTCCTGTTGCTCGATTAACAGTTTGGGCCTCCAAACCGGCGCGCCGCTTACGGCGGAGGTTGGAAGGCCGTAGCGCGTCAATCCATTGGCCAGTCGTCCGAACCGGCGTGCGTGCCTATGATGGGCGAGTTGTTTGCCGAGAAATGTCGGGTCAACCTCATCCTTGTTCGGGCGAATGAGTGCCAGGTGGTATCCGCAAACCAAATCCGGCGCGGTGTAGTCAATGATGGTCGGAATGCCGATGTCGTCCGGCGTTTCCGAGTCTTTCGTGATAATCACATCACCCAACTTCAATCCGAAGCGCGCAATCTCCGAAGTCGTTGCCGTGGCACGCATGAATTCCAAGTCGGGGGTAATGTAGTCGTTCTTGTAAACGTCAACGTAGTTGCAAAGCCTGACTTGTTCTTCGCTGGGCCGGGAAAGTTTGTCCACTCCACTGAAACGAACGTCCGCCACAGATGAGAGTGGAACTTCAGTCCACCCCCGCGGCGGCTGAAGAAGTTCGCCGTCGGCAGTAGAGGAAACCGGCTTTGATGCGTCAGCGGACATATCCCAATTTTTTCAGGGCGTTTCCCAGCGCCTTGCTGGTTTCATCCCGGCTCGCAGAAATCCGGTCAAGCGGGCTGGCGTATTTGTCCCAAATATTTTCAAGAAAGCGGGTGACTCCCTGCCGCTTCTCGGCGGCAGCAGCGTCGAGACCTGACTGCGCGTCTTGCGCGAGCAGTTCCAGCACAAGGGCGCGTTTCTGTTTCTCGTTCATCACGTCACAACGTGAACGGAGTTCATTCACAAACTCGTCCACCAGTTCGCGGTAACGGGCGCGCGCTTCGGCCAGTTTCTCTTTGATGGCTTCGTAGGGCTTCAATTCGTCTTCGGTGGACTCAATCTCATCGAGCACGGACTGAACCTTTGTCCGCGCGGCTGCAAATGCCTTTCGGTCGTCGTCGGTGGCACGCGCTTTCGTCACAGCACGTTCGAGTTTGGCGAGTTCCTTGAGCGCGTCGCGATTCTCGGATTTCAAATCCCGGATGCGCTTCTCCAGTTCCTTCGCGTAATTCCAACTGGCGGCTTCCTCTTCATCCTCGGGCGGGTTCTGCGCCTCGAACGCCTCCTTCTCGCCCTTGAGCCGTGCGATGTCGGATTTGGCGACAGCAATGCGTTCGAGGTAATCGGCCATCACGCGGCGCACGAGCTTGTGCGAAAACGGATCGAGGGTCGGCCCGGTGGATTCGTCGTCCTCCACCGCGTCGGAAATGGCGTCCACCCATCCTTCAATCACGCCGGGAAAACCGTTTTCCAACAGCGTTTTGAAATCTGGCAGCGTGTCGGTCCACCAGGTGGCAATGACACCGGATAATTTGTAGCGGTCGAGCAACGGGATTTTTCCGTCGCCATTCTGCCCCAACGCGATGACAAACGATTCAAGGAACTCTGTGCGGACGCGATTCAACTCGCGGTGTTCAGGAAGTTTGGCCAGCCGGGGAGAATGTTTCGCCCACCACGCAGCTAAATGCTCACGCACCGCCACAAGCCGGGCTTGAACCCCGGTGTCGGTTTCCACGAGCGAGCGGAGCGTAGCGCGGTTGGCGAGCGCGGTGGCAAAATCGCAATAGATTTTGTCGCCCTTGCGCGCGGCAAAGACATGGCGCGGGTCGAGTCCGAGCGCGTCAAACAACGGGCGTTTCGCTTCGACCTCGGCTACAGGCACGCCGCCGAGCAAATGGGCGCGCACATCGTGCGGTTCGGGTGGCGGTGAGTTGTCCACGTAACGGCGGATGTTGAGATTGAAATCGTTGGCCTCACTGCTGAGTTCCGCCAGCGACACACGGCGCGCGTAGCCGGGAATGTCCTCGAAGCGGTCGAACGTGGAGACGATTTTCTCAACGTGCTCAGGCCGCACATAGTTTTGCGCGCGGCCTGCGTGGAACTCGGCGTCGGCATTGATGAAAAGGATCTGGCCGCGACGTTCCTTCGGCTTGCCCGGATTCGGTGATTTCCCGCTGATGTTCGGGCGCATGATGAGGATGCACGCCGGAATGCCCGCGCCGTAGAAAAGATTCGGTGGCAGGCTGATGACGGCTTCGATGAGGTCTTGCTCGACGAACTTCTGGCGAATCTTCCCCTCCTCCCCGCCGCGAAACAACACGCCGTGCGGCATGACGGTGGCGACCATGCCGTTGGGTTTGCAGGTGGCAAGCATGTGCTGCGCGAACATGAGGTCGCCCTTCTTCCCGCTCGTCGGACACCAGCCCCAGCGGAATCGCTCTTTGAACTCCATGTTCGTCGTGGAGTAATTTTGGCTGAATGGTGGATTGGCAATGACGCGGTCGAAACGTTCCAATTCGCCGCCGTCGCGATGGAGCGGATGGAGTAGCGTGTCTTCGCGTTGAATGTCCGCGCCGGAGATGCCGTGCAAAATCATGTTGAGCCGGCAAATGGCCCACGCGGACGGGTCGCGCACCTGGCCGCAGAGGCGGAGGTTGGAGGCGTCCCCACCGGACTGGTCAATGAATTCCTGACTGATGATGAGCATGCCGCCCGAACCGCAACACGGGTCGTAGATGTCCGAAAAGACATTCACAAACCGCATTGGCATCTATCAAATTTGAGCCGTCACTGAATCAATCCGGGACTTCAGGATTATAGCGGCGGCTTGGCAGGTCGTGTCCGGATGAAATTCCATCCACTCCAACTGCAACTGCCGGCGGAACCAGGTCATCTGGCGCTTGGCGAACTGACGGGTTTTGATCTTCACCAACTCGACGGTTTGGGCGAGTGGGCGCTCGCCGCGCAGGTGTTCCACCACCTGCCGATAGCCGATGGCCTGCATGGCGGTTTTGTTCTGCTCCAGCCCCTGCGCCAACAGCCGGCGCGTCTCCTCCACCAACCCGGCCGCGAACATCGCATCGACCCGAAGATTGATCCGGGCATGCAAGTCATCGGCAGACCGGGACAACCCGAAAACCAATCCGGACTGCGGCAATCCCCCGCCGGAGACAAATCCGCCGGTTTCACCGGCTGGATCTGTCCGCGTTGCCCACTCGGCGCGCTGTGCGGAAAACGGTTTGCCGGTCAGGCGGATCACCTCCACCGCGCGGACGACCCGACGCGGATTGTGGCGGTCGATGCGATTGAAGGTTACCGGGTCGAGCATTTCCAGTTCGTCGAGCAAACGGGCCAACGGGGCGGCCTCCAACTCTGAACGGAGCCTTTCATCCGACGGTGGCGCGGCGCCAAGCCCTTGAAGATAAGCTTTGAAATAAAGGCCGGTTCCGCCGCAAAAAACCGGAAAACGTCCCCGGGATTGAATTTCAGCCACGGCCTTCTCCGCAAGTGCGACAAACTTGGCAGCATCGAACGGCGCCAATAGCCCCGCCACATCGATCAAATGATGAGGGACGCGGGCCCGTTCCGCCGGGCTGGCTTTAGCGGTGCCCAGATCCAGCCCTTGATAAACCTGCATGGAATCGACGGAGATTATTTCGCCCCCGATTTTTTCCGCCAATTCCAGAGCCAGCGCGGACTTTCCCACGGCCGTCGGGCCGGCGATGAACACCGGAGGGTATGGGGTGCGTTGCCCGGCCCGGGGCCCGGGAAGGTTCATCGGCTTTGAGGGGAGCCGGAATGGCGAAGCCGCTTGGACTGAACTGCAAACAGAACAGCACCGGCCATAAAAATCCCGATGCTAACCAGATGGGCTGGTGTCAGTCGCCCGTGGCGGTGGGTGTCACCGTAGTCGCCACGAAAGAGTTCTACAAACGACCGGGTGAGTGCGTAGCTGAGCAGATAGGAGGCAAAGACCTGGCCGTCGAATTTCCTGCGGCGGTAAAGCCAAGCCAGAAACAGATACAAAACCAAGCTGAGCAGGGAATCGTAGATTTGGGTGGGATGCAGCCCGTTAGGATGTGTTTCATGTCCTTCGGGGAAATGAATCGCCCAAGGTAAGGAGCAGATTTGCCCGTAACAGCAGCCGTTGAGCAGACAGCCAATCCGCCCAAACACATAGCCCAAAGCAATGCTCGGAGCGAGAACGTCGGCCACATTCCAGACTGGGGCTTTTTTGAGCCTCAGAAAAGCCAGCCCTGCCGCCACGGCTCCAATCAGGCCGCCGTAATAGACCAATCCCCCATGCTGGATCATGAAGATTTCCCATATCGGCTGCCCGGCAAAGGATTCCTGCCAATAGGTTGTGACGTAAACGGTCCGCGCGCCGAGGATGGCGCCGACGATAAGCCACGGACCAAGATCCATGACAAGCTCGGGGCGGACTCCCTGGCGCGGGGCGCGCCGGGCGGCGGTCCACAGGCCGGAGAAAAAAGCCAACGCCATCATCACGCCGTACCAGTGGACGGAGAGGCTGCCCAGTCGAAAGGCAATCGGTTGCACGAGGTGACTTTAGTTTTGCCGCACGGAAATGAAAACGAAATTTGTCCGGCCCGGAATTAGGAACTGCTTTTTTATGGCAATCTCCGCCGCCCCCGAGAGCGCTAGCCGATTCGCTGGAGGACAACAACAAGGAGCACCGGCTGCCGGTCTGCCATGCATGAGCCTCGGCTTTCAGCCTCCCAACGTCGTTGGATCGGTCACGTCGCCCTTGTTAAAATCCACATACTTCTCGGTTAAATCGGCGGCGTACATCACCGCGCCCGCCTCGCCTAGGTTCAGCCGGATGTGGAGCTCGAACTCATTGGGGGACACCGCCTGGCACAATTCCTTGAAAGTGGCGTGGGTGGGTTGACCACGCCGCAGGCTCCACAAAATCTTCTTGCCGCCCGGAGCGCTGTATCCAATGTCGACCTTCTCCTCAACCACCTTCGCCGCGCTATAGCCGATTGCGTCAATGATCCGACCCCAGTTGGGGTCGCCGCCGTGCCAGCTGGTTTTCACCAGGGCGCTGTTGGCCACTGCTCTCGCTGCGGCGTCGGCGTCCTGCACCGTTTTGGCGCCTTGCACCCGGACCGTCACGACACGATGCACGCCCTCGCCATCACGCACGATCATTTTGGCCAGCTCCAGACAGACATAGGTGAGGGCATTTTGAAAGACAGCCAATCCTGGGCTTTCGGCTTTGAGCTCCGGATTGCAGGCCAGTCCATTGGCCAGCACCAGCACCGTGTCGTTGGTGCTCATGTCGCCGTCCACGGTGATCCGGTTGAAGCTGTGGGCAACGGCCTGATTCAGGGCAGTCTGAAGGAGCTTGGGATCAATGGCCGCGTCGGTGGTGATGAATCCGAGCATGGTGGCATGAAGCCCGCCGTGGGGGAGGGTTGCGGGGCGGACGCCGGTGGGGGACATGCCGGGCTGGATCATGCCCGCGCCCTTGCACATGCCGCCCATGCGCACGGTTTGAGCGCCGAGCCTGAATTCAATGGCGATCTGTTTGGGCTTGGTGTCACTGGTCATGATGGCCTCGACCGCATTGGCTGAATGCTCCGGGGTGCTTCCCAGATAGACGCCGGCCTCGAGGATTCCGGCCCGGACATTGTCCATGGGCATGACGACACCAATGCGCCCGGTGGAGCCGACCAAAACAGAGCCTTTGGGCAGGGCCAAAGCCTGCTCGGTGAAAGCGACCATTTCACGGGCATCAGTCATGCCCTGCTTTCCGGTGCAGGCGTTGGCGTTGCCGGAATTGACCACCACAGCCCGGGCAACTCCTTTTTTCATCCGCTCAAGGCACACCTTCACGGGCGCGGCACAGACCTGGTTTGTGGTGAACATGCCCGCCACGGTTGCCGGAACCTCCGACACGATCAGCGCCAGATCGCGCTTCTTGCCTTTTTGCGAACCCTTGCCGGTGCCCAAACGCTTGATGTCGCAGAAGACACCAGCGGCCTGATAGCCCTTGGGCGCCGTGATGGAACCTTCGACGTTTTTGAACTTGAGTTTCATATTAAATCGCTTTTGCCGGCGTCCACTATTTCAATTTCTCCGCGCAGGTAAAGCACGGCTTTGCCCCCAATACCAACCCGATCACCTGCCAGCTCGCAGGACAACCACCCGCCGCGTCTGGAAATCTGACGGGCTAAAAGCTTGGGTTTGGCAAAACGTCCCGCCCAATACGGAATCAGGGTGCAATGCGACGAGCCTGTCACCGGATCCTCGTCAATCCCCGCGCCGGGGGCAAAGAACCTGGAAACGAAATCACAGTCACCGCCGCCCGGTGCGGTGGCGATCACGCCAAAACAGTCGAGCGTTCGCAGCCTGTTAAAATCCGGCTTCAAGGCACTGACTTGCGCGGCGGTGGCAAAGACCGCCATGTAGTCGCGGGATTTAAGCACCGCCAGCGGTCTGGCCCCAAGGCCTTCAATCAGCGCCTCCGGCACCGCACAATCCAAGGCCGGACGGGCGGGAAAATCCAACGTCAGCAAACCGTCCTGCCGCGAAACGGTAAGTATTCCGCTGCGGGAATGAAAACGAAGGATGCGGTCCTCGCGCCCGTAGATGCTGAACCAGACAAACGCCGCCGCCAAAGTCGCATGGCCGCAAAGATCTATCTCCCTCACCGGTGTGAACCAGCGCAATTCAAATTCATCACCCCGCACCACGGTAAAGGCGGTTTCAGAAAGATTGTTTTCAGCGGCGATGTTTTGAAGTGTGGATTCCGCAAGCCAGGACTCGAGCGGACAGACGGCGGCCGGATTCCCTGTGAAAAGCCCGCTGGCAAAGGCGTCGACATGGAAACAGGGGATTTTCATCGGGTCATATTTTAACGGCGTTTATCTCCAATCGCACCATGCGGACGCGAACGCGGCCGGTGGAATCGGGTTGGTGCCGGGCCAAATAGCGGGCGGCAACAGCATCAATGAACTCCTGCCTAAGCGCTTCTGGGACACGCTGCGTGTACGGTATCCAAGTTGTCCGCAGCCAAGCGGCAAAAGCAGGCAACCCCTCGAAGAGCCCCTCCTGCGGGGCGATTTGCAACTTTTCAATCCTGAAACCACAGCGCAAAAGCCAGCCTTCGTAATCGGCCAAGCTGTAAAAGAAATAGGGTGCCGCCAGCCCTCGGAAAAAAACGCGCCATCGAGACCGCCGCAGTTCCGACCGCAGCGCCAAAAAGACGTCTTGGGCATTGCCTTTGCCGCCGCAGGATACCAGCAGCCGGCCGCCTGGTTTGAGAACCGAGGCTGCGCCGCGAACAAACTCCTCATGCCCCTCAACCCAGTGCAGGGCCGCATTGGAAAAAACCAGGTCGAACACCCCATCAAACCCGAGCCGCCGCGCGTCCATGACTTGGAAGCTGAGATTGGGGAATTCCGAGGCCGGAAAATTTTCCTGCGCGAAGGCGGTCATCTCTGCAGCCGCATCAACCCCCACGATCGAACCCCGCGGCACGCGGCGGGCCAGTCCGGCGGTGATCTTTCCATCGCCACAGCCCACATCGAGGACGCGCTCCTCGCCGAGAAAAACGAGTTCTGCCAGAAGTTCTTCCGCCCAAGACTTTTGCAAATCGGAGTTCGCGGCGTAGTCCGCTGCGTTCCACTTTGAAAGCTGAGCTCCAGATGGCGGCACAAATCAAACCAGCCCGGCTGTTTCAGGAAACCCGCAGAGAATGTTCATGCTCTGGACCGCCTGGCCGCTGGCGCCCTTAAGCAGATTGTCCTCCGCGCTCATTACCACCAGCCGGCCCGTGCGCGGATCGGCCCGCCAAGCGATCTCGCAGACATTGGTGCCGACGACATTTTTGGTGTCAGGCAATGCTTTGCCCGAAAGCAATCGGACAAAAGGCTCGTTTTCATACGCGTTCTGATAACAGGCAGCAATCTGGCCAGCCAGATGCGCCGCCCCCTCCGAGCCCTTGCACGGCGCGACCGGATCAAGATAAAGAGTGGTGAGAATGCCCCGATTAACCGGGATTAAGTGGGGCGTGAACTGGATGGTCACCGGTGAATTTGCAGCCAGGGAAAGTTGTTCCTCAATCTCCGAGAGATGCCGGTGCTTCGGCACGCCATAGGGCCGGACACTTTCGTTGCACTCGCAGAAAAGATAATCCACCTCCGCCTTGCGCCCCGCACCCGTCACCCCGCTCATGGAATCCGCTATTATGCCTTCAGGCCGGATCAGCCCGGCCTTGATCAAGGGAATAACCGGCAAGAGAATGCTGGTGGGATAGCAGCCCGGCGAAGCTATGAGTTTCGAGGTGCGGATCCGGTCCCGATAAACTTCGGGCAGTCCGTAGACTGCTTTGGCCAAAAGGGCCGGGGCCGGATGCTCATGCGCATAGAAGTCACGGTAGACAGCCGCGTCGCCCAAACGGAAATCAGCGCTCAAATCAATCACCGTGCAGCCGGCTTCCAGCAGCGGTACGGCATACTCGGCGGCGACGCCGTGAGGCAGGGCGAGAAAAATCAGATCAGCTTGCGTGGCAAGAACAGCGACATCCGGTCCGCTGAATCGGATTGTCTTGGACTTGGGATGGCTGGCGAATCTGGGAAAGACCTCGGCGAGGGTCTGTCCGGCACTCTGGCGCGAAGTGACGGCTACCAAGTCGGCATAAGGGTGATTCAAAAGCAACTGGACGAGCACTTCGCCGGAATAGCCGGAAGCGCCGACGATGGCGACCTTCTTCGATTTCATTTTTCAAATTTCTAGCGCTGACAATCGGGGGAAATGTTTCAGGGATCGTCGGGTTTTGCGAGTCTGAAAGGAGCTGCCGCAAGAAAAAACCCCGCCGGCTTTCGCCCGGCGGGGTTTGAAACCGTCCAGAAAAATTAACGCTTGCTGAACTGGAAGCGCTTGCGGGCACCGGGCTGACCGTATTTTTTGCGTTCTTTCATGCGGGGATCACGGGTAAGCAATCCTTCGGCCTTGAGCGGACCGCGCATGGCGGCATCCACCGTCAGAAGAGCCCGGGCGATTCCATGTCGGACCGCCCCGGCCTGGCCGTTGGGGCCGCCACCGGACACATTGATCCGCACGTCGTATTTGTCAGCCGTGCCGGTGACGGTCAAGGGCTGTGATACGGTGCCGCGGAGGCTTTCGAGGGGGAAGTAATTGTCAAAGGCGCGGCCGTTGACGGTGATTTTTCCGGTGCCGGAAGAGAGGCGCACGCGGGCCACAGCGGTTTTGCGGCGGCCGGTGCCGAGGAATTCAGGAGCTTTGTCTGCCATGCGGTGAAAGGGTTGTGGGAGTTGTTACAATCTTACTTTACGATAGCGAGTGGCGCGGGCTGCTGCGCGGTATGAGGATGCGTTGCACCCTTGAATACTTTCAGTTTGGTGAGCAGCTGGCGTCCCAAGCGATTCTTGGGAACCATGCCGCGCACCGCGCGGTGGATGAGCATTTCGGGATGCCGCTCGCGCATCTGGCCGACGGTGGTGTATTTCTCGCCACCTTTCCAACCGGAATAAGTCATGTATTCCTTGTCGGTTTCTTTTTTACCGGTCACCCGGACTTTGTCCGCGTTGACGACGACAACAAAGTCGCCGGCATCAAGGTGCGGGGTGTATACGGGTTTGTTTTTCCCGCGCAGCACATCGGCTACTTGAACGGCGAGACGACCCAAGACCACGCCGTCGGCATCAATAACATGCCACTTGCGTTGATCCAAATTAACTTTTGGCAAATGCGTTTTCATCTAAAATCCAATCAAAGGAATTAAGAAATTACTCAACTGCGACGGGGAGTCAATACTCTTTTACATCGATTTCGCACTTCCCGGATTTTCAGCGGCCAGTTCACCCCATTTCCGGACCAGTTCCGGAAACCTGCAGCCGCCACAAACCGCGTTGGACCGGTCGCAATAATCGCGCACAATTTGAATCAACCCCTGCTGCTCCGCCGCGCGCCAGGGCGTGGGCGGCCTGCCCCCCACCCCCAGGCGCTGACGGGCCAGACGCAGGACAGCGTTGTCCTCCGCCGCAGGCCAGGAGAAAAAACGGTTTTCCAAGCCGTGCCGCAGCTTGGGCCGCTTGCCCTCCACCGCCCGGGCCCAAAGCCAAGGCAGGATCACGTTGACCGCCAGATCGGTCACACGCGCCGCCCCCAGCAACGGCTGCGGCCGCGGCAACCGGGGCGAACGCAGTGTCCAATGCCACGACCAGAAGTCGTCCCCGTCAATTTGCAGAACCGCCAGCAACGAGTCCACCAACCCGGCTGCGGGGACTTCCTCGGCGCACCACCGCTCGATTTTCGCAATCAAATCCCCCTTGGCCAGCCAATGGGCCGCCAGCGCCAAACGCCGCTGCGGATGATTGGCAGGGCGCTGGCCATGCAGACGCCATAACGATCCCGGCAGCTGGCAATCCGCATAGGCATCGCGCTCCCGCCACCAATGATCCCAAGTCCGGCGCAGATAATTTGCGGACCCCGCCGGCAGCCGGGTCACATCCGCCGGCAGCAGCCCCCCAATTCCCAGAAGGCGGGCCTGCAGCACCAAGGGAGCGCTTTCAGACAGGAACCAACGCCCGCGCCGCTCTGCTAGGCATTGCATGGGCCAGCCGTTGTGTTTGTAACCCAACCCCCGGAACAATCCCTCCCAAAAAGCCTGCTCCCAGCCGGTCTGCCGGGCGCATGCGGCAAACTGCGACGCCTTCGATTGAAAACGAATCTCCGCGGCCTGCTGCAACAGGCCACACCACTCTTCCGGGGCAATCTGTCGCAAAGGCCCGGAACACCGGCCCGATAAATTCTCCGGCGTCGTTTCCGCTTCGGCATTCAACCAAAAACCCAACTCGCCCAGCGGCGCGTCCAGCCGGTTGACCAAAGCCAACTGCGCCGGCATCCCCGGAACCATCCTCCCTCCCTCCCACAAAACCTGCAAAATTACCCGTGCGAAGGCTGGATTGGTGTCGTGCCCGTGCGCGTGCCAGCCTCCCGCCTGCAGATCCACCTCGACATCACCGGACACCGGAGAGGCGTCTCCAAACTGGATCACTGCGTCCCGAAAATCAGGCCCGCCCTCCCGGTTGAGAAAACCAGGATGCAGAATGCGCACCGCGCGGCCGTCCAGAAGGAACAGTTCTTCGCGAACCAGTCGCTGGTGCTGCCAGACGGCCTGCAGCAGCCGTTCCGGCGGCATGTCGGCACGATCGCCCAAGAGTGGCGCAACGCCGCTCTCCCGCCTCCAAAGCGCATAGGGACTGGATGGGAATTTAAACACCTCGTCCTGTTCCTTCCGCCCCCGAATCCCCCTTGTCAAGCCGGATTCGGGCCGTGGGACCTAAGCCCGGGAGGATCCCGCCGGTGCCGCGGAGGGACCGGGGTGAAAGGAATTACTTGAATTAACAGCAGGTCTGCCTTTTGCTGGTCAACGTCGGCTCGGCAATTCTTGAACAAAACTCGGGGCGGGGTTGACTGTTGATACACTAATGAACTCTCGTTTCACCCATATCGACCATCCCGGCCGGGGCGCGGGGGCCGCCGGCTTATTGCTCGCCCTACTGCTTCCCGCCTCGATCCCGGCTCTGGAGCTGGTGGACAACGACGTGCGGCGCGATGCCACGGTCAACGCGGTGGAACAAGTCTTGCCCAGCGTGGTGAACATTGCCACCCGCAACGCGGTGCCGGCCCGCGACCCGGTGGCCGAGGCTTTTCAGAGCTGGTTCAATCCTTATTATCGGCAGCAGGCACCCGACTCCCCCTACAGCTTGGGCTCAGGCGTGGTGATCGACGAGTCGGGCTATCTGCTGACCAACGACCACGTGGTCCGCCAGGTCGAGGAAATCGCCGTGAAATTCGTCACCGGCACCAATGTGTATCAGGCGACGGTGGTGGCGAGCGATCCGAAGAGGGACGTGGCGTTATTAAAACTCAACGCCCGGCCGGGGGAAAAATTCCATGCCATTCGTCTGGCGCGCGAAGACGACCTGCTGCTGGGCGAGACCGTTCTGGCTTTGGGCAACCCCTTCGGATTGGGCGGATCCGTGACGCGCGGGATCTTAAGTTCCAAGAGCCGCAGCCTGCCCAAGGAAAACACCCCACTGGACATCCCCAACTGGTTGCAGACCGATGCTCCTATCAATCCAGGCAACAGCGGCGGGCCGCTGATCAACTTGCGGGGCGAACTCATCGGTATCAACGTGGCCGTCCTGAGCGAGGTCAAGGGCGAACCGGTGCAGGGCATTGGTTTTGCCATCCCCATCCGCCTGGTGGAAGACGCCCTGGCCGACATTCTGCCGACGGAGTTTGTTAAATCCTACTGGTTTGGCGCCCGGGTCAAAGTAGGATCCTACCCCTTGGTCGTCACCTCCGTGCAGCCCGACAGTCCGGCGGGCCGCGCCGGGTTCCGAATCGGAGACGCCCTGCTGCAGGTCAACCGCCGGATTCCGAAAAACTTCATCGACTTCGGCGAACTGCTGGCCACCAATGCCGCAGCTGACATCGCCATCACCGTCCGGCGCAAGAGCGGGCTGACGGATCTGAACGTGCGGCTGGTCCCGGAAAAATCGGTGTTTAATGCGGCTCTGGTTCTCGAAAAAACCGGCATGAAACTGGAACCGTTGACGCCCCAGTTGCTGGCGCGCTACGGCGTGCGCGCTTCGGGCTTCGCCATTTCCAACGTGCAACCGGGCGGCCCCGCCGCCGCCGCCGGCCTGCAAAGCGGCATGCTCGTCACCGCGGTGGACGGACAGGCGGTTGGCGACGCGACCCTGTTGGCCAAGCTGCTCTATGGAAAGCGGGCGGGAGAAGCGGTGCGTTTGAGCATTGCCGCGCTCCAGCGGACCGGCAACGCCAACTTCTGGGGCAAAGGCGAGGTGGATCTGAATTTAAGGTAATATGAAATTTTGTTGGCCGACCCGATAAAATGTCCGCTACAGTTCCTTATTAAATAATGAGCGCTGCGCCCATGATCGAAGTGGAGAACCTGACCAAGCGGTATGCCGGACATACGGCGGTGGACGGCATCTCCTTCACGGTCGCCCGCGGGGAGATTGTCGGCCTGCTCGGCCCGAACGGGGCGGGCAAGAGCACCACCCTGAGAATCCTTTCAGGGTTCATGCCCGGCACCTCCGGAAGCGTGCGCGTGGCGGGATTCGATGTGTTCCACGACTCGCGCGAGGTAAGCCGGCGCATCGGCTACATGCCGGAGAACAATCCATTGCATCTCGAAATGCGCGTCCGGGAATACCTTAAATTCCGCGCCCGACTCAAGGGGCTGGGCTGGAAACGCTCGCGTTCACGGGTCGACACGGTCATGCAACAGTGCGAGTTGACCGAAGTGGGCGGCAAAATCATCGGCCAGCTCTCCAAGGGCTACCGCCAGCGGGTGGGACTGGCCGACGCTCTGGTCCATGAGCCGGAATTGGTCATCCTGGACGAACCGACGATTGGATTGGATCCTCACCAGATCCGCTCCGTGCGTCAGCTCATCAAGAGCCTTGCGGCACGGCACACGGTGCTGATTTCCACCCACATCCTTCCGGAGGCAGAGGTGACCTGCAACCGGATGCTGATTTTGTTTCAGGGCAGGATTCTGGCAGCCGACACGCCGGAGGATTTGCAACGGCGAATGAGCAGCAACAGCCAGATCATCGCCGAAATCGCCGCGCCCCCCGCCGACCTGCGGGCGTGCTGGACAGACATGCCCGAAGTGGAGCAGTTCGATGTCTCCGCCGCCGAGGGAGACTATTACCGTTGCGCGCTGACCGCCCATGAAGGCATCGATTTACGGCCGCAGATCTTCGCCCTGGCCCGCGAGCGGGGCTGGTCCCTGCGCGAACTGACCCGCAGCCGGCATTCGCTGGAGGATATTTACGTTCAGGTGACCAGACCGGGCGAGGAGGAGGAAGCCTGATGCAAGCCTGGTGGATTCTGACGCGGCGCGAATTGGCGGGTTTTTTCTGCTCTCTCGCCGGGTATGTGATCATTGCGGCCGCGGCCTTTCTGACCGGGCTGAGCTTTGTGATCCTGCTCATGAAATTGCAGGATGAACCCACCTCAATGCCGGTGACCGAGCTGTTTTATGTCACCGCCTTCTTTTGGTTGATCCTGCTACTGGCAGTGCCGGTGATCACCATGAGGCTTTTCGCCCTGGAAAAGTTCACGGGGACGTTTGAAACGCTCATGACCACCCCTGTCAGCGATTTGCAGGTGGTGGCGGCCAAGTTCAGCGCCGCGATGGTGTTTTATCTGCTGATGTGGCTGCCGCTGCTGTGTTGCATCTTGATTCTTAGGCATTACACCGGAGAGGTGTCGGGCTTCGATGGCGGGGCGTTGGGTTGCACCTATCTGGGTATCATGCTGTTGGGTGGGGTGTTCGTGTCTCTGGGTTGCTTGGCATCAGCTTTGACCCGCAGCCAGACCACCGCGGCGATGATCAGCGTGGGATTCAATGTGAGCCTTTTTCTGGTCAGTTTTCTTGCCGTAAAACTGCCGGATGGCGACTGGAAGACGCAGGTCTTGGGCCGCTTGGGTCTGCCCGACCAGATGCACGACTTTGTTCGCGGCGTGGCCGACACCCGAACGGTGGTTCTTTATCTGACGCTGACGCTGTTCTTCCTTTTTTTCACCCTGCGCGTCGTGGAAAGCCGGCGCTGGAAATGACCATGCCAAACGGGAAACCAGTCAAATCCAGTTTTTCGCCCGGCCGCAAATGGGGCCTGGGCCTCAATATGGTTCTGGGCATCCTCGCGGCACTGGCCCTCTTGGTCATGGCCAATTACCTCGGCGGGCGGCATTTTCGCCGCCTCCACCTCAGCACCCGCACCCGCGTCGAACTTTCCACGCGCACCCTCAGTCTCCTCAGGTCGCTGACTAACCAGATTCAGGTCACCCTCTATTACGACAAAGACGAACCGCTCTACAGCGACATCACCGACCTGCTCAAGGAATACCGCGCCGCGGCACCCAATCTGAGCGTCGCCACGGTGGATTACTATCGTGATCCGGGCGCGGCCGAGCAGGTGAAGCTCAAATACAATCTGGGGGCGGCGACGAACAAGAATCTGGTGATTTTTGATTGCGGCGGCAACTCCCGGGTGGTCGACGGCAACCTTCTGGCCCAATTCTCTCTCGAGCCGGTGCCCAATCAGACCGAACGCGAATTCCGCCGCCGGCCCGTGGCCTTCAACGGCGAGATGCGGTTCAGCTCCGCCATCCTCGCCGTCACCAGCCCCAAAGCCCTCAAGGCCTGCTTCCTCCAAGGCCATGGCGAACAATCCCCCGGTGACACCGCAGATGAGGGGCTGGCCAAGTTCGCAGCCGTACTGCAGCAAAACCATATCCAATGCGAGTCCATCTCGCTCCTCACCAATGCCGTTCCAGCCGATTGCAACCTGCTTGTCATCGCCGGCCCGCGCGACGCCATCCCGCCCTTGGAGTTGGAACGGGTGGAAAAATACCTGGACGAGGGGGGACATTTGTTTGTGCTCTTCAGCGCCTACTCCGCAGGGCACCCTTGCGGCCTGGAAAAAACCCTCACTCGTTGGGGCGTCGGCGTCAGCCCCCAGATTGTCAAGGACCCCGATTATACCACGGTGGGAACGGATGTCATCGTGGGGACCTTTTCCAAACATCCTGTGGTCAATCCGCTGCTTGGATCCCGGCTGCAACTGATCCTGCCACGGGCCATCCGCAAGCTGGATCTCTCCGCGCAGGCAGCCGACGCCCCCAGCGTGGAGGAAATCGCATTCTCCGGGCCGCGCTCCTTTCTCGAGGGGGCCGAAACCTCGCCACCCCGACAGGCGCTTGCGCTGCTGGCAGCTGTGGATAAAGGCACTGTAAAGGGTGTTGTGAGTGAACGCGGGGCGACCCGCATTCTGGTGGCTGGCGACGCCCTGTTTCTTGGAAACCGCCAGATTGAGTCCGGTGCGAACCGCGATTTCGCAGGTTATGCGGCCAACTGGCTGCTCGACCGCCCGGCCTTGCTGCAGGGTTTGGGGCCTAGGCCGGTTATGGAATACCGGCTGACCCTGACCCGGCCCCAAATGCAAGCGGTGCAATGGCTGCTGCTCGGGGCGCTGCCCGGCGGCATTTTGCTCTCCGGTGTGCTGATCTGGTTTCGCCGCAGCAAATAGCCCTCACGCGCCATGAATCCCAAGCAAACCTGGTTCTGGGTGACGCTGGCAGCGGGACTGGGTGCGTTTATATTCCTGATCGAACGCCGCCAGCCTGAACCGTCACACCTCCCGCAGCTCCTGCTGCCCGGCTTTCAAGCCACCCATGTCACCAGCCTTCAAATCCAACCCGCGGGCCACCCCCTCATCCGCCTGCAACACACCAATGACACTTGGCACATCACCGATCCCATCCGCTATCGGGCCCGCCCGGCTGTGATCGAGGCGCTGGTTGAGAATTTAGAACGTCTGGCACCCGCCAGCCTCTCTCCGCAAGAGTTGAAGAACCTCCCCCAAGCCGATCAGGACTATGGATTCTCCAGCCCCCAGTTGACGCTCGCCTTGGACTGCGTCGGCAGATCCATCCGCATCCTGATCGGTAACCAGACCGCTCCCGGCGATCAGGTTTTTGTGCAGGTAATCGGGGATGATCGCGTATTCATTGTGGATGCCGGTTTTCTGCGGTTCATTCCGCGAACGGTAAATGAGTGGCGCGATCTGGCTCTGGCCGACTGGCGGCAACTCGCCTTCGACCGGCTGCTGGTGACCAACTCGGGCAAGGTGCTCGAACTCCAGTTGGACCCCACCAACCGGCTTTGGCGAATGATCCTGCCAATGGAATCCCGCGCCGACGGGGGCAAGGTGGTCAGCGCCTTGCATCAATTGGGCTCCTTGCAGGCCGGGCGCTTTGTTTCGGATAATCCCAAAGCGGATCTGGAAGCCTTCGGCCTGCAAAGTCCGGAACTGAGCGTCAGCCTCCTGCGCGGAACCAACTGCCTGCTAAGTCTTGATTTCGGCCGCAGCCCCACGAACGACACATCCCAGATCTTCGCCCGGTGCCAAGGCCGGCCTTCCGTTGTGACCGTCGCCCGCTCCCCACTGGAACCCTGGCGCGACTCCCACGAATCCTTCCGCGACCGGCGGCTTGTGACTCCGACCTCACCCATTGACGAAATCGAGGTGCACGCCCGGGACCGGTTCAAACTGCAGCGGCAAGGCGGGCGCTGGAAGGTGCTTCCACAAGGGTTCGAAGCGGACACAGCCTGGGTCACCAACCTGATCGGACAGCTCACCGGTCTGGAGGTGGTGCAGTTCGTGAAGGATGTCGTCACGGACCAGGACCTGCCGGCCAAGGGCTTGGCAGAACCGATCAGCCGGTTCATCGTCAAAACCGCGGGCACCAACGCCTCCGGCCTGCCAACCAACACCGTGCTGGCTCAGCTGGACTTCGGCACCAACCAGGACAATCTGATTTACGTGCGCCGCGCCGGGGAAAGTCCGGTCTATGCGGTCAAACTGGCCGATTTCCAAAATCTGCCCGACGCCAGCTGGCAGCTCCGCGACCGGCAGATCTGGACATTTTCGGAAAACGAAGTCGCCCGGATCAAAATCCAACAGGCAGGCAAGGTGCGTGAACTCCTCCGCACCGGCACCGGCAAGTGGACATTCGCCCCGGGCTCCCAGGGCATCATGGACGAGATCACCGCCTCCGCCCTTGATGAGGCCTGCCATCGGCTAGGCCTGTTGACTGCGGCGGCATGGGCGGCCGGTGACACTTCAAAGCGCGACCAATTCGGATTCATCACCCGCGGACATACCATCACCTTGACGCTCACCAACGGGACTGAGCGCCGGCTGGAAATGGGCGGCATGGCTGCATCCGGTCTGCCTTATGCCAGCGCCGCGCCTGAACAGGCGCCTTGGATTTTTGAGCTGTCGCTCGGGGTGTATCAATTCGTGCTGACCTATCTGACAATCCCGGCGAACATTCCCTGACGATGGTGCAGCGCAAACCAAACTCTTTTTGGCGCCGCTTGCGCATCGGTTTCCGCAGCCTACGCATCACCCTTTGGCTGCTCCTCCTCCTCTTGGTTTGCGGCATTTTCTATCTCAACCGGGTGGGCCTCCCGGATTTTGTCAAACGCCCCGTGCTGGAAAAACTCCGTGCCGGCGGAATCGACCTCCGATTCACCCGGATGCGCTGGCACTGGGAGCGGGGCATTGTGGCTGAAAACGTGGCCTTCGGCCCAACCGCGGATGCCGCGGCACCCAGCCTGACCCTTCGGGAAGTGGCGGTGGGAATCAATCTGTCCGCGCTGCTGCACCGCCATCTGCAGGTGGACTCTCTTTGGTTGCGTCAGGGCCGGTTTTCCTGGCCGCTAAGCACAAACCTCACCCCCCGCGAGCTGGCCTTCGAAAACATCCAAGCCGAACTCCACCTCCTTCCACACGACGTCTGGCAATTGCAACCCTTTCGCGCCTCCTTTGCCGGGGCTGACATCCAGCTCGACGCGGTCATTACCAACGCCTCGTCCATCCGGGACTGGAAATCCTTTCAGGCCTCCCCTGCCCGGCCAGCGGGTGTGATCCAGGAACGTCTCACCCTTCTGGCCGATACCCTGGCCAAAATCCATTATTCGACCCCGCCGCGCCTGAAACTGGAAGTGCGGGGAGATGCGCGCAACCTTTCAGGTCTGGTAGCGCGCTTGACATTGCAGGCGGCCGATGCCCAAACCCCCTGGGGGCAAGTGCACCAGGGTAATCTCTCGATGGCATTGGTCCCCGCAGGTAGCAACGGCGCCGTCCGGCTGGAGCTCCACCTCAACGCAGCCCGGGCCCAAACACCCTGGGCCATCACCACCAATCTCACTTTGAGCATCAACGCCGATGCCGCGGCCCCGGATTCGGACACCTTTCCCGCCAGGCTGCATCTCAGAGCCGCCACCGCACGGACACCTTGGGGCAGCGCCGACGGAGTGGGGCTCAACGCCGAATGGCTGCAGTCTCTCACCCATGCGCTGCCTTTGAACGCCCGGGCTGGCCTCCATGTGGCTGAGGCCCGCTCCCCTTGGGGCAGCGCCCGGGATGCAAGCCTGAACCTGAATTTCTTCCCGGCAACCCCTATTTTCACAATGTCAGGCACCACCAACGGCTGGCCTTTCTGGCAGACCCTGACCCCCTTCGAAGTGGCCTTTGCGGCGCGGGCCCGGGAAGCTCAATTTTCCAAGCTCAATGCGGACGAACTGTCCTGCAGCGGCCGCTGGCTCGCGCCTGAACTCCAGATCTCCAACCTGACCGCCAAGCTTTACGGCGGCACGCTGGACATGCAGGCCGGCCTCAATACCATCACCCGCAAACTCCGGTTCAACGGCCGGTCCGGTTTTGAACCGCACGGCCTCTCCGGGATGCTCACCGAAAAAAGCCGGCACTGGCTCGAACAATTTTCATGGTCCAGCCCCCCCCGTCTTCAGGCCGCCGGCACCCTTACCCTGCCCGCCTGGACCCGCGCCTGGCCCGATTGGCAAAACGAAGTGCAGCCCACCGTCTCCCTGCAGGGATATGTCCAGATGGATCATGCCGCCTTCCGCGGCGTGACCACCGACACACTTGCGGCCCACTTTTCTTATTCCAACCGTTTTTGGAGGGTCCCGGACCTTCTGGCCACACGGCCCGAGGGCACCCTTAACCTGAGTCATCAATCCGATGAGGTCACCCACAGCTATTCATTCCAGATCCATAGCACGCTTGATCCGCTTCTGATCCGCCCGCTGCTCAACACCAACCAGCAGCGCCGCTTCAAACTGGCCGGCTTTACCCAGCCACCCGTGATTGATGCCGAAATCCACGGCCGCTGGTATGATCTCCAAGGCATCGGAGTGCGGGGACACATCCTCGTGACCAACTGCAGTTTTCGGGGACAGCCGATCAGCCGCGTCGAGACGGGGCTGGACTACACCAACGGCTACCTTCGCTGCCTGGCGCCGCGGGCCGAGGTGGGGGCGCAAAGCGCCATGGCCTCCAGCGTTGGGGTGGACCTGATCGGACAACGAGTCTATCTCACCAACGCCACCGGCCAAGTGGATGCGGATGTGGTCACCCGCATGATAGGGCCCAAGACGACCCTGATCATGGCCCCCTACCGTTTTCTCCACCCGCCCCGCGTGCATGCCGAAGGCATCATCCCCATCCGCGACGAAAGACTGGCGGACCTGCATTTCGACGTGGACGGGGACTCTTTCCAATGGTGGCGGCTTGCGGCGACCCATATTTCAGGGCATGTGGATTGGGTGGGAGAGCATCTGGACCTTAAACAAATACAGGCCGCTTTCTATGACGGAACTGCGGCAGGTCAGGCGCAATTTGAGTTTCCACAAGAATCCCCTGGCACGAAATTCCAGTTCACTGTGGCCGTGACCAATGCGGATCTCCGCGCGCTGATCAGCAACCTGTCCACCCGCCCGGGACAACTGGAGGGCCGGCTGACCGGCACGGCGACCCTCACCAACGGCGACACCTCCGATCTAACCAGCCTGCGCGGCGGCGGACAAGTCAGCCTGCGCGAGGGGCTGATCTGGTCGATCCCTGTCTTTGGGATCTTGTCGCCCGTGCTGGAGGGCATTTCACCCGGGCTGGGCAGCAGCCGGGCCGGCGAAGCGTCGGCCACCTTCTCCATCACCAACGGCACACTGCGATCGGATGATTTGGAGATCCGGGCCGCAGCGGTGCGCCTGCAATACCGGGGCACTCTGGGGATGGACCGGAGCTTCAACGCCCGGGTTCAAGCCGAACTGCTGCGCAGCACCTGGGTGTTCGGCCCAGTGTTGAGCACCATGCTCTGGCCGGTTACCAAACTCTTTGAATACAAAGTCACCGGCACGCTGGATGCGCCCAAGACAGAACCGGTGTTCATCCTGCCCAAACTGCTGCTGCTGCCGCTGCATCCCTTGCGCACCCTCAAAGAACTCGCCCCCGATTCACCCGCACCCCCAGCCACCAACCCTCTCCCGGCCGCGCCCTGACCCGCTGCGGGTGCGGCTAGCCGGCGCCAGGACCATCCTGCTTGGGTTTATCCTCCTGCCCCGACAGTGCTTTGCAAACCGCCTTTTGAAGCTCCTCCTCAGAAAACGGTTTGAGAATGTAGCCGTGCGGCTTCACCTCCTTGGCCGATTGCATCGTTTCCATATCGGCGTTGGCGGTGAGAAAAACAAGCGGAATTCCAAACTGCTCCATGATGACCTGAGCCGCTTCGGTCCCTTTCATCCGCCCGGCCAATTCAATGTCCATCAGCACCAGGTCTGGACTTAGTTTTCCGGTTAATTGAATGGCATCCTCGCCGCGCCGGGTGTTCGCGACCACCTCATAGCCAAGCTTTTCCAACTGCTGGCGTATGTCGCGGGCGACGATCGACTCATCCTCCACGATGAAAATCCTCGGCCTTTTCTTCTGGTTGCTCATGGTTGACTAGGATTTCAAAGTTGGATTGCCGACTCCGGCCAGCCTTTTATGAAATCACCGCCTCAAAAAAAATTTCATGCGGCCGGCACCCCGCACCCCTCCCTGTTGTCAGGCTCGAATTCGACGGCAAAACTGGCCGACGGATGCGAACCTGTTTCCAGCCGGCCATTGAGCTGGTCGGCCAGGTCCCCGACCAGTTTCAAGCCCAGGGACTTGTCGCTGCGTTCCAGAAAGTCCGGCGGCAGACCCACTCCGTTGTCGCTCAGGCTTAACCGCAATCTTTGCCCGTTTTCAAGCACCTTCAGCTCAATCCGTATTTCCCCGTGCCGGCTGCCAGGAAAAGCATGCTTGATTGAATTGGAAATCAACTCGTTGATAATCAAACCACAGGGTAGGGCTTGGTCCATGGCCACTTGGACACTGGCTAAATCGGTCTGAAGCCGGATCCGGTTGAGACCGCCCACCAGCAGGAGGAAGGTCTGGCTCACCAGTTTTTGCAAATAATCACCGAGATCCACCGCCGCGAAAGTGCTGGAACGATAGAGCGATTCATGCAGCAGAGCCATGGAACGAACGCGCCCATGCATTTCTTTTAAAACATTCTGCGTGGGTAAATCCGTGTTCCGCCCCGCCTCCATCCGCAGCAGGCTGTTGATAATCTGAAGATTGTTTTTCACCCGGTGATGCACCTCCTTGAGCAGCGCCTCTTTTTCCTTCAAGGAGTCTTTCAAGGATTTTTCCGCCCGCTTGCGATCCGTGATGCTTCGGACAATGGTCGAAGCGCCAATGACTTTGCCGTCGGCGTTCTTGATGGGAGAAAGCGTCACGGAAACCTCCGCCGCAGTCCCGTCTTTTTTGATCCGCACGGTTTCAAAAGGGTCCAACCGGTGCCCCGCTTTGATCCGGGCCAGAGTGATCGTCTCCTCGTGCAGGCTCTGCTGGGGCAGAAGAACAGTTACCGGCTTGCCAAGCATCTCGGCCTCAGTGTAGCCAAAGAGCAGCTCCGCGGCTGTATTCCAAGTGGTGACCAAACCACTGAGCGTCGTGCTCAAAATGGCATCCTCCGAAGTGGTCACAATCGCAGCCAGCCGACCCAAAGCTTCTTGGTTGCGCCTCAGGTCGGTGCAATCCGTCTGAATCGACACATAACGCGAGACACGACCCTGAGCATCCTTGATGGGTGAAATCCGAAAGGACACCCAGTAACTCTCGCCGGAGCGGCTGTAGTTAAGCAATTCCGAGGTGAAGGAATTCTCAGCCTTCAATAAATTACGGATCTGCTCCACCGTCTGTTTGTCTGTCTCCGGCCCCTGTAGCAGTTCCCCCGGCTTGCGGCCAAGCATGTCCTCGATCGAATAGCCCGTCCGCTTTGTAAACGCCTGGTTCACCCACTCGGTCCGGCCGAGATGATCGGTGATGATCACAAAATTATCCGTGAAGCTGGCGACCAGCGACAACTTGGCCAGCTCGTCCTGGGCCTTTATGACATCGGTGATGTTGTACAAGGTGCCCACAAGGCCACCGTCAGGTAGTTGTGCCACAGACACTTCCATCCATGCGACCTCCCCCTTCTCCCCGAGGAACCGCACGCGGGGCCGAAGCGCGGATAGCGGCGGGACCTTTCCGGGCATTGCCGCCTCCAGAACCGGTTGATCCCCCCCATAGACAAACTCGGACAGGGTCCGGCCCAGAGAAGACTCAACCGGATAACCCAGGACTTTCTGCCAGGCCGCATTCAGAAAGACCAATTTGCCCTGCAGGTTAGTCTCAAAGACAATCTCGGAGAGCAGTTCGATCCGGCGCCGCATCCGGTTTTCCGACTCAACCAAAGCCTCGGTGAGACGATACGTCGCCTGTACATGAAGGTCCGTGGCGAGGCATGCAACCTTTCTATCAGGCTCTTGTGGCATGAGGCTCGCCCGGTCACCCCGCAACCACCGTAAGCTGTTCCAACGCTTGGTGGCTGTCGAGAACCCCGCCATAAAGCGGGAAAATATTCTTGCAGAAAAAATCCTGTTCCGCCCGGGTCCGCGCCGATGTGCAGTCCGAGAGGATTTGCACCCCATACCCGCGCTCATAGGCCGCACGCCCCGTCGAATCAATGCAAAGCGAAGTCACCATCCCCGCCACAAGCACGTCCTTGATCCCGCGCTCCTTCAAAATACGATCCAGTTCAGTGCTCGAAAACGCGTTGAATCCCACCTTCCCTTTCACATAGGTGATGCGGTCCCCAAACGCCGTCAGTTCGGGAATGTTGTCCGCTCCGGCCGTTCCCGCTTTGAAAGCACCGGACGCCTTGATCGTGTCCAGAATCCCCACCGAATTGGCCAGCGCCCGATAGCCCGGCTCCAAAACAATCGGGGTCGAAATAATCGTTATCGGCGTGGAGACCACCGCGCGGATAAAATCCAGGGTGTTGACCAGAACGCTGTCCACCCG
Organism: uncultured Verrucomicrobiota bacterium; assembly: GCA_903873415.1. Taxonomy (GTDB): domain Bacteria; phylum Verrucomicrobiota; class Verrucomicrobiia; order Limisphaerales; family CAIQOK01; genus CAIQOK01. The sequence goes on along the minus strand of CAIQOK010000163.1, from coordinate 60,895 downwards.
GTCGGGCTCTTCCACGACCCCTCGGAGGATGCCGTTGGCCGCAAAATAGTCGTTCTGGTAACCCACCATGATAATGGCTGTTGATTTGGGATTCATATTTCTCTGTGATTTTTTGGATTTGACAGACTACGACCCGATTCTATCCGGTCTGGATTCCTTTTCCACAAAAAAGGAGACCGGCGGCCCAAACCGGCCCGCGCCAACGGGCCGTCAAAACCCCGGCGATGATCCTGAGAACCAGCGCTCTTGCCATTGCCGGCCGAGGGCGGGGCTCTGATTCCATGTTTCATCCGCACTTGGCCAGGCCTCATCAAGGATGACCGGGACTACGTGCGGGCTGAGAGAATTAGGCTGGAGTTTCAGGGGCCTTTTGCAAAACTAGAACCTCAATGAATCCGGTTTTAAAACTTTTACTCGAAGGCGGCAGTCTGAACACCGCGCACATGGCCCAGGTCCTCAACCTGCCTGAATCCGACGTGAACCGGGAAATCGACAACCTCAAGCAGCAGCGGGTGCTGCTTGGTTGGCGCCCCGTGCTGAATCTCTCGGAGGACGAAGGGGGCGTGCGCGCCATCATCGAGGTCCGCATCACGCCCGAACGCGGCGGAGGATTCAACCGCCTGGCCGGGCGCATCAGCCGCTTCGACGAGGTTGAATCCTGCCACCTGATTTCCGGCGGCTACGATCTGCTGGTCTTCGTCAACGGCACAAGCCTCCAGAGGGTGGCCGCCTTCGTGTCCGAGAAACTCTCCACACTCGAGGGCGTCCTCTCCACCGCCACCCATTTCGTTCTGCGCTCCTACAAGCAGTCGGGCATCCTCATGGAAGGCCGGACCGAGGAAACCGGACGCCTCAACGTCGCACCGTGATTCAAACCGGCCCCTAGTCATTGGGAATTCACAATTTCAAAATGGACTCATCCCGCTTCATCGCCCGCCACGTCATCGACCTGCCCCGCTCGGGCATCCGCGACTTTTTCGAGATCGTCTCCAAGATGAAGGACGTCATCTCTCTGGGCATCGGCGAACCTGATTTCGACACCCCATGGCACATCCGCGAGGCGGCAATCTACGCGCTGGAAAAGGGGAAAACTCATTACACCTCGAACCTCGGCCTCATCGAACTGCGCCGCGCTATCAACCGCTACGTTGAAAAAAACTTCGCCGTCAGCTACCGCCCCGAGGATGAAATCATCGTCACCGTCGGCGTCAGCGAGGCGATCGACATCGCCACCCGAGCCCTCATCAACCCCGGAGACAAGGTCATGTTCCACCAACCGTGCTACGTGAGCTATCATCCCAGCATCACGCTGGCGCACGGCCAAGCCATCCCCGTGCCCACCTACGCCAAGGACAATTTTGCGCTCACCGCAGACGCCTTGCGCGCCGCCTGGCAGCCCGGAGCCAAACTGCTGATGCTCAACCTGCCCTGCAATCCCACCGGGGGAACCTGCAACCGCCGGCAGCTTGAGGACATTGCCAAATTTGCCATCGAAAAAGACCTCCTCGTGTTGAGCGACGAGATCTATTCCGAACTCACCTTTGAGGGGCAGCATGTCAGCATCGCCAGCCTCCCTGGCATGCAGGAGCGGACGATTTTTCTGCACGGGTTCTCCAAGGCCTTTGCCATGACCGGCTGGCGCATCGGCTACGCCTGCGGCCCGGCACCCTTGGTCGAAGCCATGATGAAAGTGCATCAATACTCTATGATGTGCGCCTCCATCATCAGCCAGGAAGCCGCCATAGAAGCGCTGGTGCGCGGCGAGGAGGGCATGCTGAAAATGCGCGAGCAATATCATCGCCGCCGCGATTTCATCGTCCGCCGCCTCAATGAGATCGGCCTCAAATGCCATCTGCCACGCGGTTCCTTCTACGCCTTTCCGGATGTTTCACGGACCGGCCTGAGTGAAAAGGAATTCGCAGTCAGCCTGCTGCAGACGGAGAAGGTGGCAATGGTTCCCGGCACGGCCTTCGGCGAAAACGGAACGGGCTTCTGCCGCGCCTGCTTCGCCACAAGTTACGAACAGCTCGTCGAGGCCGGCAACCGCATCGACCGCCACGTGCAGTTTCTGGCGGCGCGAAAGTGACCGGCGGACCGCCGCCGGACCGGCATTCCCTCGCGCCTCACAGGCTGTTGAAAACCGATTTTCCACTTGGAACACCACGCCTTCGTCAACAGCCTGCCAATCCTCGGGCCTTGTTGACAAAGTCCCGGATTTACCTTCCGCCTTCGGTGATCCAGCAGCCATGGGACTGGGATTAAACGCGAGGAGAAACGCCGTGGTGGTCGGGATGATGCGCCACAGAAGCCACGGCGCAGCCGGAGTCGAGAAGCGGCAGGCTGAAGCTTCATCGCAAAAGGCCCGTCGCCAATGCCTAGGCTTTGCTCAACATCCTTGCTTCCCATGCAGAGCAGCGAGTGAATCAAGCGGATTTGACCGTCTGCTGAGTCTCCATTCCGTTTCAGGCTCATCGGCTTGAACCTTTCAGACTGGTATTTTCAAAGGAACTGATTTCACCGCACGCGGCAAGAATTCCGTGCCAGCGCCGCATCCCACCGGCAGGCAATGGAAGACCGGCCGCTCAGAGCTGTTCGATTTGCGCACGCAACGGCGCCAGATCGGGATCCTGCATGGCCATCCTCTTGATTTCTGCGGGTCCCCCGCTTCGTAGCGCGCGCCGCAACCAATCCAACGCCTCCTCCGGTCGCTTCAACTGGCAAGCATAACAGGAGAGATTATACGGGATGATTGATTCGCGGGGGAATTGCTCCCAGGCTGGCATCAAGGCATCCCAGGCTGCCTGCAATCCGCCCTCCGGTGCCCGCCGCAGCGCATAGGCCTGATGCAACCACCCGGAAGCCCGCCCGGGGTCGACCCGAACCAAAGCCCGCGCCACTTCCAGCGCCTGCTCCCATCGGCCCGACTCGGCCAGCAAAGTCCACCGCACCTCCAGCACATCAGGGTGGTTCTGATTCGGCCCGGAAATCAGTGCAACCTCCGCCCCCGCCTCAAGCGGAAGCCCCAACTCCATCCAACCGATGGCGGAGGAAAGGTGATGCGAGTCGGGCATCTCAAGAGATTGCATTGCCTGCTGATCCTAGCCACTCCGGCTGCGGTGATCAATCCCACGATCAATCCCAGAACCTTTCCACCACGTTGCCGCCGGACTCATAGTGCAACATCTCAACCGTAGTATTTCGGGACAGTTCTGTTCCAATTCCTGGGCACCCTGCCTTGATGTGTTTGAACCATGCCCCTGTTTCCAAGGCAAGGACGGTTTTTTGAACACACAGAGGAGCGGCGTCTCGCTCAGCGGAAAAAAGGGAGCAAGGGAGACCAGTCCGCATTGGAAGCAGCACCGAGAAACAAACACCTCACCAAGGCAATCTGGAAGCCAGAGGGCGGGGCGACCGGATGAACGAGCATTACCTTTAAAACGGGGCATCCGGGTCTGGCACCTTGGGTGCTTCAAATGCTTTCATGATTACACTATTCGTTCTTTCAGCCGTGTTGATCCTTTGCGGCTTGTGCATTGGCTTTATCGCGACATCCAATGCGCCTTTGGGTTTTGAAAACGAAACCGGGTTTCACTACGGCCAGCCCCCTGGAACACCCGCCTTGGAGGAGCCAGATCTGGCAATCCCGCAGGCTCGCAACGCCTGATCCCTCTTCTTGAATCCATCCGATGCAGACAATCCCCGCACAAAGCGGGGCTGACGCTGACAAACTACGGCTTATAACCGGCCAAGCTACTGAGCCCGATCTCACCGCAGAAACGCCCCTTGGATTCCACTGTGGAAACTCTCAACGCCAGGAGAATCCGCCCGGCGCCCCCGGCCCGGATCTGGGTCTCCGTCAACGCTTGGCGGCCGTGGGAATTTAGAGCTGTCCCGCCGCCAACATGCACTGGATTTCAGCTTCGTAGCCCTCCCGGAAACTTGGATACTTGAAAGAATAATTCGTTTTTGTTTTGAACCGGAGGTTGCTCACACGCTTATTGGTCACCAGTCGCGGTCGGCCGCGCGCGACATTTTCCGGCGCGGCCGCCGGGTGCGGTTGGCCAAGGCGTGACGCCAACCACTCAAACACCGCGCGCTGACTGACCGGCTCGTCGTCCACCACATTGAACACTTCCCCGCCGGAAGCCCGTTGCAGCGCGGCGACCACCGCCCCCACAACATCATCTCGATGAACCATGTTCAGAAAACGACCTCCGTCCCCATCCAGACTCGCTTCGCCGCTCAGATAGTTCCTCAACCAGTAGCCGCGTTCCGGCCCGTAGATGCCGGCCAGGCGTAAAATAGTTGCGGGAAACAAAGGAACTGCCGAGAGCAACAACTGCTCCGTCGCCACCAGGATTTTACCGGTCTGTGTGCCCGGCTCCACCAGGTCAGCCTCGCTCACCGGGGATCCGTCGTCTTGGGCATAAACACTGGTGCTGCTGGTGTAGATAAATTGCCGGGGCGGCGAGGGCCGCAACCACTCCAGAAGATTGCGGTTGCCGGTTAAATAAGTCTGCTCGTACGCCGCCGCCCCACCCCCGCCCGAAGCGGCACAGTTCACCACCCAATCAAAATCCGCGCTCAAAACCTTGAGCGATTCCAACCGTGTGATGTCAGCGCAGAGGGGACGGATGCCTGCCGCAGCCAGCCTTTCCAGAGACCCCGCGCTCCGGCACAGGCCAAACACATCGTGCCCCTGCCGGATCAATTCCCCCCCCAGAGGGACGCCGACATAACCGCAGCCTGCAATCAGCACACGCATCAGCCCAGTAAATCCCAAACCACCTGGCCGCGCAAAGAGGTTTTGTCTTGGAAGAGTGCTCTGCTAGAATACGGAACATGTTGGACGTTTCCATTAAACCCTCCCCCGCCCCGGTCGGGGTGCAGGACGCCGCCTCAAAGGGCCTGCGCCGTCCGGAACTGCTTGCCCCCGCCGGGGATTGGGACTGCGCCCGCGCCGCTGTGGAGAACGGCGCCGATGCGATTTATTTCGGCCTGGACAAATTCAACGCCCGAATCCGGGCGCACAACTTCACCGAAGCCGATCTGCCTCAGCTCATGGAATTCCTGCATCGCCGAGGTGTGCGGGGCTATATCACCTTTAACACCCTGGTGTTTGAAAACGAACTCTCCGACGCCGCCCGGTATCTGCACGCAATCATCGCCGCGGGAGTGGACGCTGCCATCGTGCAGGACGCGGGCATTTGCAGGCTGATCCGGCAAATCTCCCCGGATTTTCCAATTCACGCCTCGACCCAAATGACGGTGACCAGTGCGGCTGGTGTGGAGTTTGCCCGCGCACTGGGCTGCAATCTTGTGGTTTTGGCGCGCGAATGCTCGGTGGCGGAGATTGCAAAAATCAACAGCCCCTCCGGCCCCGGCGCGCCCGCCCCGGCAGAAAACACGCCTCACCCAACAATGCCCTTGGAGGTCTTCGTCCACGGTGCGCTTTGCGTGGCCTATTCCGGCCAATGCCTGACGAGCGAAGCCTTGGGTGGCCGCTCGGCCAATCGCGGAGAGTGCGCCCAGGCCTGTCGCATGCCTTACGAACTGGTGAGCGACGGCAAAACCGTCCCTCTGGGCGACCGGAAATATCTCCTCAGCCCGCAAGATCTGGCCGGACTGGAGATGCTGCCCGAACTGATCAGCGCGGGTGTGGCCTCGCTCAAAATCGAAGGCAGGCTTAAGTCGCCGGATTACGTCGCCAACATCACCCGCGTCTACCGGCGTGCGCTTGACCGCCTGTTTCCCCAACCGTCCACACCGCAATCTGAACCGGCCAGGCAACCGGACTCCGACCGGTATGACCTTGAAATGGGCTTTAGTCGCGGACTCCATACCGGCTGGTTCGGCGGCATCAACAATCAGGCTCTGGTCCATGCCCGATTCGGCAAGAAACGCGGCGTCTTTCTCGGCCATGTCTCCCGCGTTCTGCAGGAGGGCGTCGAGTTGCTTCTTGAGGCCCCCCTCAAACCGGGCGACGGCGTGGTCTTCGACGCCGGACATCCGGAAAAGGAGGAGGAAGGCGGCCGAATTTATCAGGTCTATCCTCCGCCCCCGGGCCAACAGGCATCCCGATTGGGCTTCGGCCGCGGGGACGTTGACTTCTCCCAGATCCGCGTCGGAGACAAATTATGGAAGACGAGTGATCCGGAACTTGAGCGGCGCCTGAGGCAAAGTTTCGCCGGGGACACCCCCCGTTTTCAACAACCTTTGACCCTCCAAGTGCAAGGTCGCAGTGCCGAACCCATGTTCCTCCAAGCTCGCGACGAACAGGGGAATGTGGCCCGGGTAGAGTCGACCATGCCGCTGGCGCGGGCGGAAAAACAGCCGCTGACAACAGAGCGACTGCACGATCAACTCGGACGCCTCGGCGGCACACCCTTTACACTGGGCGCGTTGGAAAACGAATTGGAAGGCGAAGTGCTCCTGCCAATAAGAGAATTGAACCGTATGCGGCGCGAGGTGGTGGCGAAACTGGAGCAACTCCGGACCCGGCCTAAACGCTGGCAAATGCACTCCGGACAGGCCGCTACAACATCCGAGCCTGCACCCGGACTTTTGCATTCCGGGAAAACGACAAACTCCTCACCTAGCCTGATCGTTCTGGTCCGAAACCTCGAGCAACTGGCCGCCGCCTTGAGTTCCAAGGCCTGCACCCTCTACTGCGAGTTCGAAGATCCAAAAAAATACCGCGAAGCGGTGCGGATGGTGAGGGAGTCGCCGGCTTTGGATGATTCCACCTCCGCTTGCGGCACCCGTTCACCGGCTGTTTTTTTGGCTCCCCCGCGCATCTTTAAAACCGGCGAGGAATGGACGCTCACCCAAATCCGATCCTGCTCGCCGGATGGATATCTGGTGCGGAACCCGGATCATCTGAGTTTCTTTGCCGGAGAACGCTGCATTGGAGATTTCTCGCTGAACGTGGCGAACCGGCTGGCTGCGGAACACTTCAAAACCCGCTATGGCCTCGAGCGCCTGACGGCCTCCTACGACTTGAATTTCCAGCAGCTCGAAGCCCTGCTCAAATCCACCCCGCCGGAATGGTTTGAGGTGACCATCCATCAGCACATGCCCATGTTTCACATGGAGCACTGCGTGTTTTGCGCTTTCCTCTCCAGCGGAACAGACTACAAAAACTGCGGCCGCCCCTGCGACACTCACAGCGTCCAACTCCGCGACCGCGTCGGGGCCGAGCATCCAGTCAAGGCCGATGCGGGTTGCCGCAACACCGTGTTCAACGCCCGGGCTCAGACCGGAGCCGAGTATGTGGAAAAGATGGTGGCCCTGGGGGTTGGCCATTTCCGCATTGAATTCTTGAATGAAAACCCCAGCGAGGTGAGCCGGACCCTTTGCAAATACCTCCAACTCCTTCAGGGGCAAATCTCGGGGCTTGATCTCTGGCGCCAACTTAAGCTGCTCCACCAGCTGGGCGTCACCCGGGGACAAATCGCCGGTTGACCCTCCCTCACCGCCGGGCGGCGGGCGGGGGCACCGGCAGAGTGTCACCGCCGGATCTTACTGGCTGATAAAGTCCGGGCTTCAGGCCGGCCAAAGGATCAGCCGCCCGCTGAGGGCGGCGGTTTGCAAGCAGGGCCGGTACGAGCAGAGCCAAAAGAAGCATCACGCCGATCGTGATGGCCGCGATGCGCCAGTTCAGCTTGGAGAGTTGCAGAGTCACGAAATCCAAAGGCCCTCGGGTGTGCGGCGTGAGCGGGGGGGGCTCGCTGAACTTTTCCGTCAAAGCCAGCTCAGCCGCCAAGGCGGCGATGGTTTGCGGCACATCGAGCCGCAGCATCCGGGCGTAAGTCCTCACAAATCCGCGGATGTAGACCGGGGCGGCAAAAACACCGAAATCCCCCTCCTCCAGCGCCCGCAGGTGATCCGTGCGGACTTTGAGAAAATCCGCCACCTCGGCAAGAGAAAGGTTTCGCGCTTCTCGCGCCTGACGCAACTGTTGGGCAACCGTCGACATGATCACCTATCTTTTGCGATTTCCCCTGCCCTTGGCAACGCAAATTGACATGTAAAACCCGCAACCCGCTCTCAATCCTACCGGCTTCCCCACCTGAACATCCCCGATCCAATGTCCCAAGCCCCCCCGGGAGGGGGGACTGCAGAAAAAGTCCCCACCGAATAATTCAAAGCCCTGCCAGCACACACTCACGTCTCAAAAAAGCGGGCCGAGCCTGACTCAGGCAGTTGTTTGAGAATCTTCTTGTGGGCACTCGGGAAAGACAATGCCTGAAGTTCGCCACCCGTGAGCCACAGGCCTTGGCCGAACCCCGCTTCCGGGCTCTGCGTTGTGTCGCAGGCAAAAACTGTCAATGTGATCCGGTAACGGGTGATCGCGTGGCTGATCCGACAAAGCGGCCGCAAGGTTTCAGGAGAAAATCCAAGAGCGGACGTGGCGGCGCTTGCCGGATCCATTCCGGCCGGTATCTCCACGTTGGGAAACTCCCACAGATGCGCGTTAACCCCGCCAGAGGGCCGCTGCCTGACCAGCCACTTGCCGTCCCACTCTGCCGCAAAAGCGGCGAAGTGCAGCACGGTGGGTTTGGCGCGCTTTGGCAGATTAGGAAGCAGCGCAACCCGGTCTTCCTGGAGGGCGGCGCAGTAAGCTTTGACCGGACACGAAAAACAGAGCGGCGCCTGCGGGGTGCAAACCAGCGCGCCCAGTTCCATCAACGATTGATTAAGGTGCGAGCAGGCTCTGGCCCGACCGGAGCATCGTGAAGCATCGAGAACCAGTGTCTCGGCAATCTGCCAAAGTCGATCGCTGATTCTCTTTTCGCCAGGATCCCCCCCAATTCCGAACAGCCGTGTCAGGACGCGCACGACATTGCCATCCACAATCGGGGTGGGGCGGTTGAAAGCGATGCTAGAGATGGCACCGGCGGTGTAGCGACCAATGCCAGGCAGGGCGAGGATATCGTCGAACGATTCTGGAAACCGGCCGCCGTGGTGTTGCATGATTTGCTGCGCGGCTTTTTGCAGGTTCCGCACACGGGTGTAATAGCCAAGGCCTTCCCAAAGCTTATGAAGCTGCTCCGGATGCGCACCGGCTGCCGCGGCAATATCCGGCAACTCCCGCATCCAACGCTCCCAAAATGGCAACACCGTTTTCACCTGCGTTTGCTGCAACATAACCTCGGAGACCCAGATGGCGTAGGGATCGAGGGCCCGGCGCCAAGGCAGGTCACGGGCGTCTTTGACAAACCAGTCCAGCAGCAGGGGAACGAGCCGGCGCGGTTCCGGACTTCCCTCATCGGGTCTCAAGATGGCTGACATGCGTGACATCGGGTTGAAGGGTAGTGAGGAGGCCGAAGAAGGCAAGGGGCTGGCAAGCCGAGGCATTGGCGCCCATCGGAGGGGCTTCATTTTTGAACAATACGCTGGGGGGGGATGCGTCTGCCATTTTTGAGTTTCTTTGCACGCCGGGGCGGCTAAGGTGCGGGCGGTGAAACCCTTAACCTCGCACACGTGCAAACTGACCGACGCGCAAGCCGCGGCGCTCCGGGCTTGGCTTCAGGAGCGGAACTACCGGTTCCGAAAGGTGCCTTACGCGCGTTTCGCCGCTGAAAAAGACAAGCTGAACGTGGTTTTTTACGAAAGCGGCAAGCTGGTGCTCCAAGGCAAGGGCACCCGGGAATTCATCGAGTTCGTCCTGGAACCGGAGATTTTGAAGGAGGTCAAACTCGGCTACGAGACGATGCTCAACCCCGAGTTGATCGCCCCGCGTCTGGGTGTGGACGAAAGCGGCAAGGGCGACTTTTTCGGCCCGCTCTGTATCGCCGGGGTTTATGTGAACGAAGCCGTAATCAACTCGTGGAAGGAGGCCGGGGTGCGCGATTCCAAAAACATTTCCAGCGACAGGAAAATCGCCGAACTGGCCGAGCTGATCCGAGAAACCCCGGGCTGTGTGACATCGGTCGTGCCGATCGGCAATGACGCGTATAACCGGCTCTACAAAAAGATGCGAAGCGTCAACACCCTCCTGGCTTGGGGCCACGCGCGGGTGATTGAAAATCTCATGGGCCAGAGGCATCGCATGAACCCGCCCCCGGTGCGGGCCATCAGCGACCAGTTCGCCGCCAGCAAAGATGTGGTCGGCAAAGCGCTGATGAGTTTGGGGCGCGAGATCGAGCTGGTCCAGCGGCACAAGGCGGAGGCTGATCTGGCGGTGGCGGCGGCCTCGATACTGGCGCGGCACGAATTTGTGTCGCGCCTCGCGGCGCTGGAGAAGCAATTTGAGGTGAGGCTTCCCAAGGGGGCTTCAGCCGCGGTGGATACGGCGGCCAAGGAGTTCATCACCCGGCATGGTGTGGAGCAGTTGCCTCAGGTTTCCAAGATGCACTTCCGCACCGCGTTGAGGGCGCAGGGCCTGCCGGAACCTCCAAAGACGGCGTGGCGGCGGTAAGCCGGAGGGGCGGCGGGCGCCGCTGCCGCTTTTCATTGCTCCGTTTTATCCAGCTGCCGCAGTTGCAGCCCGTCACTCCGGGCCAAATTCCTCCAGCAGATGCCGGACGCAGACTTCAATCTTATCCAGCGCGCTGGTGTAATATTCCCACTGCACATCCTCCACCTGCCAGAAACGGACCGCACCAAGAAATTCCGGGAATTGCCCCAGCAGCATCGGCCGGTGCTCGGATTCGCTTAACGCAATGAGGATCCGATATCGGAGAAGATCGGCCCGCGTCACGGCAGCAGGCAGGCGGGCGGCCCCGGCCGGGGTGATGCCTCGCGTGGCCAACCGCTCCAGGCTGAACCGGGACATGGCACCGGGATTGTTTTTTGGATCAGGCTTGAAGCCTTTGGAGGCGGCTTGTTCCCTGAGGTGGTTCCGGCGGGCATAATGGTTCCAAAGCTCCTCGGCGAAACGGCTGCGGTAATAGTTTCCGGTGCAGAGAAACAGCACTCCGGACCGGGAACGGGCAGGATTGAACTCCGACTGGTCGGAGGATTCAGTGCCGGCGGAATTCAAGGCGGCGGGCTTTCGGTTCAGCGAAATCACCGCACTCAACCCAAGATGCGACGGCCCTCGTCCAAGAAGATGCCTTTGAAATTCATCTCCAGTGCCTGCGGGTTGGACGCCTTGGCCATCGCCTCCTTCTGGCTGATTTTTCCGTCTTTGACCAACTGGAAGAGCGACTGATTAAAATTGAGCATCCCATCCTCCGAACCCGTCTCGATCGCCACGGAGAGTTTATCCAGGCGGTTTTCCTCGAGCAGTTTTCTCACCGTGGGGGTGTTGAGCAGGATTTCCAGAGCGGGGGAAACGCCGCCGCTGACGTTGGGGACCATGCGCTGGCAGACCACCGCCTGCAGACAGCCGGCCAGCTGACGCCTTACCTGCTCGCGCTCCTCGGCCTTGAAAAAGTCCAGGATGCGGCTGATGGACTGCGCCGCGTTGGTGGTGTGCAACGTGGACATGACTAGGTGCCCGGTGTCGGCGGCGCTCATGGCCGCAGTGAAGCTGACGGCATCGCGCATCTCTCCCACCATGATGATATCCGGGTCCTGCCGCAGGACGTGTTTGAGGGCGTGGTGGAAGGAGAGGGTATCCAGGCCGACTTCGCGCTGCTCCACCACGGACTGGTTGTCCTCAAAGACAAATTCGATCGGGTCCTCCAAGGTGATGATGTGTTTTTTGAAGTTGGCGTTGATGTGCTCAACCATCGCAGCCAGAGTGGTGGACTTGCCGGAGCCGGTCGCGCCGGCGACCAGCACGATGCCGCGGGGGGACTCGGCGATTTGTTTAACGATGGGCATCAAGCCCAGCTCCTCAAAACTGGCCACATGATTTTTCACAAAGCGCATGGCGTAGCACCACTGGCCGCGCTGCTGAAAAAGATTGGTGCGGAACCGGCCGATGTTGGGAACAAAATAGGAGAAATCAATCTCCCGCTCCTCCTCCAGTTTGACCCGGAGATGCGCCGGCGTGATCTGCGCGGTGATGGAGTTCATCCAATCCAAGGTGGGATGAGGGCACTCAATGGCCACCAGCTGGCGGTTGATCCGGAAAACAACCGGGGTGCCAACCTTGATGTGAATGTCGGAGGCACCGCCTTCGACGGCGATTTTCAGGATCCGATGAAAAATTTCCATGGCTGCAGGCTAACCGAGGGCTGGAACGGGCCAAACAAAAAACCGTTGGATCGGAAGGGTGCCGGCGGCCGGGAATATCCTCAGGCCAGAGGCAACAGGGCCAGGGAATGGAGGCGGCTCTCGGCCTGCTTGGTCATGCTGGTGAACACCAGCGAGACCTGATAACCCGCGTGTTTGCTGCCTGAACAGGCAACCACCACGCCGGAACACTTAACCGGCCTCCCGCCCTGCGGCGACTCCAAGGTGACCGTCATTTCCACCCAGGGGGTAAATGAAGTGGGGCTGTGAAACTCCAATCCATGCTTGCGAATGAGCACGGATTCGGGCGAGAGGGACAATTTAACCTGTCTGGCTGCCATTGAGAGACGGTTGTGTAAAAAACTTCCGGATTGCAACTTTCTGGCACTCATAAAATCGAAGGGAAACTAACACACCGAGACCAATCGTCAAACCAGGGCACTCACCATTCAATCACAGCCGCACCCCAAGTCAGACCGGCGCCAAACACCACGAGCAGGATCAGATCCCCTCGCTGAAGCCGGCCTGATGAAACCACCTCATCCAAGGCGATGGCCACCGAGGCGGCCGAGGTGTTTCCATACTTTTCAAGATTAACAAACAACTGCTCCGGGGTGGCACCGAGCCGGTCACCGACGGCATCGATGATCCTGCGGTTGGCCTGATGGGGGATGATGCATTTGATGGCTGAGACATCCAGTTCACAGCGCCTCAGGGCTTCCTTGGCCGCGGTGACCATGGCTTGCACGGCGTTTTTAAAGGTTTCCTTGCCTTCCATGCGAAGGTAATGCATCCGGGAATTCACCGATTCCACCGTCGCGGGGCAGCGGCTTCCCCCGCCGGCCATTGAGAGCAAGTCCGAGTTCTCCCCGTCGGCGCCCATGACCGCCGTCAGAAGACCGTGTGCGCCCTCCCGGTTCTGGAGAATGGCCGCACCCGCCCCGTCACCGAATAGCACGCAAGTGTTGCGGTCCTGCCAGTCGGTGATGCTGGAAAGCTTCTCCGCGCCGATGACCAACACAGTGTCGTAGGTGCGGGACATGATAAACTGCTGACCGATCTCCAGAGCGTAGATAAAGCCGGAACAGGCGGCTTCGAGATCAAACGCCGCGGCGCGCCGCGCGCCCAGTTTGCGCTGCACGAGACATGCCGTCGCCGGAAACGGCATGTCAGGGGTGATCGTGGCCACGATGATCAGATCGATCTGTTCGGGGGTGACGCCGGCGTTTTTCATGGCGCGCTGCGCCGCAGCGGTCGCCAGGTCCGAGGTGTATTGGTCAGGGGCGGCAATCCGGCGTTCTTTAATGCCGGTGCGGCTGGTGATCCACTCGTCCGTGGTGTCGACCAGTTTTTCCAGCTCGGCATTGGTGAGAATTCGCTCGGGGACGTAGGATCCGACCCCTGAAATGGAGCAGCTCCGTCCGAGAAAATCATGGGTGGCGCGAGGATTCTTGAAGACGGGCTTGGTGGTCATGCTTATTGTGGGAGGCTGGAAAGGGCGGGAGGCGCGGCCAGCTGAAGCAGCGGGGCGAGTTTGAGGTTGGCTGAGGTGATTTCCTGTTCGACCAGCCGGGTGATGCCATGGCTGATCTCCCCGGTGGCGACGCGGATGGCGCTGGCAATGGCGCGCTCGCGGGAGGAACCGTGCGCCTTGATGACCACGCCGTTAAGCCCCAGCAAGGCGGCGCCGCCGTAAACCTCCGGATCCATGCTGCGCTTCAATCCGCGAAAGGCCCCCCGGGCCAGCAGGGCGCCGAGTTTACGCACCGGGCTGGCGGTTAGTTCCCGCTTAAGAAGATGCATCATCGCATACCCCATGCTCTCGGCCGTTTTCAAAACAATGTTGCCGGTGAACCCGTCAGTCACCACCACATCGACGCCGTCGTTGAAAAGATCAAAGCCCTCGGTGTAGCCGATGAAATTAATATCCAGATTGCGGCATAGCCGGGTCGCCTCGCGGGTCAAATCGTTCCCTTTTGTTTCCTCCGAGCCGTTACTCAACACGCCCACCCGAGGGCGGGCCAGGCCCAGAACTTCGCGGGCATAGATGCTGCCCATGACCGCAAACTGGGCCAGATGCAGAGGTTCGGCCACAGCGTTGGCACCCGCGTCCAGAAGGATGAAGTCTTGGTTCCGGGAAGGCATTCGGCAGGTGATGGCCGGGCGCTCCACGCCCTTGATCCGGCCCAGTTTCAAAGAGCCCGCCACCAAAGCACCAGTGTTGCCGGGAGAGATGACCGCGTCAGCTTTTCCGTCCCGGACCAGTTCAATGGCGCGCACCATGGAACAGTCTTTTTTACGGCGGATGCCTTCGAGCGGTTTGTCCTTCATCGTCAGCACCTCGCTGGCGTGTAAGATCTCAACCCTATGGTCATTCAGGCCGCTGCTCTTCAGGGCGGCGTGGATTTCGGATTGATGGCCGACAAGGTAGAGGGATGAGATTTGACGCTCAACGGAGAGCGCTTGCTTGACGCCTTCGATGACAATGCCACAACCGTGGTCGCCACCCATGACATCAACTGCGATGCGCATAAACGAAAAGGGCGCGGAAAGGGTTTCCGCGCCCTAAACGATCAGGCGGCGGTGATGGTGATCACCTGGCGTCCCTTATAACAGCCGCAGGAGGGGCAGACGCGGTGCGGGATGTAGGGTGCCGCGCATTGCGGGCAGGTGCTGAGCTGCGGCAGTTTGAGCACGCTGTTGTAAGCCCGGCGCATGCGCTGACGGCTCTTCGACGGTTTTCTCTTGGGAACGCCCATAAATCTTAATTCAAATGCTCAATGTTCAACTTGTCCAGCGCCGCCCAAGCAGACGAGGCCTGCCCGGGAAGACTGGTTTTTACGGCCTCGCCCTGCACTGGTTGCGGAAGGCCCCGACAATCTTTTCCGCACAACGGATGTTGCGGAAGCTCGAGGAGAATATCCTCCCGCACATGAGGAGTCAAGTCTATGCAATCGTTGTCAACGGCCACCTTTTCTTCGCCTTCCAGAGGCAGCAGCAGCGTCCAGCGCGGAAACTCCAGAGGATACTCAAATGGTTTGAGGCAGCGGGCGCACTGGCATTGAAGCGGCAGCCGCAGGGAACCCTGCACCAGCAGGCTATCCTCAAGCAACTGGACGGTGAGCCGGTAAAGCAAGGGCTTCGCGGGGACAACCAGATCATCGCTGCAGCCCAGATCGAGTTCCGTAACGGGCAGCTCCCCGCGCAGGTCCAGGTCCTGGTCCTCGGTTTCCAAATGGCGAAGGTTGACAAGCAGTGGCATAAATCAGGTCAGACTCGGGTGGCGGCCAGCTTGCCGGCCAGTCCGGCTTGGACGGCTGCCGGGACAAAGGAACTCACATCCCCGTTGAGGCGTGCGATTTCCTTGACCAGACGCGAACTCAAGAACGTGTAGGTGTCCTTGGGCATCATGAAAATGGTCTCGATTCGCTCGTTCAATTTCCGGTTCATCAGGGCGAGCTGGAACTCAAATTCGAAATCCGACACGGCGCGCAGGCCCCGGACGATGGTTTGAGCCGAAGAGCGCCTCGCATAATCCACCAGCAGGCAGTCAAACGAATCGGCCTGGACATTGCCCAGATGACCGACCGACTGCCGGACCAGTTCCACCCGTTCCTCCATGCTGAAGAGCGGGTTTTTGCTTTCATTTTTGGCGACCGCCACCAAAACCCGGTCGAACAGCTTGGAGGCGCGCTCCACAACGTCCAAATGACCGTTGGTCAACGGATCGAAACTGCCTGGATAAATCGCCGTTCGCATGCCGCGATCCTACCATCGCACAGGGCATTGACGAGCAGGAAAATCCAAGGCCGACGCCAGGCAACCGAATCCGCAGGCATCCGGTCCTGTCGATGCGAACCCCGAGTTTTTCGATTCGCACTGGCTGCCGTTAATCATTAGGCTTGAGCCCATGATCCAATCTGGAGGTGCAAATCCCCCAAAGAGGCAAGGCTTGAGGGGCTTCTGGAGCCTTTTCCTCACCCAGTTTCAGGGAGCGTTCAGCGACAATGTCCTCAAAAACCTCGTTATCTTCATGCTTATCAGCCTGGACGTGACAGTGACCGAGAAACACAAAATAGGCGAGCTGGTGGGAGCGCTCTTCTCGCTGCCATTTATCCTCTTCTCCATGGCGGGCGGGTTCCTCGCCGACCGCTTCAGCAAACGCACCGTCTCCATCGGGGTGAAGGTGTTTGAAATCGGCGTGATGCTCGCCGCCCTGAGCGGCTTATATCTGCATCAACTGCCCCTGCTTCTGTCCTGCGTTTTCCTGATGGGAATGCACAGCGCTTTTTTCGGGCCATCGAAATACGGGCTGCTGCCCGAACTTCTACCCGAACACCGGCTTTCGTGGGGCAACGGCCTGCTGGAACTGGGGACCTTCATGGCCATCATTCTCGGCACAGTGGCGGCCGCTTTTCTGTCCACACATTTCCGCGCCCAGCCCGCTTGGTCGGGCGTTTTTCTGATGCTGCTGGCGGGATTAGGGTTGGCGACGAGCCTAGGTATTTCGCGTGTGCCCGCCGCGGCGCCCCTGAAAAAATTCCAGCCCAATTTTCCCGCCGAAGTCTGGCGGCAGGTGGGAGCCATCCGCCGCGACCGCCCCTTGTTCCTGTCGCTTCTGGGAAACACTTATTTCAACTTCATCGGCGCGCTGCTCCTGCTAAACCTGTTTTTTTACGGATCCTTCGTCCTGGGTCTGGACGAGATCGGCATCGGGAAACTCAACGTGGCTCTGGCGCTGGGCATCGGTCTGGGCAGTGTGGCGGCGGGATACCTCTCCGGCGGAAAAATCGAATACGGCTTGGTCCCGCTGGGCGCAACCGGCTTGGCGGTGATGTCCGCCTCGCTGGCCGTGTCCGGTCTCACGGTGAATGGCGCGCTGGTATGCTTGGCTTTACTGGGAGTGGCCGGGGGCTTTTTCATCGTCCCCGTGGCGGCCTTGCTGCAGCACCGCCCCGATCCCGACAAAAAGGGGGAAGTGCTGGCAACAGCCAATCTGCTCTCCTTCGTCGGTGTATTTTTGGCTTCAGGCGCCCATTATCTGCTGGCCCAGGTTTGGGACTTTTCCCCCCGCCAAATTTTCCTGACCTCTGGAGTGTTGACCTTGGAAGCCGCCATCTACGTGGTGGTGCTGCTGCCCGACGCCCTGCTGCGCTTTGCGCTCTGGTGCGTGACCCACTCCTTCTATCGCATTCGGGTTTTGGGACGGGAGAACATCCCTGACAAAGGCGGCGCGCTATTTGTTTGCAACCATGTTTCCTGGGCGGATGCCTTGCTGCTGATCGCCTCCACCGACCGGTCGGTGCGGTTTCTCATGTTCAAGGATCTTTATGAAAACCGATGGCTCCACCCGTTCTATAAGATCCTCGGAGTGATTCCAATCTCCGCCGAACAGCGGCCGCGCGAGCTGATCCAGTCGCTGCAGGCCGCCAGCGACGCCATTCGCGCCGGTGAAGTCGTGTGTATTTTTGCCGAGGGCGAGATCACGCGGATCGGCCAGCTCCTCCCGTTCCGGCGCGGGATGGGACGCATCATGAAGAACGTGGAGGCCCCGATCATCCCCGTAGCGCTGGACGGGCTGCTGGGTGGGCCCGGCAGTTTCAAAGGGGGCCGCTTTGTCTGGCGGCTCCCGGCCCGCCTCCCGTATCCGGTCACCGTGAGTTTTGGAAAACCTCTGCCGCCCACCGCCACCCCGTTCGAGGTGCGTCAGGAGGTTCAGGAATTGCTGGCCGGGGCCTGGCCGTATCGGCGAGGCCGGATGGAGCCGCTGCAACGCGGTTTCGTTCGCTCCTGCCGCTCGCATCCCCGCCGCTTTGCGCTGGGGGATGCGCAGAATGCGAAGGTCTCTTTCGGCACCGCCCTGACACGGACGGTCTTTCTGGCACGACGCCTGAAAGGAACGTGGACTGGACAGGAGATGGTGGGCTTGCTCCTGCCGCCCAGTGCGGCGGGGGCTCTCGCAAACCAAGCCGCATTGCTCTGCGGCAAAGTGCCGGTGAACCTCAACTACACCCTTTCGGCGGAGGCGCTGGCCTCCTGCCTGCGGCAATGCAAGATAGAGACTACCATCACATCCCGGGCCTTTCTGGAGAAGGTGAAAATCAACCTGCCGGGCCGGGTTCTTTTTCTCGAGGATATTGCCGCAAAACCATCGGGGTCGGAAAAAATCGGCGCGCTTTTTCTGGCCAAATGGGTGCCGGTCAGACTGCTGGAACTCGCCTTGGGGTGCCGCCGCAAGATTGCCTTGGAAGATCTGGCCACGGTTATTTTCTCCAGCGGCAGCACGGGCGATCCCAAGGGGGTGATGCTCTCGCATTACAATATCGCCTCGAATGTGGAGCAATTAGGCCAGGTCTTCGCCCTTGAAGGACATGACCGGTTGCTGGGGATTCTGCCCTTCTTCCACTCGTTCGGGTTCACCGGCACTTTGGCGCTGCCCGCCTTGCTGGGTGCGGGGGCGGTTTATCATCCCAACCCTCTGGACTCGCGCGCCATCGGACCCTTGGCGAATCATCAACAAGTCACCTTCCTGCTCGCCACCCCCACCTTCCTGCAATTCTACCTGCGCGGTTGTGCGGCCGGAGATTTCGGCAGCCTGCGCTTCGTGATGACCGGGGCGGAAAAACTGCCTGACCGGCTGGCCGCCGCGTTCGAGGAAAAATTCGGCATCCGCCCGTTTGAAGGCTACGGAACCACCGAATGCGCCCCGGCCGTGGCCGTGAACAGCCCGGATTTCCGCGCGGCCGGCTTCCGCCAGGTCGGCGCCAAGCGCGGCAAGATAGGACACCCCTTGCCGGGCGTTTGCGTGCGGATTGTGGATCCCGAGAACCCGCTGGCCGCAAACACCCAACCGCTGGGCGAGCCGGGCATGCTGCTCGTCCGCGGCCCGAATGTGATGCTGGGCTATCTGGGCCAACCCACCAAGACGGCCGAGGTGCTCCGAGACGGCTGGTATGTGACCGGCGATATGGCGGTTCTTGACACGGACGGTTTTCTGCAGATCACAGGGCGTTTGAACCGGTTCAGCAAGATCGGGGGCGAAATGGTACCGCACCTGAAAGTGGAGGAAAAGCTGCACGAACTTGCCGGTGTCGCCGAACAGACCTTTGTGGTGGCCGGGGTGCCGGATGAGAAGAAGGGCGAACGTCTGGCGGTGCTGGTGCTCCAGAAATTCGATGAGGCCGGACTGACCGCCTGCCAAGAGCATCTCGCCGCCTCCGATCTTCCCAATCTCTGGAAACCCAAAGCGGACGCATACTACCGGGTGGAGAGCTTTCCGCTTCTGGGCACCGGCAAGCTTGATTTGCGCCGGATAAAAGAACTGGCTCTAACTCTTGCCAACCCGCTTGAGCGGGGATAAACACGGATCCGGGCACAAGCCGGCAAGGGCTGAAGGTGGAACAAACCGCCCGAAGCGGCCGGCTTGCTCTTGGCAACTCAACCAGGGCATCCAACCAGCCAGCAAAGGGCAGCAGCAGCAATCCGGTTGCCGCAGCCGGGCCAAGAATGGCCAAACCACAGGTGCGCGGACCGTCAGGGATCCTGGATTGCGGGTTTCCTCCACACTGCGGACGAGTGGATCGTTTTACAGCACTCCAATAAAACCGCCCTGAAGCCACGGTTTTTAAGTTCACGCAATCAGCCCGCAAACAAACCGCAACGGCTGCGCATCAACCGGCCGAAGCCCGCTTCAGGCGGTCGGCAATCGCCCGCCAATGTGCGGTTTCAGGCGGTGCCTCCACCACAATCAGCTCGGCACCGGCATCATCGCAGCAATGCAACTCCGCGTAGAGGGCCCGCGCAAACGCCTCGGCATCATGCGGGATCAAACTTACACCTCCAAATCCGGCCTCAAGCGGGATTTGGGTGTGGGCAATGATGTGAACCCTCTCAATTTCCCAACCCTCCTCCCTCATTTGAGCTTTCAAATCGGCCCCGTCCCGCCACCGCCGGACGACCAGTTTGGCCCGGGGCGAATAATGTTTTTCCAAGAGTCCCGGACTGCGCAGGGCGGAACACGCGCCCCGCACCGCTGTTGCCTGCGTCAAGGGACTGGCAAGCTCCGACAGGACCGCCGCCAAAGATTCATCATGAATCATGCCCTGCCGAAGCACCTGCGGAGTGGCAGAGCTCAAATCCAGCACGGTGGATTCCAGCCCGATCTGGGCCTGGCCACCGTCCACAATAAGCGGCAAGCGGTCGCCGAGCTGTTTCAACACGTGCCCCGCATTGGTGGGAGAGAGCTGATTAGAAAGATTGGCGCTCGGCGCGGCCAGTGGAAAACCACACTCCCGGATTACCGCCTGCATGAATGGATGGCTAGGCCAGCGAATCCCAACGGTTCCGCCACCCGCAGTCACGGAATCCGGAATGATCATGGAACGTGGCAACACCAAGGTGAGAGGGCCGGGCCAGAAGGCCCTTGAGAGATGCCCGGCGCTCTGAGGCCATGAGCCGGCACAATTTCGGGCCAGATCCAAACTCGCGACGTGGACAATGATGGGGTTATGGGCGGGCCGTCCCTTAATTTCAAAAATACGGGCTACGGCCTTTGGATCGAGCGCATTGGCAGCCAGGCCATAGACGGTTTCGGTCGGCAAAGCCACCACCTCGCCGGCCCGGAGCAGAGCCGCTGCGCGCTGCACCGCCACGGCAAAGAGAGCCGCAGTATGGGTGGAAAGAACTTCGGCGTGCATCACTCGTAGCGCAGGGCGTCAATCGGATCAAGTTTGGAAGCCTTCCAAGCAGGATAGAAGCCGGAAATGACACCGACCACCGCGCTGGACAGGGATGCGATGCCAACCCAAGAAAACGGGGTGAGAGTTGGCCAGCCGGTGGAGTAAGCCACAATTTTTGAGGCCCCCATCCCCAAGCCAATTCCAATCAATCCACCCAACGCACTCAAGGTCACCGCCTCGATGAGGAATTGAACCAGAATATCCCTTGCCCGGGCGCCCACGGCCATGCGAATCCCGATCTCCCGGGTCCGCTCGGTGACGCTGACCAGCATGATATTCATGATGCCGATGCCTCCGACGATAAGAGAGACGCTAGCGATGGCGGCCAGCAGAACGGACATGATCTTGGCGGTGGCAGTAGCCATTTGAGCCACTTCGAGCTGGGTCCGGACCGTGAAATCCGGCTCAATACTGCGATGACGCGCCTTGAGGAGAGAGGTGATATCGGCTTGCACCTGGTTGATGGACTCGGGGGTGGCAGCTTCAACCAGAACGTTATTGATGTAAGTTCTGCGGGCCACACGCCGCATGTGACTGGTATAGGGAACCAACACCAAATCGTCCTGATCGCGCCCGAACACACTGAAGCCCTTCTGCTCAAGAAGCCCGACCACCTTGAAGGGGATGTCGCGCACCCGGATGGTTTCGCCAACGGGATTTTGGTTTGGAAAAAGCTGGTCGGCCACCGTCCGCCCAATCACCGCCACTTTCGCCAGACTTCGCACATCGGCATCGGTAAACATGACCCCCTCCTCAATATTCCAAGAGCGGATATGGAGAAAGTCGACATCCTCGCCGTAGATCGTGGTGTTGCAATTCAACCCATTACCCAAAACCTGATACTGGTCGCGGACCTCGGGGCTGGTGGCCGCCACGCTTGGGACTTCCCGCCGGATCGCCTCCGCATCCTCGACGGTGAGTGTTGGAGCGCTCCCCCACCCGCCGCGGGTGCCGCCCGTGTTGAAATTGCCGGAGTAGACCATCACTATATTCTGTCCAAGACTGGCAACGCGATCCTCCACCTGCTTTGTGGCGCCGGTGGTGATGCTCACTGCGGCGATGACCGACCCTACGCCGATAATGATGCCAAGCATGGTCAGCAGCGAACGCAGCTTGTTGCGGCGCAGGGCGCGGACAGCCAGCCGAAGAGTGGCAAAGATTCTCATGCGAGTTTGATGGCCTCCTGCGCCTGCTTGAGCCGCGATAATTCCAACCCGGCATCCAGCCGGTTCGGCACGGGCGTGTCGCTGAGGATTTTACCGTCGCGCAGGATCACATTCCGTTTGGTATAGCGGGCGATATCCAGTTCATGGGTGACCATGACAATGGTGATGCCTTGGTCATTGAGTTTTTGGAAAACACCCATGATTTCAATGCTGGTCTGGCTATCGAGATTGCCGGTCGGCTCGTCCGCCAGAAGCAGGGCCGGCTGGTTGACCAGCGCGCGGGCGATGGCCACGCGCTGCTGCTGGCCGCCGGAAAGCTGGTTGGGATGGTGATCGGCACGCTTACCAAGACCCACCAAGTCAAGCGAACGCAAGGCGCGTTCCTGCTGCTCGCGCATCGACAAGCGGTGCTGCAAATAGAGCATCGGCAAAACCACGTTGTCAATCGCTGAGGTGCGGGCCAAAAGGTTGAACCCTTGGAAAATGAACCCGATCTTCTGGTTGCGCAGGTCGGCCAGCTGATCCCGATCCAACCTAGACACATCGGTGCCGTCCAGCAGATAGGTCCCGCCGGTGGGCCGATCCAGACAGCCCAGCGTGTTCATCAAGGTGGATTTACCCGAACCGCTGGCTCCCATCAGGGCGACAAACTCGCCCGGCATAATTTCCAGAGAGACGCCCCGCACCGCATGAACATCCACCTCGCCGGTGTGGTAGGTCTTCTGTATGTCCTTGAGCTGGATGACGGGTTTCATTTCGGAACTTTGATGTGAGGGAAAGGCGGCTAGCGCCTTTGGAATCCACCGCCAAAAGGATTGGTGGATGGCGCCGAGACACCCGTCGCCGACTGCATCACGGCGGTCACCACCCGGTCTCCCTCGCCGAGCCCGTCTTTCACCTCTGTCGTGAATCCATCGGAAATACCGACTTTGATCTGGGTTTGGACAGGCCGCACGGGCAAGTCCTTTTTGTCCGAGTCGGGAGGCAAGGTGTAAACATTGCGCACATTGCGCTCGCCCCGCGGCCGGCGGCCACCTGCGCCCGCCGCCGCCCCGCCGGAATGATGGGCATCGGAACTGTTTGACGAGAGGGAATTGGTTGAGCCCGTAATGGTTTCGGGCAGCTTGAATCGCAGCGCGGCATTGGCCACCCGCAGCACATTGGTTCGCTCGGCAATGGTGATGGAGACATTCGCCGTCATGCCGGGCTTGAGCTTCAAATCATCATTGTTCACGGCAATGACCGTATCGTAGGTGACCACATTCTGCACAGTGGTGGGAGAGCTGCGCACCTGCACGACTTTGCCGCCGAAGGTGCGATAGGGAAAGGCGTCGACCGTGAAATTAACCTTCTGCCCCTCCGCAATGCTCCCCACATCAGCCTCAGCAACACTCGCGTCGATCTGCATCTGAGTCAGGTCGTTGGCGATCACAAAGAGGGTCGGCGCGGAAAGGCTAGCCGCCACCGTCTGACCGACATCCACATTGCGAGAGATAACCACCCCGTCGACCGGCGAGCGAATGGTACAGCGGGAGAAATTCACCTTGGAATTATCCAGCGCCGCCTGCTTGATCTGCACCACAGCCTGGGCCTGATGCAGATTTGCAACGGCCGTGTCGTGGTCGGACCCGGAAATCAATTTGTCTTTGAACAGTTCATCGGCGCGCCGGGCTTGAATCTGGGCCAGTTCGAGATTGGCGCGGGAGTTGGCCAGATCCCCCTCAGCCTGTTGCATCGCCGCCAGGTAGGTTGCGGGATCCAATTGGGCCACCACCTGGTTGGCTTTGACCCGCGTGTTCCAATCGGCCCCTAGGCTCTGAATGATGCCGGAAATCTGGCTGCCCACCGTCACGTTGGTGACCGGATTCAAAGCGCCCGTGGCGGTCACGGATTGGAGAATATCGCCGCGACTGACGGCGCTGACCTGATACTGCGGCGCGGGGTCGGGCCGGTGCGAGTAATACCACCAGCCGCCCCCCAGGGTGGAGACCGCCACAACCAAAAAAAGAATCCACTTCATGCAAAAAAACTTTCTACTCATGGCCGGGTAGACAACAACCCCTTCCGACGGCCGAAACGGGCGACCACTCACGTGTTCCCGGATCCTGAGCGGTAAGGAGAGAGTCGCCGAGACGATGGCGTGAGATCAAACGAATTCCACCCCGAAAAGCGCGGCGCAAATGTACCAGCCCCGGAGGGACGGCGTGCAGCCGGAAACTTTCCTCTTTGGACTTGGGCACCGGGCTCTTAAAATGCGCTGTGCTTGAACACTTGATAAACGACCTTGCCTCGTCCCGCCCGCTCACGGACGAACAGGTGGATGCGGCAGTGGACTGCCTCGTGGATGAGCAACTGGCCGCAACAACCAAGGCGGAATTTCTTTCGGCTTTAGCCCGCAAGGGCGAGACCACTGGTGAAATCGCCGCCTTCGCCAAGGCGCTGCGTAAAAAATCCGTCCCGGTGCCCATTGACCCGTCCACCCGCGCCCGGGAGATTCTGGATGTGGTTGGTACAGGCGGCGACCAGTTAAACACATTCAACATTTCCACCACCGTCGCCATCCTTTGCTCCAGCGCCGGCATCGCGGTCGCCAAACACGGAAATCGAGCCATCACCTCCAAGTGCGGAAGTGCCGATGTGCTTGAATCCTTGGGTGTGAGCGTGGGGTTGTCCCCGAGCGAGGCGGCTGAATCATTGAGGGATCATCACTTCGCATTTTTCTTCGCCCCAAATTATCACCCCGCCTTCAAACACATTGCCCCGGCACGGAAACTCTGCGCGGAGCGGGGCCAGCGCACGATTTTCAATATCTTGGGCCCCCTGCTCAACCCGGCGCACCCCACCGCCCAACTCATTGGCGTGCCCCGGCCGGAACTCTGCGAACCCATGGCCCGCGTGGTGCAGGCTCTGGGAAGCCGGCGGGCAATGGTTGTTTGCGGCAGCACCCCCGGCGGAAAACTCGATGAACTCTCGACGCTCGGGGAAAATCAAATTGCGGAATTCTATCAGGAACGCGGCTTTACCGTCTCGGGCCTGTCACTGGATCCCTTCCCGCTGCAACGCGCGACACTTGCCGACCTGACCGGCGGGGGACGCGAGGAGAACGCCAAGATTGTATGCCGGCTTCTGCGCGGCGAGGACCATGGTCCAAAACGGGATGCTGTTCTCCTCAACGCGGCCGCGGCCCTGTTTGTCGCCGGGCGCACCCGCTCGCTCATCGAGGGCTGGGATCTGGCCGGCAGACTGATCGACGACGGTGCCGCGATGGGAAAGTTGACAGAACTGGGCGGTCACTGACAATCCCCTCGTGTCCGTCAAAGAAGTCATTCGGCAAAAGCTCGGAAACGTTCCCCACAAACCGGGTGTCTACCTGCACAAGGACCGCTTCGGCACGGTCATCTATGTCGGCAAAGCCCGCGACCTGCGCAAGCGTGTCAGCCAGTATTTCCAATCCTCACGCCGCATGGGCTGGGACCTGAAATTCCGCGCGCTGGTCGACGCCATCCACGATTTCGATTTCCACACCGTCGGCAGCGAGCCGGAGGCGCTGCTGCTGGAGAGCAAGCTGATCAAGGAGCTGCATCCGCGCTACAACGTGAGCTTCCGCGACGATAAGAACTACCTGATGCTCAAGGTGAACCTGAACGACCCGATCCCGCGCTTTACCCTGACCCGGCTCAAGCAGGAGGACGGTGCGCGCTATTTCGGACCGTTTCCAGATTCGGGGGCGTTGCGCAGCACCCTGGCTTTGGCTAGGCGGCAGTTCAATCTGCGCGGCTGCCGCCCGCTGACCCCCGGCCAACGCGATTACAAACACTGCCTCTACGCGCACATCAAACACTGCACGGCGCCCTGTATCGGCAACGTGACCCGCGACCAGTATCTCGAACAGGTCAACGCGGCCTGCGATTTCATCGGCGGCCAGTGCGTGGAAATGCAGGAGCAACTTGAGGGCGAGATGAAAAAGGCGGCGGCCGCGCAGAATTTCGAGCGCGCGGCCCAACTGCGCGACCTGATACAAGACCTGAAATATCTGGCGAAAAAAACCGAGAAATTCGAGCGTATGCCCTACAGCCTGCCCATCGCACTAGACCCGGAAAAGGATCTGGCCGCGCTGGCCGCGGTTCTTTGCCTACCCGGGCCGCCGCGGCGCATCGAGGGCTTTGACATCTCGAACATCAGCGGCACTTTCTGCGTGGCGTCGCTGGTGAGCTTTAAAAACGGACGGCCCGACCGCGCCAATTACCGCCGGTTCAAAATCCAGGGTGTTCAGGGGCAGAACGATTTCGCCAGCATGGCCGAAGTGGTGCGAAGACGCTATTCCCGCCTGAAAAAGGAGCTAACCGCCGCGCAACCGCAGGCGGATAAAGCGGAGAAAGAGATGCCGGACCAGGCTCCCCCTCCCGACTCGAAAACTCCCCATCCTCTTTTGCCCGACCTGATTCTGATCGACGGCGGCAAGGGACAGCTGGGAATGGCCTGCGCTGAGTTGAAAAAATTAGGCCTGGAAAAAATCCCCGTTATCGGCCTGGCCAAGGAATTCGAAGAGATCCACCGCCCTGGAGAAAGCACGCCACTGCGCCTCGGATTGAACCATCCGGCAGTCAAGCTCCTTCAGCGGGTGCGCGACGAATGCCATCGCGTGGCCAACTCCTACAACGCCGAGCTGCGCCTGAAAAAAATCTCCGAAAGCCTCCTGGACGAATTCCCGAATCTGGGGGAGAAGCGGAAGACGGCACTTCTGAAAAAATTCGGATCCCTGCAGAGGCTCCGGCTGGCAAGCACGGAACAGATTGCCGAGGTTTCCGGGTTTGGCGGCAAGGCGGCCGAGGAATTGAAAAGATTTCTCGAGGCGCGGTCCAACCTGCCGGCTGCGGCGTCGATCAGTCCGCAGGAGTGACTGGGTTGTTTCTGAAACGGGGCGACAGGCCCGCAATTTGCCGCCATATCAACCCTGATCTTTCTTTATGCGGACATTTCCGGCGACACTGTCCGCTTCCAAGAAGTCTGCCGGCCCAAACCGGCTGCCGGCCAGAAAACAAACCAGACAATTCACCGCATCGCGTTTGCCACCCGGGAAGGCGGTGGATCCAAAGGAGACATGGTTGATGCCAAGCCGCATGCGGCATCGCGGTCTGCGGGTGCTGCGCTGGTGAAGGATGGGAGTTCAGCCTGAGGTTTCGCCCAGAAAAAAGGCCCGCCAGAGGCGGGCCTACAATTTCAAAATGGAGGAATCAGAGTGGACCGCCTCAGGCGCGTTCCATGTATTTCGCGGTCCGCGTATCCACCTTGATCTTCTCACCGGTTTTAATGAAGAGGGGAGCCTGAATGGTGATGCCGGTTTCCAGCGTGATGGGTTTCTGCATATTGTTTGCAGAATCGCCGCGAATGCCTTCCGGAGCATCTGACACGGTAAGAATGACCGAGGGGGGGATTTCAACAGAGACCGCCTTGTCCTCAACGAAGACCATGGTGACGAGTCCGTTTTCAACCAGAAAATTCTTGGCGTCTCCCACCAGCTCAGGCGTGACATTCACCGTCTCGTAAGTCTCTGGATCGGTGAACACAAAATCCTGACCGTCCTTGTAGCTGAACTCCATCTTCTTGGTGATCATGGGGACAGGCTCGATCCGCTCGGTTGAGCTGAGCCGGATGTCGGAGGATTTGCCGGTGCGGATGCTGCGCAGGGTGGCTTGGACAAAAGCGCGCAAATTACCGGGAGTACGGTGCTGGAAATCCAGAACCACACAGATGTCGCCGTTGTAATTGATCGCCATGCCGCGGCGGAGGTCGTTTGCTGATGCCATAAAATCTAAAAGGTCGTGCTTAAATCTTTTTTTGCCTTCCGGCTTGGCCGGATACGGCAGAGTTCCAGATTAGCCGGGCGCGGCGGGAAAGCAAGCCGGGATTTTCCCGGGTTTTCGCGGCTCAACAATCCAGTCCAAAAAACCACACCGACGGAAACAAGCAACGCCATGCCGGTTGACTCATGGCAAAATAAAGCCGGAGCCTTTCGCCTCCGCCACCAGTTTTATCCCCCATCTTCATTTTTGAGGTAACCCGCTGCCGCGACCACTTTGGAATTCTTCGTTGACCCGTGGGCCGCCCCCGTTACCATGCGCAGTCAAATCGGTATTTAAACTGAAATTCAAATTATGGCAGTAAAAGTCGCAATCAACGGGTTCGGCCGCATTGGACGTCTGGTCTTCCGGGCGTTGGTCGAACAAGGTATGGTCGGCACGGACATCGAAGTGGTCGCGGTGGGAGATATCGTCCCGGCCGACAACCTCGCTTATCTCGTGAAATATGATTCCGTCCAAGGACGATTCAAAGGCGAGGTCGGCTCCAAAAAATCCGCACCGGACAAGGCCGAGGACGACATCCTCGTCGTCAACGGGAAGGAAATCGCCGTGGTCAGTGCCCGCAGCCCGGCGGAACTCCCATGGAAATCTCTCGGCGTGGACCTGGTGATCGAGTCCACCGGCCTGTTCACCGATGTGGACAAGGCTCAGGGACACATCACTGCCGGCGCCAAAAAAGTAATCATCTCCGCTCCGGCCAAGGGTGATTGCCTCACCGTGGTCATGGGCGTAAATGACAGCAAGTATGATGCGGCCGTGCACCACATTGTTTCCAACGCCAGCTGCACCACCAACTGCCTCGCTCCGATCTGTCACGTGCTGATCAAGGAGGGCTTCGGCATCGACGAAGGTCTGATGACCACCGTGCACAGCTACACCGCCACCCAGAAAACGGTGGACGGCCCGAGCAAGAAAGACTGGAAAGGCGGACGCACCGCCGCCCAAAATCTGATCCCCTCCACCACCGGCGCGGCCAAGGCCGTCGGCCTGGTGCTGCCTGAGGTCAAGGGTAAACTCACCGGCATGGCCTTTCGCGTTCCGACACCTACCGTCTCCGTGGTCGACCTCACCGTCAAGACTGTCAAGGAAACCAGCTACGCTGAAATCAGCGCAGCGATGAAGAAGGCCAGCGAGACCTACCTCAAGGGCATTCTGGGCTATACCAGCGACGAGGTGGTCAGCTCGGATTTCATCCACTGCGAACTGTCGTCGATTTTCGACGCGGGCTCGGGCATTGAACTGAACAGCAAGTTCTTCAAGCTCGTGAGTTGGTATGACAACGAATGGGGCTACAGCTGCCGCGTTGGCAATCTGGTCAAGCTGATGATCAACAAGGGGATTTGATCCCAAATTGAAGCTTGCAGCGGCGGTCCGGCAACGGACCGCCGCTTTTTTATTTCCCAGATCAGGCGTCCGACCGACCATGAACCTAACCTTCGCAATTGAAGTGGTGATCAAGGATGGATAAGTGAATAAGATCGGGGGCAACGAGCCCTTTTGCATCGCTGTTTTCGGTTCATCTGGCGGGTGAAGGAAAGGATGAGAGTTCCTTGGACATCTTGCCGGGGAAATTCACGATCACAGGAACAGATGAGGCGCTGACGACTTACGGCGGTCTGGCCTCGTGGAGCAGTTTTCTCAAGCACCTCGGCACCATTGAGCGGCTGGCCGACCATTACCCGATTGTGCGCACCAGCCCCAATGCGGCGCCGGTGCGCGAGGTGTTGCACAACTTTCTGCCGGGCGCACTGGTGGAAGAGAAACGCTTCTGCCACGTGCGCTGGATGATGGATGATCCGGCAGTGGCCACGCTGATGGAAATGGAGCGTGTGCGCAGCGAAGATGCTCTGCCCCGCCTAGGCCTGAGACCGGACCGGGACCTCCTCCGCCAGTGGCTGCACCGTCCAAGAACCGAACTCTACGCGGCGCCGCCGGACCGCTTCGTTGCCGGCTGGGACTCGACCGTGAACACCCGTTACGGCCACCAGGGAGACACCGCCGTGAGCTACAACCATCACAAGCGCGGACGCAAGAGCCCTCATGCGTTGGTCTGCGTTGCGGCGCAAGTTGTCGAAATCGGACGTCAACGCGCTCACCAACTGGCGGCGAAATCGGAGTGGTGGCAGTTGTTAAAGGGCTGCTACAAAGGGCTGCGGACGTGGTTGGCAACAACTGCGGGTTTTAGGTTCAGAACAAAACCCAAACGGAAGCAAAGCCCGGCAAAAAGGCGGCGAAAACACAGCCGAAGAAAAGACGGGGAGAGTTGGTTAAAACCCTCCCCATCTGCGGAAATTTTCCGAACGTGATCCGGCGACCGGCTTCAGGCGCGGGGTGCAAGCTTCTTCTCAACCTTGGATTTTTCCAGAGTGACGTATTTAGGCAGGCCGCCTTCGGTGGCAATCTTGACCTCTCCCTCGATCAAGGGGCGCGCGTATTGGACAAACTTTTCATTGGGCAGAAACCCGTCTTCGCCGATCCATTCCTTCGGAAGGAAATGCTCCACATTGGCGATGTCTTCGAGCGGTTGCAGTCCGGTGCTCCATTTGATGGAGCCATTGTCGCCGGTCTCACGAATGATCTTCACCATGAACCCGCTCTTGCCTTCCACTGCGGCCCTGACGGCGGCCACCCCGCAGGAGTGGGCGTTGTTGGCATCGGTGGCGCTGGCGAAATGTGCGGCGGCGCGCTGGGCATACCCAAGAAGCACCGTGCGGGTCTTCAGATTCATCTTGGCTTGGATGATTTCCTTGAGCTCCTCCGCCGCCCCAGCGAGCACAGGATGACCAAAGGCGTCCAAGCGGGTCTTGTCAGCACCGACTTCCTCGCCGTTGGGATATTTGATACCCTCGCCGGTGACGACGATGCAGCATTTGTGCGCCTCGATGGTTTCCTTGACCTTTGCGAGAAATTTATCCTGCTCAAAGGGCAACTCGGGCAGCAGGATGATGTGCGGAGGATTTGCGGAATTCCCCTGTTTCGCGAGCACCGTCCCGGCCGCAATCCAACCGGCGGCACGCCCATCACCTCAATGATGCAGCAGGATCCATCGTCCGTGGCCATGCTGGCCACATCTATGCCCACTTCCATAACGGTGGTCGCGGCGTATTTGATCACCGAACCGTAACCGGGGCAGCTATCGGTGTGAGGCAAATCGTTGTCGATGGTTTTGGGCACGCCGATGACGCGCAGCTCGTAGCCGCGTCTGACTGCTTCGAGATGAATCTTATGGGAGGTGTCCTGGGAATCATTGCCGCCGGCGTAAAAAAAGAAGCGGATGTTGTGAGCGGCAAACACCTCGAAGAGACGGTCCATATCCCGGGCGGCTTTTTCGGGGTTCTTTTTGAAATCGATTTTGTAACGGCATGTCCCCAGCGCCGCCGCGGGCGTGGACTTGAGGCCGTCTATGCTCCGGGCTTTCTCCTCATTAATATCAATGATTTCCTCATTGAGGATGCCGAGGATGCCGTTAAGCCCGCCGTAAATCTCTTCGATGCACTCGTGGCGGCCGGCCTCCTGCAACACACCGGCCACGCTCGCGTTGATGACGGCGGTGGGGCCGCCTGACTGCCCGACCAACAAATTTCCAACCAGTTCTGCCATAATTTTCGCTTTCGTTAGTGGCGGGCATCCAAGCCAGCCGGTGATCCGACGTTCGATGACTGAACTCTCACCATGCCAACATGAAACCGCAGTGTCAAAGATGAAGTGAGTTCATGAAGCGCGTTCAGAAGAACATGTCCCTTGAAGAGAGAGGGGTGCCGGACTTGCATCCGGCACCCGGTGGTGACGAGGTTTTGACGCCTTCACCCAGGCGCTCAGAAGGGTAGTGCAGCCAACTATTCGCGCTGTTCGAACCGCACTACGAGTAAAACCTCTATACTAACCCTAAACGAACAGCGAAAGTTTGAATCGACTCTTTATGGATACACCAGCCGCCGGAATAGTTCAAAAGAAAACTCAAATAAACATCCCGCAACTCAGCGGCCCGAATGGCCGCCTATGGATGGAACCAAAAACATCTTGGCCACCGGAATGTCGAATGCCCATGTGCAACGAAGGCTCAAAAGTCCCTGAAAACCGTCACTCCCGAGCGGCTCCTCAAGACCCGGGCGAAAGGATTATTCCCCGCAGGCGACACCGCATCGCCCAGTGCGGCTGCTTTACCACCCCCAGAGGCGAGCATCCAGACCTGCCCTGCGGCCGCAATCGCCGCATAACCCAGCGTCACCCGCTTGAGTGGGGGCTTGGGCGAATTATGAACGGAACGATAGACCTCGGGACCGGACGCCACCGCCTCGGATTCACCGGGGAAAAGCGAGGCCACATGACCGTCCTCCCCCAAACCGAGCAAGATAAGATCCAGCGCGGGCTGCCCCGCTGCCTTAAGGGGAACAATACGGGAGATTTCCGCCGCCGCCTTTTCCGCGGCTACCTCCGGCGATTCCTCCCCGCAGATGCGATGAATCCGGCCGGCGGAAACCCCCAACGGCCGGAACAACAACTCGTCGGCCATCCGGAAATTACTCTCGCCATCCGTCGGCGGAACACACCGCTCATCCGCCCAGAAAAAATGCACATGGTCAAGCAAGCGCGCCGAGTCGCCCCCGCCAATTCGCCCCGTCCTAATGCGATGTACGGTCGCGGTGAAAAACTTCCGGGCGATTCGGCCGCCAGACAGGGCGACGCAATGCGGCTTTCCTGCGCGACTGGCTCGTGCGATCTCACTGATCCACGCCTCGGAAGCCCGCGCAGCCAAATCATTGTCGCTGGAACAGGAAACCATTTCAATTCCACTCATGCATTTCTTGGGGATGAAAGCCTATAAACATTTCCAGTTGCCGGGGCGGATCCCGGCCGTTACACCAGCCGCATCTCAAAAAACAGCCGGGCCGCCACCCCGACAGGGAAGACGCAATCGGGGCCGCCCCACACCCTCTATTTTGCCGACTACGACAAGAGAAACGGGCCGTTTCAAAGGATCTGTTAACGAACCCGAAGCACCGGTGTCCCGGGAGACACTTGGAAATCTCACTTCCTGCCCTGGGGCTCGTGCCAAGCGTGCCCGGCTCGCGCCAGCAACTCCTCGGCGGCAATCGGACCCCAAGTGCCGGCGGCATAAAACTCCCGGTTTGTCAGCGCCTTGCCCTCCCACCCCGCGCGAATGGAATCCACAATCTGCCAGGCGGTTTCCACCTCATCGCGGCGGATGAAGAGCGTGGCATCCCCGACCATCGCCTCCAGGAGCAGCCGCTCGTATGCCTCGGGGGTGTAGGCCCCGAATTCCGAATCGTAACTAAAGTGCATGCGCACCGGCCGCACGGCCAAGCTCGTGCCTGGAACCTTTCCGTTGAAGCGCAGAGAGATGCCTTCGTTGGGTTGAAGACGCAAAGTCAGCGCATTGGAATCGAGCCGTTCCCCGCACTGCGCCGCAAACAGAACGTTCGGAGTGGAACGGAACTGGATCCGCACCTCGCTGGCGCTCATCGGAAGGTTCTTGCCAGTCCGCAAATAAAAGGGCACGCCGGACCAGCGCCAGTTGTCGATAAACAATTTAAGAGCCACAAAGGTCTCAACATGAGAATCAGGCCTGACCTTGATTTCCTGACGGTAGCCCGGACGGGACTCGCCGCCCACCATGCCCGCAAAGTATTGGCCCCGGACCACTTGGCGCAGGACCTCGTCGCTGCGGAGCGGCCGGATTGATTTGAGCAGTTTTACTTTTTCATCCCGGATGGCTTCGGCCTCGAGTGACACCGGCGGTTCCATGGTGATGAGGGCCAGCACTTGCAACATGTGATTTTGAACCATGTCCCGCAGCGCGCCGGCCTCCTCGTAATACCCACCGCGCCCCCCAACGCCGAGTTTTTCGCTGACGGTGATCTGGACGTGGTCAACCGATTCGCGATTCCACAAGCGCTCAAATATGGAGTTGGAGAAACGGAACATGAGAATGTTCTGCACCGTCTCCTTGCCAAGGTAATGGTCAATCCGGAACACCTGACGTTCGTGGGCAAACCGGGTCAGTTCGTTGTTCAACGCATGGGCCGAGTTCAAATCGTGGCCGAAAGGCTTCTCAACGACAATACGCTGCCAGGCCGCTCCGTCCTTGTTCAAGAGGCCGGCGCGATGGACATGCTCCACGACCTCGCCGAACTGGCTGGGCGAAATGGCAAGATAAAACAAGAGGTTTTCACGCAATGGCCCGCTACCAAACCCCGTCAAGAGACACTCCAGCTTTTGATAGGCCCCCGCGTCAGTGAGGTCCCCCTGGCAATAGACCAAGTTGGCGGCAAACTCCCGCCAGACAGTCTCGTCCACGGGCTTTGTGCGCGAAAACTGATCCAGGGCGATCCGCAATTCCTGACGCCAGGATTCGTCCGTTTTCTCGCGGCGCGCAAATCCGACCACCCGGAAGGCGACCGGCATCTGCTTTTCCTTGAAAAGGTGGTAAAGAGCGGGAATGAGCTTGCGCGCGGTTAGATCGCCGCTAGCGCCAAAAATCACGATGGAGCAGGGCTCGGCCGGTTTGCGCGATTCGCCCAGACGGCAAATCATAGGTTCATTCACTAGATCCAAATCTGTCATGCGCTGAACATGAACGAGAGCCGTTTTTTTTTCAACGATTGTTCTCCGGCAACGCCTTCCGATCGACGGGCTAAACACCGGTCTGAATTTGCACCGAAACCTCCATCTTCCGCTCCAGAGTGCCCTTGTAGTGCCCGGTCACCGGCGGCACGTCCCCGTAATCCCGACCGACGGCAATTTTAAGATAAGTCGAGTCAACCTGCCGGCCGTGAGTCGGATCGACACCGCGCCAGCCCTGCCCCGGAATGAAGACCTCGACCCAGGCGTGGGTGGCACTGGCATTTTCGGTGGCCAGATAGCCGCTGACATACAGGGCCGGAATTTTCAAGGCGCGGCACAAACCCAAAGTGACATGGGCAAAATCCTGGCAGACACCCTGCCGTTCCCGCAGCACCTGTCCCATGAGCGTATGAACGGTGGTGGAGTTGGGCACATACTTGAACCGGGCGTGGACAAATCGCACAATTGCCAGAGCCGCCTGCCAGGCATCGGTCAACCCGACCGTGGCGTCGAGCGCCAACCGCCACGCTTCCGGGGACAACTCCACAAACCGGCTCGCCTGCAGAAACTCATAGTCGCGAGGAGCCAACGCCGCATCCCTCATCCGCGCCAGCGGCCAAGTCTCGGCGTGCTCCGGAATCGGCGGCTGCGACCGGGTCGTGGCGCGCAACCGACTTTCCACAAGAAGTGTCTGATGCGGCTCTGCTATTTCAAAGCAATGAACAATGTTGGAATAGAAATCGTGATGATGCCGCAGGCGCGCAGCAGGCAATATTTTAAGCAGGAAATCGTCCACCGACTGCCACTCGTCGGAGAAGGGTTGCAAGCGGACCTCGTTGAAACTTTCCCGCACCAAGGATGCGTAATCATAACGGGTGCGGTGGATGATTTCCCATTTCATAGGCAAAAGAACTAATTTGGACCACCTCAGACAGTTGAAACATCCACAGACACCTGCACGGTATGCAGACCGCCCCCCGTCAGGATTCCCGCCACGGGACTGACATCGCCAAAATCGCGGCCGTGCGCCACAGGAATGTGTTCTTCGCGGGGCAGCACGTTGTTGGTTGGATCGAAACCCACCCAGCCCTCACCAGGGCAAAATACAGAGAACCAGGCGTGCGAGGCATCGGCCCCCACCAAGCGCGTCTGACCTTCCGGCGGGCGGGTCCGCAAATACCCGCTGACATAGCGGGCCGGAAGCCCCAGAGACCGCAGACAGCCAATAGCCAGATGCGCAAAATCCTGACAAACCCCCCGCCGTTTTTCCAGCACCTCCTCCAACGGCGTCGCCACAGTGGTCGACCGGGGATCGTAAATAAAATCCTGGAAAATCCGGCGCGTCAGATCGCGGGCACCCGCCAGCAAAGACCCCTCGGCCGGGAAGCTCACGGCAGCGTAGCCTGCCAGATCCGGGGATGAACGGATATGGGGGGAATCAAAAACAAACTGATAAATATCCACCGCTTCCGGAGAGACAGGATCGCGGAACAGCCCGGCCACGGTTTTCCAGGGGGCGGAGGAGCGCGGCATCGGCATCCTGCCGGCTTGCAGCTTCACACGACTGGTGGAGGTGATCTCAAGCCTCTGATGCGCCTCTTGAATACTGAAGAAGCAAAGCCGGTTGCCAAAGTAATCGGTCCGCTCCGCCCGCCGGGCCGGGGCGGGGGAAATCTGCAGCTCAAAGACCTCGCAGACCTGGCCCGGATGATCCACCGGCTTGAGCCGGGCCACATGATGCGAAGCGGTCACCGGCGCTGAATAATCATAGGTTGTGCGGTGGATGATCTGATAATTCACGGCGAGTTCTCCCGTCCGGTGCGCGAGATGGTCGAATGCGCGAAGTAGATGGCGGCAAGGGTATTGGAAATCTCGGGCAACGCATGCAAGGTGGCCCTGATTGCGGAAGCGACCTGGCTTCGGGGCCACTTTTCCGGCGGCTGGGCCAGTTCCCGGGCGTCGGCTCGTTCAAGGAGGGCGGTGCAAGCCAGCAGCAGGGTGCGCCCCGCGCCCGCAGTCCCCTCGCGCTGCCCGGGAAGCTTTTCGATATGTTTGAGGAACTGGCGGAGCTGAAAGAGCACGGATCGAGGGTTCTTGTCGTCCAACAATATCAGGTCGAACACAGGCGGCACCAGCGCCAGCAGACTGTAGCGGGAACGATAGGTGATGGAGCTGTCGGCAACCTCCAACACGGCCTCCAACACGCTCTGGTCCTCCGCCTCATCCGAAAGCAGGGTGGCATCCAACAGGGTGCACAGATAAATCGCACGCTCCAGGCGCAGACCCATGTCAAGAAACCTCCACGCTTGGGCGCGGGTCATGTTCTCACGGGCCAATCCCTGAAAGGCCGACAGGCCCAGAAGCGTCTCCGTAAGCACCTGAGTGGCATCCCCGGCGAGCATGGCCAGACTGCTGGCCGGCGTGGCCAGGCGTTGGTTGATCTGGCTGATGACACGCCACATGTCGTTGGACGTCCGGTCGCGAACATGCATGGCAAGCTGGTGGAGATGGCTGCAGATATTGTGGAGGCTCCCGCCGCGCGAGGGATCAAAGATGGCTGCGAGGAGCTCCGCCTCAAACGCCTCGGGATTCTGCCTCAAATCAAGCCGCCCAAGCACACCGGGCAACTGTCCCTGAACCTCCAATGTTTTCAACAGGGGCGCCAGCAGCGGCATGGCGCTGCCGGTGCGCTCCGGATTGAAACGCCTCAGTGCGCTGCGCAACAAACGCCCCGTGGCATCGGCCCGCTCGGCGTAGCGGCCCAGCCAGTAAAAATTGTCCGCCAGACGCGAAGGAAGATTGTTTCCCGTCCGCCTCAACTCAATGGTCTGCCCGGCACGATGAAGCAAGGAAACCTCCTCAACGGGGGTTTCACTGAGGACCCATGTGTCCTTGCTGGCACCGCCGCGTTGGAGGGAAACAACCCGCCCGCTGCCCTCGGGCGAAACACGCGTCAAACCTCCTGGCATCACGGAATAGCCCCTGCCGCTTGCCGCGAGAAAAACACGCAACCCGATCGGACTGGCCGTCAACCCGGCGCCGTCCCAAGTCGGCGAAGTGGACAAACCAACCCGTTCCTGAGCCACAAACAAATCCGGGTCGAATTGAATCCGCCGGCGCAGATCCTCGCACTCCGCCGCGCTCATGGGTTGGTCGGTATCGGCCACCGCAGGCCGGGCGGGAAAAGCGGGGCGCACATTCAATTCGCCAAGGTGTTCGCAGACATACTTTTGGGCCGCTTGCTGACCACACCACCAGGTTGCCACCGAGGGCAGCTTCAATTCCTCCCCGAGAAGATGCTTGCAGAGCCCCGGAAGAAAAGGCATGAAGGCGGGGCTCTGCACCAAGCCACTACCCAAGGCATTGGCCATAACCACATTGCCAGCGCGGACCACCTCGACCAGACCCGGCACTCCGAGCATGGAATCATTGCGCAGTTCCAACGGATCGCAAAAATCATCGTCCACCCGGCGCAAAATCACATCCACCCGCTCCAACCCGCCGAGGGTCTTTAAAAAAACCTCATTGTCGCGCACGGTCAAATCCTGCCCCTCCACCAACATGTATCCGAGATAACGCGCCAGGTAAGCCTGCTCGAAATAAGTCTCGTTATGCGGGCCGGGGGTGAGAATAACCACACGCCCCTTGCAAGACGGGCGGTCTGCCAGATCGCTCAGGGTTGATTGGGCGTCCCGGAAGAAACCGGCCAACCGGCGCACCCGCTGATCCCTGAAAGGTTCGGGCAGAATCCTGGAGGTGATCAAACGGTTGGCCAAGGCATACCCGGCACCGGTCGGAATCTGGGTGCGATCGGAGACAACCCACCAGCGGCCATCGGGCGAACGGGCCAGATCCGCACCGTAGAAATAGAGGAAGAGATCACGGGGGACAAGCACGCCGTGGCAGGGCCTCAGAAACGCCGGCTGGGCAAACACCAAAGCCGGTGAAAGCCAGCCCGAGCGGATCAACTCCTGCGCCCCATAGCAATCCGCCAGGATCCTGTTCAAGAGGATGGCGCGCTGGATCAGGCCCGCCTCGATCAAAGCCCACTCGTCCGGCGCGATGACCAGCGGCAGCGGATCCAGTTGCCAAGGCCGCTCCATGCCGCGAGGGTCGCCATAAACATTGTAGGTGATGCCCTGTTCCTGAACGAGATGACCGCAGGTTTCCTGGCGGCGTTTGAATTCGGCCCTTCCCAGCCCCTGCAAGGAATCAAACAAACCGGCGTAATGCGGGCGGGGCTTGCGTTGCCCCCCTAAAAACTCGTCGAAAGCCGACGCCCCTGACGGATAGCCGCACAACCAGTCGGCTTCCCCAAGCGCCCCCTTGCGGACGGCGCGCTTCTGGTCCGAGGCGGATTGCGCTTGAGACTGGAACATAGGGAACGGATTAAATCATTCGGTCTGCTTATCAGATTCAAAGAATGCGCAAATCCAGAGTGAAAGGAAAGTCTGCATTGGGGATTTCAGGCGTTGGTTGAAAACGGCCCTGCTGATGGCCATGCCGGAAAAAACGGGCTAACCTGCGGCTCTCCGCCTCATAACTGTTCACGGGAAAAGAGTCATAGCTGCGCCCCCCCGGATGCGCCACATGGTAGGTGCACCCGCCCAGCGAACGCCCGTTCCACGTGTCGTAGAGATCAAAGCGCAGCGGGGCATGGGATTTGATGGTGGGCTGCAGGCAGACCGGCGGCTGCCAGGCACGATAGCGAACGCCGGCCACACCCTCTCCATTAACACCGGTGGGGTGCAAAGGCACCCGATGCCCGTTGCAGGTGATGGCAAACCGGTCATCCGCCAGACCGCGGGCCTTGATCTGCAGCCGTTCCACGGAGCTGTCCACATAGCGCACGGTCCCGCCGCCGCCCGGCTCCTCCCCCAAAACGTGCCAGGGCTCCAAAGCCGTGCGAAGCTCAACGTGCAAATCCCGCAGCGCCAGATCCCCGATCCGCGGAAACCGGAATTCAAAATGAGGGTCGAACCATTTCCGCTCAAACCCGTAGCCGGATTTGCGCAGGTCCTCGATCACGTCCGTGAAATCGGTTTCGCAAAAATGCGGCAGCATCCATCGATCATGAATGGCGCTGCCCCAACGGATCAAACGGTTGGTGTAGGGTTCCTTCCAGAACTTGGAAACCAGGCCGCGCAGAAGAAGATGCTGCGCCAAACTCATGCGGGCATCAGGGGGCATTTCAAAAGCCCTCATCTCCACCAAGCCAAGACGACCGGTGCTGCTCTCGGGCGCGAATAATTTGTCGATGCTGAACTCGGCGCGATGGGTGTTGCCGCTCGAGTCCACCAGCAGATTGCGGAACAAACGGTCAACCAGCCAGGGCGGCGGCGGCACTTGGGCACCGGCCTGCTTGTCCATTTCCTTGAAAGCCAACTCCAATTCGTAAAGCGAATCATTGCGGGCCTCGTCCATGCGCGGGGCTTGGGAAGTCGGACCGATAAACAGTCCGCTGAATAGCCAGCTCAAGGAGGGGTGATTCTGCCAGTAGGTCAGCAGAGAGCGCAGCAGGTCGGGCCGGCGCAAGACAGGGGAGTCGACCGGAGTTTCCCCTCCGATAATGATATGATTGCCTCCGCCGGTGCCGGTGTGGCGTCCATCCACCATGAATTTCTCCGTGCCCAAACGCGTCTGCCGCGCCTCCTCATAAAGCACGGTCGTCCACTCCACCAACTCACCCCAGGACTTGCTGGGATGCATGTTCACCTCGATGACGCCCGGATCGGGGGTGACGGCGAGTTTGTTCAGACGCGGATCCTTGGGCGGGGTTTCCCCCTCAATGACCACCGGCAACCCGATCTCCGCAGCGCTCGCCTCGATCCCGGCGATGAGGTCCAGATAATCCTCCGCCTTTTCCACAGGCGGCATGAAGATGTGAAGCCTTCCCTCGCGCGGTTCCACGCACAACGCGGTGCGGATGATCCATGGCGCGCTCTCTCCCGGTGCCGGACAACGGTTGGGGTCGGCCTCAAACTTGGAAAACTGGTTTTCGGGCGCGGCGGGTTTTCGGGCTGCTTGACCGGGACCGAAGCCCGGGGGCCTTGGTGCCGGCGCACCGCTGAGGAACCGCTGACCGCTTGATTCCGGGCTGGTGCGGTAGGGGAACCCCCGGGGCAACTGCGGGAGATCCGGCTGGGAAGGATCCTGTTGTCGCACCCAAGGATACTCTTTCTCTGAAACCCATGGGATGGAATCAAGCGGCAGGCGCAGCCCCATTGCTGAATCACCGGGAATCAACCACAGCGTGTTGTCATCGCGCAGAAACCACCGGCCCGAAACCCAGCCATCTTGCCCCCCCTGCCTGACACGCTGGATAGGAAGGGTGTAGCCCACCACCGAGCCAAGCCCCTGTTGAAAAATTCTGGCAATCCGGTCCCGTTCCTGCCTGTCCTTAAGGTTCGATTTTTCCGGGGAAACATTGGAGGGGAACCGACGCTCCTTCCAAGAGTAATAGAAGGCATCTTCGTAGGCCGGAATGAGATGGGTGGAATCGGCACCGAGCTTCTTCGCAATGCGGGAGGCCAGCTCCTTAGCCTCCTTCGGGCCGTGACCATAGTTTTCGGACTCGTCAGCGATAAGCGACTCATCTTTCCAGACCGGAACTCCGTCCTTCCGCCAATAGGCGGCCAGGGCGTAGCGCGGCAGAGGTTCGCCCGGATACCATTTGCCCTGCCCGTAATGAAGCAAAGCCCCCGGAGCAAACTTGTTCCTAAGCCGGCGGATCAGCTCCCCGGAAAGGATCCGCTTGTGCCGCGACATCGCGGTGAAATTCCACTCGGGACCGTCGGGATCGTCCAAGGAAACAAAAGTGGGCTCGCCGCCCATGGTGAGCCGCACGTCATTCCGCACCAGATCAGCGTCAATCGCATGGCCAAGCTTCTCGATCTCCACCCACTGCTCCTCGGTGTAAGGCTTGGTAACACGAGGAGACTCATGCACCCGCGCAACGGTCATGTCGAAGCCGAACTGGGTTTCACATTCATCCACACCTCCGCTGATGGGCGCGGCGCTGGAAGGCTCGGGCGTGCAGGCCAGCGGAATATGCCCCTCACCAGCCAGCAGGCCCGAGGTGGGATCAAGACCAATCCACCCGGCTCCGGGCAGATAAACCTCGGTCCAGGCGTGAAGATCGGTGAAATCCTTTTCCGCGCCACTGGGACCATCAAGCGATTTCACATCCGCCTTGAGCTGGATCAGATATCCGCTGACAAAGCGGGCAGCCAGGCCGAAATGGCGTAACAACTGGACGAGCAGCCAGGCCGAATCGCGGCAGGATCCGCTCATTCTGGTGAGGGTTTCTTCCGGCGCCTGAACACCGGGTTCAAGCCGGATGGTGTATTGGATGTCTTTCCAGA
The DNA here is from genome assembly GCA_903873415.1 of uncultured Verrucomicrobiota bacterium. Lineage (GTDB taxonomy): Bacteria > Verrucomicrobiota > Verrucomicrobiia > Limisphaerales > CAIQOK01 > CAIQOK01. The sequence goes on along the minus strand of CAIQOK010000163.1, from coordinate 19,052 downwards.
GCCGCTGATTGATGGCCACGATGAAGTCGTTGGTGGGCAGCTTTTCGCTCTCGGGCATCTCCAGTCGCTGCTGCTTGGTGCGTCGTTTCAACTCGCCAATCAAATCGCGCCTCAAGACGGTGAGATACTTCGCAAACTGGGGAGTGAGCCAGCATTTGCGCTGGAAAGGCGCCAGCTCGTGGTCCATCGCCGGGTCGTAGGCGAAAGGGAATTTCCGGGCCTGCGGCTCCAGGAAAAAATCGAACGGGTTGAGAACCGCCATCTCCGCGACCAAGTCCACTTCCACCAGAAATTCGCGGGTCGGCCGCTCGAAAACCAGCCGCGCGGCATAGTTCGACTGGGGATCCTGCTGCCAGTTGATAAAATGCTTTTCCGGCCGGATTTTCAGGGAATAACTCAGGATCCGGGTCCGCGAATGGGGAGCGGGACGCAGGCGCACAACTTGGGGCCCGAGAGTGACAAGCCGGTCGTACTTGTAATGTGTCTTGTGATGTAGCGCGACGTGAATGGACATGGTTACTTGACTTAAAGATAGGAGCCAACCGGTTCCGCCCCCAAAGTCCCGGCGATGTTTTGGAGATAGTCTGCCGCCCAGGTCTTTTCCAACATATGCCGCGCTCGGACCAATCGATCAGGCAGACCGAGGTGTGCCGCTTCTTCGGCATGACTGGCGCGCTTGAGGAATTTTTCAAGATACTCGACATGCCCTTTCCACTGGGCCCGGTCGATTTCCTGCCGCGCCGCCAGACGGGCGGCATACCAGTCGCTGGCCATGAGTTGTTCCCGGCTAAAGAGGCTCCGCACTTCGGGATGCTGGATTGAGCGCCCCTCCCAGGAATCATGAAGCATGATGTGGAGCAGGGCCCGCAAAGGCGGACAAGCTTGGTTGATGCTGCCATCCGAAAAATACAGCGCGGAGACACGCCGCTGCGTGGCCACGATATTGTCAACCCCATCGGCAAACTCCTCGGGATCCTGCAGCTCCGGCCGGAGCATTTCCTCGCTAAACACGGCGTGGGGATGGTTGAAGACACGGCCGAAGAACGCGTGGCTGAAGTGGGCGTTGATCCTATAGCCCAGACGGCTGGCGTAAACAGGTTTCCCCCCGTGGAAATAATCCTCGCATCGATCCAGATAGTGGTTGGCGATGAGAAACGCAGGGTCGCGTTCGGCCGGCGTCATGCGGCACCAGACTTCCGGCACCAGAAGGCTGACATCATGATCCACGCGGAACTTGGGTCCCACGCAGCCGGCGGCTGTCACAAAGCCATGGTGCCCGGTCAGAATCCAGGAAACCAGGGCGTTGTTCAGATCAATGATAGGGGGCAAGGCATTGAAGGGCCCCTTGGTCAAAGCCCCCTCGGAACCCGCTCCGGTGGTTGAGGGTGACTTTCCCGTCATGCTGCAAATGAACTCCATAAAGAGCTCGGGCAGTTCAAGATAATGAATGGGATTGAAAACCGCCAACGAACGGATCCCCGGCTCGGCCGGATTATTACGGCGCCCCGGGAGAACAGCAGTGACCGGCGTGTAAACGGGCTGACCAACGGGCACACGCCGGCGCAGGCGCGCCGACATGGAGGCAAGATAACTAGCCCGGGGCTGGACCAGATCGGGCCGGGTCTGCAGGTAACGGGGGTTCTTACTGGGTTTGCCCTCCACCAACCGCGGATGCGCGGAAGACACGAGAAAACCCGGAGAGGTTGATTCGGCCACTTGGCGGATCAAAGCCTGCATCGGCTCGGTGAATTGATAGAAGCCAATCGCCTCATCCATCAGTTCGCGAGCCTGGTTCCGGTTCAGCGGCTGGTAATTCGAAAAGAAATTATCAGGACGCGCAAAATCCGCCTCCGCCTGCTTGTCATATCCGCGATGAATCGCGTCATCCGGACGCTGAAACAAACGCCGCTCGCAGTTCTGAACAAACTTGAGGGTCGGAGCGCAATCCTCGTCCGAAAGGTGTTTGAGCCGGTCCCGGGGCACGAGCACCGAGGCGGTGATGTCGTCTTCCATCTGGATTTTGACGGCGGGATAAAAATCCTTGCGCAAGCCGAAGGTTCGCCACGATCCGTCAGTGTCAAATCCGACCCTCAGACAGGTGGTCACCAGCTTGCGATTATCACACTTCAGTTCGTTTGCGGGCTTGCCGTTGATAATATCAACACTGAAATGCTCCCGCCAGTCGCCGGCCCACTCGGGCTTGTAATAGCGTTTAACCACAAAGACCAGTTCCTTGAGGTATTGCGGCACCGCCTCAAGCCAGTCGTTGTACTCCGGCAGATAATCGCGCTCGTCCGGGGTGAGCAGCTTGATCACAGAACCCAGCGATCGTTCTGCGCTCAAAATGGCCCGGGTGTCGGTCCGGGCTGGATCCTTGAATCGGCCACTATAATCGCGCTGAATAAGATGAGCGACCTGGTCGAAATCTTTTTTGAAGTCGGCAATGAAAACCGGGCCGGTGAGAATGGCGTCGCTGATCGGCTTGGAAATCTCCGACTTGCCGCCGCCAGAAACAGTGCAGGGTTTGTGGCAAAAAGCGCCCTCGGCCGCCACCCCCACCAGACGCCACCCGCGATTGGGTCCGGGCTTTTCCATTTGAACCTGATACCCCGAAGGGCGCACATAAGTGTTCCCGGGTTGCAGCCGGATGGAATGCTCCGATTCGGCGCCAGACCAAAACACCCTCTGCTTGTGCAGGTCGAAGCGGGCGTCCTCAGGCACGTAGATAATATCCGGGTGTTTTTTATCCACCGCGAACCCCTCCGGCATCGGCGTCAGAAGCTCGCCGAAGAGCTCGGTCATCTCGGCATACGAGTGGCCCATCGGCTTGACATGCACATTGCCGCTGAATTCCTCGCCCAAGTCGTAACCGGGGAAAACCAGGGCCCCGCCTGCGTGCTCCTCCTCGCATAATCCGAAGAGGTTGGCAGCGTAGCTGATCTGGGTTTTGACCTCCTTCTTGCAGTAGCCGAAATAATTGTCTGCAATCAGGGTCACTATCACTCCCGACTCGTCGCGACAGGTGAGCTTGAAGGCCTGACCGCCATTGTAAAGTTCGGCCTCGTCGCGCCAGCACATGCCGTCGCGGCGCTGACGCTCAGTGGCGGCATCCCAATGCGGCAGCCCGCCATCCCTCTTGGTGATCCCGGTCAGATGGGGCGCAAGAATGACACAGCCCGTGTGGCCGCTCCAGTGCTCCGGATCCAGTCCGGCGTCGTTTTCCGGAAGGCCAGGATCGCCGGCGTTGCCGAAAATACTTTCCACGAAATCCAGATTGCTCACCAGATTTCCGGGTGCAAAGAACCGGATCTCCATGGTTTTCTGGGGAGTAAATCCCGGCACCGCCGGACAAACCACCGGACGCAGCAGCAGCGAAACAAAACACTCGGCTGTTTGGGGCTGCGTGGCGGTGAAAGGCAGGCCCAGCAAAGAGCGGGGCGGAGTGAGGGCAAACCCCAGCATCCTGCCAAAGACCGCCTTGGGCACGCTGATTTTATCGGCCGGGATGGGCAGACCGCCTTCCGCAATATGAAAAATGCCCTGCGTCGTGCGCCGATCACTCCGGGGATTATGGAGCACACCCTGCGCAACACGGTAGGAACTGCAAATGTCCGAAACAAATTCATCCCGGTCCACCGGCAGCGAGAGCACGCGCGCCATCCCCTCCCGATCCAGCGTGAAAGTCTGAAGAGGGAGCTTAGCCACCGGAAGTTCCTGCAGATAGTCGTAGAGAAACGACTGGATACGGCGGTCGGCCGGGCAGAGGTGATTGGCCAACAGTCGTTCCTTCTCCTTGCACTGGGCAATCAACGACGAAATAATGTCAGCGAATGCCTCGCTGTCCTGCGATGGCACGGCCTGGCAACCCAGCAGCGCCAGCTTGATGTTGATATACGCTTTTAAATGGGCCGGAACCAAGGCTGAACGGGGTGTAACAGTGGTCTGCATGTTGGTTTAAAAGGTGGCACCAGTTGGAGTCAGAACAAGCTGATTTTTCGCAGCTCCTGTTGCTGCTGTTCCTCCTGCTGGACCATGATTTCGTCCTCGATGTTGCTGAACTTCTGGAAAATATACGCTTGGAACAAAGCATCGCCGATGCGGTTGAACTTTCCCTGCAACTGGTCCAGATAGATATGCAAGCCCTGATCAAAAACCTCCTCAATGGTGGTGAACTGCAGCTCGGCCACCAGACGGCCGGCGAGTTTTTCAGCCTCGTTGCAAAACCGTCCCTCAGACACGCCGGAAATGTGGCGCAGAGCCCGATTGAGTTCGTTGACACAAAACCTCACGGACCGGGGGAAATCCGCGTTAAGCAGCAGGAATTCCGCAACCAAACGCGGGTTAACCTCCGCGCCGCGAAGGGATTTATAGGCATCCCAAGCGCTGCATGACCGCAGAATGGCTGACCAGGCCAAGGCATCCGTCTCGCTGACACTTTTAGGCAGCCCCCGCTCCGGCAAGGTGTGGAACCGTAAATCCAGTATCCGAGAGGTCTTGTCCCCCCGCTCGATCAACTTGCCCGCCTGGGTGAACCACCAACCCTCATTGCGAATGAGGGTTGCATAGGTCAACCCCATGATCTGCATCGAGCTGGCTTTGATCTGCTGAAAAAAGTCGCTGGGGCTCTCCTTCCAAACCGCCAGCGCCTGAGGCGTGCGCACAAACCAATACAGCCGGTTCAATTCCTCCCACAATTCCACGGTGATTTGGTCACGCACCATCCTGGCGTTTTCCCGTGCCTGACAGATTGAGGTGACGATGGAATTAGGGTTTTCCAGCTGAAACACTAGGAATTCCGTCACAGCTTGGGCGGTGGCCTGGGCGTGGCGCTGAAAAAACTGCTCCTCGTCGCCGGTCGCCTGCACAATAGGCAGCCAATGCTCCGCCACGCGTTTCTCATCAAGATCGCGCAGGTCCAAAAGCAATTGCAGGTTCACATCCACAATCCGCGCGATGTTCTCGGCACGCTCGATATAGCGGGCCATCCAGTAAAGCGAATTAGCAACGCGGCTTAACATTTTTTTTCAAAGCTTCGGATTTTGCGCTCAGGCTCCTGCGGTCACCGGTTGATCCTGCGCAGGCACGACAATATTTATTCATCCCCATACAAAACCCATGTGTCCTTGCTTCCACCCCCCTGGGAAGAATTGACCACCAGCGAGCCCTTGCGCAGCGCAACGCGGGTCAGTCCGCCCGGAACTATGACCGTCTTCTCCCCGTAAATGATGTAAGGCCTTAAATCAACGTGCCGGCCTTCAAACACCCCCCCCTCAATGTGGGTCGGATGACGCGACAGGGAAATCATAGGCTGCGCGATATAATTGCGGGGATCCTCGATGATCTTCTCCCGGAAAGCCTCGATTTCAGCCCGGGTCGCTTTGGGCCCCATCAGCATGCCGTAACCGCCGGATTCATTGGCGGCCTTGACCACCAACCGCTCCAGATTTTCCAGGATGTATTTCAGATCCGCCTCCTCGCTGGCCAGATAGGTCGGCACATTGGGGATGAGAGGTTCCTGATCCAGATAATACTTGATCATGCGCGGCACGAAATAATACATGACTTTGTCGTCGGCAATGCCGGTGCCAATGGAGTTGCTCAGGGAAACATTGCCGGAACGATAGGCATTGACCAGACCGGGCACCCCGAGCATGGAGTCACGGCGGAAAACCGTGGGATCCAGAAAATCATCATCCACCCGCCGGTAAATGACATGCACGGCCTTGAGCCCTTTGGTCGTGCGCATAAAGACCCGGGCATCGCGCACGACCAGATCCCGGCCCTCGACAATTTCAATGCCCATCTGACGGGCCAGGTAGGTGTGCTCGAAATACGCCGAGTTGTAAGGCCCGGGCGTGAGCAGCACCACGGTCGGATCGGAAACCCCGGCCGGAGCGATGTATTCGAGCATCCGCAGCAACTCGCGGGGATAATCCTCCACCGGCCGCACACCCACCCCTTCAAACATGCCCGGGAAACTGCGCTTCATGGCCCGCCGGTTTTCCAACACGTAGCTCACACCGCTGGGGCATCGGCCGTTATCCTCCAAAACCATGTATTGGCCGTCCGCACCGCGAATCAGGTCGGTGCCGCAGATGTGAATGTAAATGTCTCGCGGGACGTTGAAACCCACAAATTCCCGCCGGAAATGCCTTCCCGACAACACATAAAATGGCGGAATCACCCCGTCCTTGAGGATTTTCTGCTCGTGATAAATGTCATGAAGAAAAAGATTCAGCGCCGTGATGCGCTGAATCAAGCCACGTTCCAGAAAGGCCCATTCCTTGGCCGGGATGATGCGCGGCAGAAGATCAAACGGGAAAATCTTCTCCGTCCCGGCAGAATCACCATAGACGTTAAAAGTCACACCCTGGCGCAGAAAGGCCAGATCCAGAGCCTGGCGCTTGCTGTCAAATTCCTCCGGGGAAAGGCAGGAAAAAAGGCGGCTGAACTGCTCGTAATGCGGCCGCACCGCACCTCGCTCGTCGAGCATTTCATCAAAAAACATTTCCCTTTTGTAATCGTGTAGCATGGCGGTGTGCTGGGTTCTTTTTTAGTCGCGGTGGCTAATTACAGCCAACGGCACCGTGCCTGTCAGCCACCCCAACGGCTTGGAACAGCCACCAATTATCCGCGAACCCCTTCGATTTCCCCTCGGATCGGCAAGAAACCCTCTGGTTTCGGGGCGAATCGATGCGGACCGGGCTGGATTCTTTTTCATCATCAACGATTAGTAGCAAGCCCCTTGCCGAAAGTTGAGGCTCGCAGGATTAAGCGGAGCGCTTTGCCTCCCCCAAGCCACACATTGACGCTTGAACTCCCAAGTCAGGGTTTTTATGTTCGGCATATGAAACGGATCGCCACTTTCCTCGCTCTCGCTCTGGTCACCGCCCCTGCTGCCCTGACTGCGGAGGATGCCGCCACCGAGGAGCGGCTTAACAAACTCAGCGCGCACATTGAAGACCTCGTGGCCGCCAAAGAAGCCCAGGACAAAAGACTGGCTGAAATGGGCCGGGCTATTGACGCCCTGCAGAGGCAGGCTGACAAACCCCCGGTCAGCTACGCGTTACCCGAAGATGTCAAGCAACTGGCCTCCAAACTGCAGGAAGTGGACCGCAAACGTCAGCAGGATAACGAGCACGTATTGCAGGAATTGCAAAATCTCGCACGCAGTTTCAATGCCCGCCCCCCGCGAGTCATTCATGACACACCGCCTCCGGCGCCGACCCAAAACAACACGACGGCAATGCCTGACAAGGGCTTTGAATACAAGGTGCAGCCCGGTGATTCCATCTCCATGATCATTCAAGCCTACAAAGAAAAAAACATCAGGGTCACTCTAGACCAGATTTTAAGGGCCAATCCCGGCCTTCATCGCGAGAAACTGCGGGTCGGACAGAAAATCTTCATCCCGGCCCCCCAGAAATAGGGAAGAAGAACCCGGGCCGGGTTTTTGCGGTCGTTAATAGAGCAAAGCCAAGCCCACGGCGATGGCCAGAACAATCCGATAATAGCCAAAGGCGGTGAAGGTATGGGTTTGGACGTAACGCAACAGCCACCGCACAGCGATAAAAGAAACCACCGCGGCGACCAGACAACCCAAAGCCAGCAGGCCCCAGCCTTCGTGGGAGGCACCGGGGACGGGATGATGCAGGGCTTTGAAAATTTTCAATCCGCTGGCTGCCAGCATAGTGGGGATTCCAACCAAAAAAGAGAACTCCGTGGCGGCCGGCCGGCTCAAGCCCAGCAATAGGGAAAGGACAATGGTGGTGCCGGAGCGCGATGCCCCGGGAAAAACCGCGGCAATCAGCTGGCCGAAGCCCACCGCCAACACCACCGCCCAAGTGATCTCAGAACCGAGAGTCCGGCCTTTCAACCAGCGCTCCACGCCGACAAACAATACACCGCCTGCCAGCAGGGCCGCAGCGACCGGACGAAGATGCTCCGGCAGCTTGAAGCCTTTTTTCTCGAGAACCAGCCCTCCAACAGCCGTAATCAAAAAAGCAGCGGCTATTTTAAGCAGATAATCACGCGTGGCCGGTTCGCGCCAGCGAAAGAAAAACTGGTTGAGCCTCCGGGGAAAGAGGGGCAGCACCGCCAGCACCGCCCCGGCCTGAATCACCACGTTGAACAGATCGCTCTGTTTAAGCCGCAACAAATGCTCCGCCAGCAGCAGATGGCCGGTAGACGAAACGGGAAGAAACTCGGTGATCCCCTCGATCACCCCAAGCATTACAACAGCTATCCAATCAGGCATGAGGGGAAAGACGAAAAAAACACCTGAAAGACAAGCAATAAAAGCCACGAGACAAGCCTCTTCCGCATCTGTCAAGCCGGCGGAATCACCTCACCGGCTCTTCTGGCCAAAGACACCCGAAAGGAACCCCTTGGAGGATTCCTCGATCTGCCGGACCTTCAGCTGGCCAAGAATCGAATGCCACCCGATATAAATGCGGTGCCACTGACTTTCCACGCCAAGCAAAGCCCCCTCGTTGAGCTCGCTTAAAAAACGCAATGACGGCGCCCCCGCGATCACAGCATGAATATCCTCCTTGCTCGGCGAGGCAACCTGAACGGAGGAGAGAATCAACTCCAGCTCCTGGGTCAGGACACATTTGACCTCCAGAAACTGGCTTTCGTCCTGCCCATTGAACTTCTTGCCGCGCGCAATGTTGATGAAGCGGTTGAATTGCTTCCAGCACTCCAGATAGTTTTCCATCTGAACAATGAGTCGTTCCAGTTTTTTTGCGGCGTTCATGGCGAAAGGGGGAAATCAATTTGTCGGCGTGGAGGATGTTTGGATTTTAGGGGAGAGAAAAATGATGGCGCCACCCCGAAGTTCCCTGGCGGTGATCTGCAGGCTGGCAAAAGTCAGGCTGATTTCTGAAAACGGCAGTTGCGCCAAGCGCGCCTCCCGGAAAAGACGCAACACGTCCTGAACAATCTTTTGAAGCAGCACCGGAGGATAATCGGAAGCAATGGTGGAGGAGACGATCCCGCCCTCGCGGTCGACCGTGAGGCTGCCGGAAGGCAGCCGTTGCACCTTCGAACCCGCGGAATAGAAAAGATTTAGGAGTCCCATGAGAAGGCGATTTTCTTCGACTTTTCCAAGGCATGCTCCGCATCCACCCCCGTTTGCCAGCCCACCAGAAAGGTCTTGTCTTCCCACGGTAAGAGGAGCACCTCCCGCTCCGCATGCACCCCGCGCAGTTGCCCCAGAGGTCCCGCATTGAGTTGCTCGCTCAGCGAACGACACGCCTCGCAAGCCACCCGCATCCACCCGGCCAACTCCTCGCCGGACTGGGTTCCGCACACCTCCACCGGACGGGCGTCGCCGGAGGGCAGACAAACCGCCCATTCGGCTCCCGCCTGTACCAACGCCGAAACACGGCGGGATGCCCGATCCTGCTCCCTCTGCCGGGGAGACCCATCCTCCATCCGCCCGGCCGTCTCATCCATGGCTTGGGCAGATTCCAGCAGAAGTCCATTGACCGGCTTGAAGATGGTGCGCGAACGATCGGGTTCGGCTGGAAGCGTCTCAAAAGTGCCGGATTTCCAGGACAGAATATTCAGAAAGGCCTCTTCCCCAACCAAGTCCTCCACCGCCGCATCCGTCAGTTCCCCGCAGTGTATCCAGATACGGCCCATGGACGATCCGTTGGTGACTCTGAGCACGATGGAGCTCTGCGAAAGGCACTCCATCTGAACCAAATCAATCAGACTTTTGCTCTGAATCCCGCGAAACCCATGATCCACCTCCCGGCTCAGGAGCGATTCGATGCATTCAAGAAACATTTGCATGTTCTGTTGGGTTTCAGGTTTGAGCCAGAACAGATCCACACCCAGAGCGTAGGCCCGGGAACGGAACTCCTCGTCCTCCGTTCCAGTCATCACCACAGTGCGCAATTCCGGATGGCGCCGCCGGACAATGGCCAGCACCTGCAACCCATCCATTGCGGGCATTTTCAGATCGCAGATAAGCAGCCGAAAAGGCTGTGAGGCCAGCATCGCCAAGGCCCGGGCACCCGTGGTCGCAGTCTGCACCTGCGGCCTGCTGGAGAGTCTGGACAGGATATCCTGATACAACTCCAACAGATCCGACTCATCGTCGAGCAATAAGATTTTATGATTCGATTCCATGACTGAAACCCAGAGACCGCAAAACAGGTCTCAACAGTTCAAAGGCGCTGAGCACAGCCCTTCCGGTAAACCCGTAGCAAACGCCATTCCCACCCGCCAACCGCGAGCGGTCCGGACCTCTAAACCCTTCCATTTCAGCAAACCTTCGACACCCTGAGGCGATGAAACTCTTTTCAACAGAATGAAAAGCAGGCGCTCCTTGGACAATGCAGTCCACCGATGGGACAGACGCCAGGCCAAATCCGGCTTTTTTCAAGACCGGCGGAGTTGAAATCCGCTTCATTTCCGCACCACCTCACCCTGCGAAGCCAAAAAAGTCAAGCTCTGGCATGATTCGTGTTACAGCCGATGAGTGCGGAGCACGTCTGACAACTTGGAGCCGGCGCTGAACGACAGCCTGAACGGCGTGCGGCCGAATCGACATGAAGACTGACAAAAACAGGCGCACCGCAGGTCAATGACCGTGACCGACCCGAAACCCAGAACGACATCACCCTGGAAAAATGTTTAATTTTCTTAAAACCCTCTTCGTCAGAAAACCTGCCGACACCAAAACGGCAACCGTGGGACGCCCCTCCATGATTGCCCCATACCCGGTGCCTGGCCCCATCCCCGCGGCACGCTCCTTTCCACTCCCTTCCCCGGACTCGGCCCGGACCGACAAAACCTCAAGACATCGCACTGGTGAAAGGCATGTGAATATCCCGCTGATCGCCGTTCTCCAAACCCTGCCACCCGAACTCAAAGCGCGACTCAAACCTGCTGTCATCCCTGACATCTTCCTGACCATCCCGCTAGAGACCATTTTAACTCAACTGCCCACCGGCCTGGTAAAAACGCCCTTTGCCGAATTGCGAAAACTGGCGCCGGATCTTTTCTTGCCGGACTCGGATCTGGACCTCCAACCTGTGTCATTGCCTTTGGGGGAGATCATGTCCAGACTGGATCCCTCCTGCCTTCCCCGCAGACGCGCTCAAAAACAGGTGGTCATGCCCCAGGAAATCCGCAGTCCTTTTGGGGACCGGGGAGAGGGTTTGGTTTTTTCCGTGGGTCCGACCAAACCAACTCCAGCCTCGGCAACCCGCCCGTGCACTCAGGAACCTGAGAAGCCTGCCATCAACTCTGTTCTCCCACCCGCGCTGCGACTGGACATGCAGCCGGAAATCACCCCGCGATTTGCTCATCAGACCGGGCCGGATTCGTCGGCGCAACCTGTTTCCAACTCAACCCCGCTGCCCATTCCAGCCTCGGCGGCGCTGCACGCACTCAGAGGGGTAACGACCACGGCATCAACTCCGGCAAAAACAGAGCCGGAACCTATCTTGTCCGTGCCCTTGGCCACATTGGCTGAAACCTGGCCGGAATCCATTCATCATGAGATTGCCGCCTCGGATTTACAGCATTCCTCTGTGAAACTGCCGCTCCGGTCAGTGGAGGGCGGACTCAAACGCGGCCGCGTCGTTTTCCAGTGGCAGGTATTGCGCTTGATGCTTCACCCCGCCAGGTCCGGGGGGAATTCACCAAATGACGGCATTTCCCTGGAATTACCCCTGAAAATACTGGCACCACTCTTTTTGGCCCATCAGAAACAGACCGGCCGGCCTCAGCAGAAAACCGCCGTGGATGAGTCGATTCCCAACTTGTTCTCAAGTCTCGCTCAAAATCCCCGGGCGCCTTCCGGTGCCATGCCGGCTGCGGCCCGCCTGGCACCGCGGCTGGTGGAGCCGACTTGCTTCCTCCATGATGACGCCCCGTCGACCCCGTCCCAGGAAAACGCCGAATCAAAGCCCAAGTCATTGCCCGACACAACTTTTCTATCCCGCTGCATCACGCCAAAGGAAGCCGTCGAACAGGCGGTCAACCTGCCCGGGGTGGTGGGTGCGCTGGCGGCGCTGCCCGACGGTTTGATGGTGGCCAGCCAGCTGCCCGCGAATCTGAATGCCGAAACTCTGGCGGCGTTTTTACCCCATATTTTCAGCAAAACAAGCCAGTGCACCAAGGAGCTGCGCATGGGCGACCTCAACAACCTGCACTTCACGGTGGGCAATGTGCCGTGGAAAATCCACCGGGTAAACGCCCTCTTCTTCGCCGTCTTCGGCCAGGCCGGCCAACCCCTGCCCTCAGCCCAATTGGCTGCGCTGGCAGCAGACCTTGATCGGAAAAAATAACCGCAAATCAGCACCCCTTTTATGGCAATCATCAACCAGGCTACCAAAGAACTGCAGGTCAAAATCGTCTATTACGGACCCGCCATGGGCGGCAAAACCACCAATCTCGTCCAAGTCCATGACCATGTCCAAACAGCACAAGGCACCAAAGGCAAGCTCGTCTCACTGGCCACCAGTTCGGACCGGACCCTCTTTTTCGACTTCCTCCCCATCGAGGCGATGGCCATCAAGGGCTTCAAAACCAAATTCCAGCTCTACACCGTGCCCGGGCAGGTCATCTACAATACGACCCGCCAACTGGTGCTCCGGGGCGTGGATGGCATCGTGTTCGTCGCCGATTCCCAATACGAGAAAATGGCTGAAAATGTCGAAAGCTTTCAAAATCTCGAGGAGAATCTCCGGGCGCAAAAACTCAATCTCGCCGACATCCCCTATGTCGTTCAATACAATAAACGCGATCTGCCCAACGTGGCCCCGCTGGACTACATGGAATTCCTGCTCAACAACCGGGATGTTCAGGTCCCCTCCTTCACGGCCTCAGCCCACCGATGCGAAGGAGTTTTTGAAACCCTCAACATGATCACCCGCCTGCTGTTGAACAAATTCATCAACCAAAACACGCCCCAATACGCATGACATGGCCACCCTGCCACAATTGATCGAGGAGGATATCCATCAGCTCGATGACGCACTCAGCAACTTGTTGAGGCAGAGCGATGCCACCACAGCCCTGATCATCGACAAAGGCGGATTTCTCATAACACATCAGGGCGACTGCTCCGATCTGGATGTCACCACGATCGCGGCGCTGGCCTCGGGCGCATATATGGCCAATCAGACCATTGCCAATCTGATTCAGGAGGAGAATTTCAACAGCGTTTATCAGCAGGGTGAGAAAAACAGCATGTTCGCCCTTTGCGTGGATGCCAACTGCCTTCTGGTGTTGATCTTCAAGGCCCAAGTCGCCGTGGGTGCCGTGAAATATTTCTCCCTCCCTACCGCCGTAAAAATCGCCCGCCAAATCCAACTAGCCCATGAACGAACTCCCGGCTTGGGCCTGGATTTATCCGTGATGAACTTGGCCAACCCAAGCGAACTTTTCAAGCGCAAGGAGTAGGTTTTCACCAAAAAAATCACGGATCGAAAGCCTTGTAAGCAGCTTCACAGCCGGCGACAAACCATTGGAAGTCTTTGTTGAAAAAACCCTCCCAAAGGAAGATTTCCCCGCCAGAAACCACCCCCAAAAAATTTCCGGAAAATTGGCCGATCAGGGCCGTTTAGAACTCTTCCCTCTAGCGGCCACACCTTTGTCTCTGGTCACCCACCACACCAGCAAAGCGGGGCCGAAACACAGGGTCATGCCGATTGGCATGGTGAAAATACTCCAGAACTTGTCCATAATTGACCCTAAATCTGCCGCACCCCGGCAGATTGTAAAGCGGATTCCATGTCGGCATAACACGCACGCGCGGCGGTCTGGGAACCATGCCTCAGCCGGAATAAAGCGTCTTATCTGCGGGCATGAACAACCGTAGTTCCAAGGATCCCGCCCACCGGCGGATAGGCCGCGCAAAAACCACACTTTTACGGCCTCCATTTGCGTTCACTACGGATGGATTTCCAGCCGCAATCCATTAGGGTGGCAGAGCTGCCAAGAATGCGGCACTAAAACCAAATGAATACGCACCGAATATTAAGTCGATCGCCCCTTCCGCTTCGAGGCCGCCTGATGCGCAATGGCTCCCGCGTGTTCGCCTTGGTAGGAAAACCCACCGCCGAAGGATTGATCCCATTTGAAAGCAGGGACGTGGGGCGCACTTGGGCAGTCACCTGCGAGTTTGGCTGCCTGCGCTTGGAACGGCTCACTGGGGCGGAGGAATTGACCGATCTGGCATTGTTTTTATCCACGCCATTCACCTACGACTACGGAGTAGGCATGCCGAATGAGAACCCCGAACTCACGCGGGCAGTCTTTGGACTTTTGCCAGCCGAACTTGAACTCATCGTCACCGCGCTGCGCCAAGACAGTTTTCCAATCCTCGGTTTTTCCAACACTGACCTGCGCTGCGCCATCAGTTGCAACGTCATTCCCGCCGGCTGGCCCCATGTCGTCCTGTCAAACATGGCACTCTATGGAAATGTGGTCTGCGTGGAAACCTTTGTGCGCATCATCGTCTCCTCACCCTCCAGCAACCATCTGACCTCCCGGCATCCGGAACTGCGCGCCAAACTCAAGCAACTGATGGCACTGATCCTAATGCGGCGCGGCGGACTCCCCTACGACCTGGAATTTCTGGCCGGCACACCGGACATGGTTCTGGCGTCCAAATAAACGCCGTAACATTGTGGATCACCAGACCGTGAAAATCCCGGGCGTGCGGCCGGGCCCCGGAAATTTGAGTCTGGCTTTTTCTTCAATTCCTGCCGTAGGATTGCCTGTGCCTGAGCCCAGCCTGCTATTGCTCATACCCGCCTACAACGAGGCCGAGCGCATCGAACCGGTGCTGCGCGAGTATGCCCTCTACTTTCAGTCCCATTACCACGGCAGATTCCAAATGGTGGTCGTCTTGAATGGCTGCCGAGACAATACCCTCGAAGTGGTGCAGCGCGTGGCTTCCGACTTCCCAAGCATCAGCGCTTTGGAATTCAAGGAACCCATCGGCAAGGGAGGAGCCCTGATCCAGGGCCTTAAACTCAGTTCACTGGGCGATCTGATCGGCTATGTGGATGCCGACGGGGCGTCACCGCCAACCGCCCTTCATGCGCTGGTTCGGCGCATGAATGAGGCCGACTGTGTCATCGGCTCGCGCTGGATTCCCGGAGCTGTGCTTCATCAGGCCCAAACCCGCCTTCGCCGCTTTACCAGCCGCTGCTTTCATCTCTGGGTGGAGGCCCTGTTTTGGATGCACATCCTGGACACCCAATGCCCTTGCAAGGTTCTCCGCCGCGAGGCGGTCGAGAAAATCCACCCCACCCTCCGCATCGCCGACCTCTCCTTTGACGTCAATTTGATTGTCTCCTTGAAAAGAGCCGGATTCCGGGTTCTGGAGGTACCCACCGAATGGACGGATAAAGTGGGATCCAAAGTCACCTCCTCCCTCTTTAGGTCCTCCCTGACTATGGCGCTGTCGGTCTTGCGGATTCGTCTGATCTATTCCCCCGTTTACAAGCTGCTGCGGCCGCTGCGGCCCATCGAGGCGTGGATTTACAAGAAGCTCCGCGCCCCGTTGCCATTGCCGGGCCCTGATGGGTCTTCAAAATAAAGCAAGACTGACAAAACCGAGCGCGCCGACCCTATCGGCCGCGGAACCATATCGCGCCGCCGCAAAGGTCAGTTGGCATTCGCTTTCGCCGTGCGGCCCGGCTTCCCCCAGACAAACCAGGCACAGATTAAAAAGAGCAGCAGATTGAACCCTCCCAGAGTCTGCAGCACCACTTCAAGGCGTCCGGGAAACCGGTTCAAAATAAGAGGCAGGCTGATGCCGTAAGCCAAGGCCAGCAACACCATGTAGGGCACCACCTGGAACCGGGCCCGAGCCATCAGATCATTCACCATCACGTTGGCCAGCGCCAGCGGAACCATTGCCCCGGCATACCATGGGATCAGCGCCATCGTACCGGACAAATCGCCCGACTTGTAAAGCATCTTCACCACCACGGGACCCACCAACCACAACCCCAGCATTCCGCACAGCCCCAGCACAGCCGTGCCCAGGACCACCAGAACGAACAAGTTGCTCTTTTCGGATCTTACATTCGCCTGCACCAGCTTGGGAAACATCACCGCCGCCAGCGGCATGACCAACCACAGCAACCCCCGGGACAATGTCCCCGCAGCCGCATAGGGTTTCATCGCGTCCGGACTGAAATAGGCTTTGGCAAACAGGGTGTCGGAAGTGAACATGAACTGGCAGGCGCCAAACCCGAAAATAAGAGGGGTGATCTGACGCAACAAACCACCCCAGTCAAACGGTTCCGGCCGCAAGGTCCACAACCCCCGAGTTTGCCATATCGCAATCCCCGCAGTCAGCCCAACCCCAACCAGCGTGCCGCCCATCATGCCGGCGGCCCCAAACCCCAAGACAATCACCAGAAAAGCCGCGATCCCCAGCCGGAAAACACCGCCCAAAATTGCAGACCATCCAATCCATAAAAAATCCTGCTTCCCCTGCATCACCCCGGAAAACATCGGCATCCAGAATGAAAACAGCAGCAGGGGCAAGGTCACCACCAAGCCCGCCAAGCCGGGCAACTGCCAGCGCGCGATAATAAAATCGCGGAAAAAAAGCACCAGTAATGCCCCCGCACCCCAAATCAGAAATGTCCCCAGCCAAACCCTTCGGATCATGCCGGACAGCTGCCCTTTCCGGCCCGTGGCCAGCGCGAGTGCCGACTGCTGCGCAAACACCATCTGAAGAGGAATGGTAGGCATGCAAGCCACCACCATCAGCAGCACCGCAAAGGCCGTATACTCCGAATCAGGAATCCCCTTGTTGAGCGGATGCACCCCAAGCGTCATCAACCCGCCGGCAATATTCGCGATCATGAGCCATCCGCTCTGACGGAAAAATGCCGCATGCGGCCTGACGGCCGCCTGAGTCTTCACTTCAACATTTTCAACATGCATAGAAACTCAAAATCCGTGTTCCAAAACCATCCGTCAGGGTAGCGATTGCAGAAAAGCCTCGAGCAAATCCGCGGCTCTATCCAACTGTTCCAGATCGATCCACTCCTGAGCCGTGTGCGCCTGGGCGATATCACCAGGCCCGAAAACAACACTCGGCATTCCCCCCCCGGCCAACACGGCCGCATCGCAGAAAAAATCCACGCCGGAGGGGTTCCGCTGGCCCGCGCACGCCAGAAACTGACGCACCAACGCAAGGCCCGGGGCCGTTTCGAGCGGCCGGCACGGGGCGTCCTTGGAACTTTCAAATCCAGCCTGCAGACCACGCGCTTTGAGAAATCCGGCCACTTCCCGCCGCACACCCGAATCAGTCTCGCCGGGGAGCGTGCGTCGATCCACCTCAATGACACAACGGTCCGGCACAATGTTGGGCTGCGTGCCGCCTCGAATCACCCCCACATTCACCGTCGCCGCACCCAGCAGGGCATGCCGCCTACCCCGTAAACCCTCGGCATAGTCCGTTTCCAAGGCTTCAACAATCCGCGCCATGGCATGAACCGCATTGCGGCCCAGCTCCGGCCGAGCCCCGTGAGCGGACTTTCCGCAGGTCTCCAAACGAAACCAAACACTGCCCTTGTGGGCCGTCACAACGCGCAGACGGGTCGGCTCGCCAACAATGGCCAGATCCGCTTTGAATCCCCCCCGGACCAGAGCCCGGGAGCCGGCTTGGGCATTCTCCTCATCCACCAAACCGGCGAAAACAATTTCCGTCTCCTTGGGACGCCGGGCCGACCGGGCCAAACGGCAAATAGCCGTGAACATCGCAGCGACGGATCCCTTGGTGTCGCACGCCCCGCGGCCAAAAAGCCGGCCGCTTTTCCGGATAGGAGTGAACTGCGACAGGGTCGCGGCGGGAACGGTATCCAGATGCGGCGCGAGAAGAATGCGGGACCGAATTCGCCCCGAAGGCGGCAACCTCACCACCAGATTGGAGCGCCCGGGCAGAACATCCTGAAATTCCACTTCCAACCCGGCATCAACCGCCTTGGCCGCCAGAAAATCCCCAACCCGCCCTTCTCCGGCATGCTCATGGCCAGCCGGAAGAAAAGCCGGATTCACACTGGGCAGGGCGACAAGCTCGCGCAGGAGTTGCTCGGTCTTTCTCATTGCGATGGTGTTCCGTCGGTCAAACTCGCGCTCCAGTCTATCCCTTTGAGCGCAAGACTGTCGAGCGGCAAGAACGGCCTTAACACGCCACTCAGGCCTGCATCGCGCGGGATTTTCAGAGAAAACCACTAAAACCGCCGGTTCCTTGAAGCATCCCCCGGCCATAATAGGCCCGGCAACAAATCCGTCCGCGCTTTCCTGCAAAAACCTTTCACCCCTCTACCAGATCAACCTAATCTCCGCAATTGAAGTGGTGGGCAAGGAATGGATGAATGAATAAAATCGGGGGCGCCGAGAACTTTCGCATCGCTGGGTTAGGTTCCCTTGGCGGGGCAAGGAAAGGATGAGATTTCCTTGGACACCTTGCCGGAAAAATTCACGGTCGCACGAACAGGGGAGGTGCCGACGCCTTACGGCAGTCTGGCCGCGTGGAGCGGGAGCACCTCGAAACCACGCGCAGAATCTGTTCCGAGAAAAGCCCGGGGATGAAATCGCGGAATATGTGACGGGCCTAAGGCGGGGCGAGGTTACGCCCAAACAGGTGTTACTGCTCTACGCCCGGCGTAGGGACACCAAGACCGTGTTCGACGAGTTGAAGAACCAGTGGGGCTTTCGCTGGCTATTGCAGCATTAAGGCGTTGATGAAGGGGCTCCTGCCGCCCGGGTGGGAGCGATTCGTTTGCGCCACTGAAAAACCATTCATCCCCCTTCATGCACTCCATGAGCTTCATGGTAAACCTCCCGCCCCAAGCCAAATCGACCCTAGAGTTCATGAAGACCATGGAGACAGAAATGGGCTTTCCATTCCCGTGCGCGCTACCAATCCCGCTTACAACCAATAAAATCAATGCTTTCGTGAGTTTTAAGGTTTTCAAAGACAAGCCAGTGCTAAAGTCTGGTGCTAAAAAGTCTACGGTTTTCAGCTACGTTTGAACATGGCAATAAAGCTGATT
>CAIQOK010000162.1 GCA_903873415.1 uncultured Verrucomicrobiota bacterium | reverse complement strand
CAGCTGGATCCCATGCGTCTGGGCCAGCCAGCGTTGCACTTGCGGCACACTCCGCCAGCGTCCGTTTTCCAAATCTTTCTGTAGCTCTACCAGTGCCAGACCGGAAAGCTCACTGGGGCGGCCGGGGTTGTCATTGCGCGCATCGTAAAGCAGCGCGTCCACACCGCCCTGCCGATAGGTGTCAAACCAAGTCTGGATGGTGGCCCGGGAGCGGCCCACCGCGTTAGCGATCTGAGCCAGTCCCAGCTCGCCCGCCAAACCAAGGCGGACGGCCAGCAGTCGCTCGCGCCGGCCACCAGGAGGTTCCGTTTCAAGGCGGCGGATGACCAAATCAGCCTCGCCGCTACGATCTAGTTTTGCTCGGGGTCTTGCCATCCGCCAACTCTAACATCATTCCATCGGATATACCAGCATATTTACGTATTTGGTATTCAAACACTGAGGAACGGATATACCATTCACGGGGCAAGCGTTGTTCATGGCCCGCCCGGCGGCCAGAATGCAATGCGGGAGGTCCACCTGGCGGTGGATGTGGCGGGCGTCGACAAACCTAAAACCCGCAGTTGGACTTCAGCCGGACGGGGTGGACATGAGGGGGGATGATTTTTCTGATGGTTCTACCGGGCGTCTACGGTGCTTTCGGGGGGGTGGATACCCGCGGTTGATTTCAAGTGCGGTTTTTAGGAGCAATCGCCGCAAGTCACGGGCCGGCCGGAGGAATTACCGCCGCCCCGCTCCTATTCCAGTTCCATGCCCACCGGGCAATGATCCGACCCGCCAACGGCGCTGCGGATGAAGGCATTCTTGAGGCGCGGCCGCAGCGCGGCGGAGATGAGCCAATAATCCAACCGCCATCCCACATTCCGCGACCGCGCTCCGGACATGGGGCTCCACCAAGTGTAATGGCCGCCGCCTTTCTCGAATTGGCGGAAAGTGTCGACAAATCCCGCCTGCTCCAGGGCGTCAAATCCCGCCCTCTCTTCCGGGGTGAATCCGTGGTTGCGCATGTTGGCCTTGGGATTGGCCAGATCCAGTTCCCTGTGCGCCACATTGAGGTCGCCGCAGAAAACAACCGGTTTCTTCTCCTCCAGCCTCTTCAGATACGCTAGAAAATCCCGATCCCATTGCTGCCGGTAGGGCAGCCGGGTCAGCTCGCGCTTGGAGTTCGGGGTGTAGACGTTGACGAGGAAAAACCCCGGATACTCCGCCGTCTGCACCCGGCCTTCGGTGTCATGCTCCGCAATGCCCAGATCCGGGGTGACCTGCAAGGGGCGTTCCCTCGTGAAAATGGCGGTCCCGGAGTAGCCCTTCTTTTGCGCGGAATTCCAGAAGGTCTTATAGCTCGAGGGCCAGAGCTGCTCGATATCATCAAGAGTGCACTTGGTCTCCTGCATGCAGAGGATATCTGGCTTTTCAGTCTCGAGGAACTCGAGGAAGTTTTTGCGCAGCACGGACCGCAGCCCGTTCACATTCCAGGAAATGAGTTTCACCCCGGCAGCCTAGCCTTTGCGCGGGCCGGGATAAAGCCTCCAATCCCTGTTCAGGCCGCTCGTTTTTTCTCTTGGGTCCGCAGTGCCAGCTCGTAGCACTTCACCGATTCGTCAAAACGCTCCAGCCGGTTGCACAATCCACCCTTGCACAGATAGGCCATCGTCATTGAGCCGTCGGCGGCGATGGCCCGATCGTAGCATTCGAGGGCTTCATCGAACTTAGCGAGCTTTTCCAGAGCCGATCCCTTTTTGACCAGCGCATCGGCGTGCCGCGGATTCAAGGCCAGAACACCGTCGAACAGGACAATGGCATCCTCGGCCCGGCCCAGTCCCAGCTCCGACTGGCCTTTCTTGAGCAGATCCAGGATTTGGGTTTGGCGGTTGGGCGCAGAAATACTCGGCGCATCCATGGCTTTCGGGGCGGGGTAGGGGACTTCAGGGCCTTGGGGCTGGGAAACGGTTGGAGCGGGGGCTGCCGGGTATGTCGCGACGGCCTTTTCCAAGTCGACCATCCGTTGTTCCAGTTTGGATAAGGCGGCCAAAACACGTTGATTGGCTGAGTCAATCAACGATTCAGCATTGGTTAAGGGGGCGATCGGTGCGGGCTGGACGCGGTGCGGAGGGTTGAGTCCGGTTAGGCGGGCGACCGTGCGCCATTGGTGGTAGGCGATAAACAGAAGTGTCGCCAAGCCGACAGCGGCGAAAAGCTCCAACATTAAAAGTTCCACCCGAGCGGGTGTTTTGGCGGCCTGGAGTTGGGCCCGGTGCAGGCCATAAATCGTCTCTTCCATCGCTTCCAGCCGGGCTGCCAGCGCTCCGGCAGTGGCGGATTCCTGACGGGTCCGTTCCGCCGCCAGCGCGGCCGCATGCGCTTGTTCCTGCAGTAGAAGGGAAGCGCGCTGCTCCTCGGTGGATTCGCCGGCCCGATCCTCTGCGAGGGGCGCCGCTTGGGCCCATGCCCCAATCAGACAAAGACAGCATGCCGCTGTCCACGCCGTTTTTCCTCGAGCCAAAAAGTTCATAAATTCAGCATTTTTGAGACTGGCAGCAGCCTCACCAATGTCAAGGCGGGCTTGCTCCGTAGTCATACGCAGGGCGCCCCGAATCCACCCCGGAACACCACCCCGAAACCCATTCCTCAAATCAACCCCCAACCCTTTCACACTTTTTATTTCTGTCCCGCCATAGTCCTGAGGACGCCGCTCCCCGGGTAATAAACAGGCCGGGGGCATTATGGTGAAGCGGTGCATGAGTCTGCAGAAGCCTTGGCACAACAAATTGTGGTGGAAGAATTAAAGAGAAAAAAATCGGACCCGAAAGTTTTGATGGCCAGGCGCAAAGGAGGCCCGGTGAAAGTGTTCATCGCGCAACGGTTGCCGCGCGAGACGACGATGACGCTGGCGTGGATTGCGCAGCGCCTTCAGTTGGGAACCAAGACCTACCCGGCGGCGTCTGCAAACGATCAGGATGCGTTCAACAATGCGTGGCGCGAGGCCAAGCCACAGGCGGGACAAATCTGATACCGCTTGCCCAGCGCGCCTGGGACGTGCGTGCTCCGCAATCGGCATCAAATTAAACAAAAGGCATATGCACTTGACGCTTGTTAGCTCATTTTTGTGGCGGCGTTTATAGACCGCCGCTGCAGAGCGGCTCGCTACTGGGCATCACCAATTTCACATCTCAGGTTTCCGCCTTCATCCTTGTATTCAAAGTTCCGGAGGATCGACCTTTCTATAGCAACCGGTCCAAAGCAAATTCCAATCTCCGTAGGAGCGGCACAAACGGCAGATGCGCAATCCAGGCAAATCCAATTTATTTGCGCGCGTTCTTCGCTCTTGACGCTCTGCCGCCCTGTGTCGCCCCTCTGGGGCTTGGGAAGATTTATTTTTGGGGTTTGGTCTATAGACAGACCGGCGCGGTGAGGTCGCGCCTTCGGCGTTTGAGGGGCAGGCAACGGGCAACGAATAATTGGCAATGGGCAGAAGGCGGTCGGTGCGGGATGGTTGCTTTGGTTTTTCGCTATTTCCTCCGACCAGAAAGGAGGTAGTGGAAGATCGGAGATCAAATTCTTTATAAATTCTGGTTTGCGCAGGTGTGAATGAAATGCCGCCGGTAGGGCAGGCAGTCCGCTGCACGCCGCTGCTGTCAAACGGCGTTTTCAATTGCCCTGAGGCGGCGCGCTCGGAGTGGCGCGCCCCACCTAACCGCCAATGATTTTCCTGAGATGAAACGCCACGGCCGGCTCATGGAATGTTTTGCGCAAGGGGACAGTTTTCGGCAGGCCTTCTGGAAGGCCGTGCTTGAGTTTTGCGCGCGGAGCGGTGTTCCATAGTCTGTGCGTCGAGAGCTTGTGTGTAACGGGGATTTGAAACTGGCGGGGCTGTTTTTTCTGCAGTGGATGCCCTTGGCCATGTGGATTGTGCCATTGAGTGCGGTGCTGGACGGGCAGGGGTTGGGGGCCATCAAGCCTTACGCGTTTGCCTCTTCGGCGCTGGCCGCTTTTGTTTCGCCCCTGTTTTTTGGTGCCCTTGCGGACCGCCATCTACCCCCGGTCCGGGTGCTGCGCCGTTTGTGCCTGACCACGGCTGCGGTCACGGGGATTGCGGCGTGGAGTTTTCAGCAGCACTGGTCTGCGGCGATCGTATTGGGCATTATCCAGCTTCAGGCGTTTTGCTCGGCACCGACGGTTTCCATTTCGACTTCGATTGTGCTTTCGCGGTTGAGGGATTCCGAGCGGGATTTTGGCCCGATTCGGGCGGTGGCCACTGTGGGCTTCATGTGTGGTTGTTGGTTGATCAGCCTGCTGCATGCGGATGCCTCTCCGATTGCGGCATGGGTTGGTGCGTCGGCTTGGCTTGGGCTTGGCCTCTACACCTTCCAACTATCCGTGGAGCCGCCGGTGGATAGTGCCGTGCGGGCGACTTGGCGGCAGCGGATGGGGTGGGATGCAGTGCTGCTGCTAAAAAACCCGGAGCACCGGGTTGTTTTTCTCGCTGCATCGCTCTACAGCATTCCTCTTGCGGGCTTTTACCCATTCACTCCGGTGCATCTTCATGAGCTTGGGTTTCAACGAACTGCGGCGTGGATGACCCTGGGGCAGGTGACGGAGGTTCTGGCCATGTTCGGTTTGGCCCGGATGTTTGCCCGGTGCCGGTTAAAGTGGATTTTCATGACGGGTCTGTCCTGCGGACTGTTGCGGTTTGCCTTGTGTGGCATGGGCGGGAAGTTGGGCGTTTTGGCGGGGGTGACGCTGCATGGTTTTTCCTACACGTTTTTTTTCATCTCGGCGCAGATTTATCTGGCGCGGAGGGTTGATCCGGTGTGGCGGACGCGGGCGCAGGCATTGTTTGCGCTGATGACCGGGGGGGTAGGGAGTCTGCTGGGGTATCTGACCACGGGTTGGTGGTTTGACAGTTGCACGGTAGCAGGGCGCACCCACTGGTCATGGTTTTGGATGGGACTGGTGGGGGCGGTGGCGGTGGCGCAGATCTATTTCATGACCGCTTATCGGGGGGCCGCCGTCCGGCAGGTCGGGGGGATCAGCGGTAAAACTTTTCTCCGAGCAGCCGGTTCAGATCATGGATTGCCAGAGTGAGTTTCCCGTAAAGTTCACCGGCGTGCGAGGCGGCGTCGCCGGATTCGAGCCTGCGTTGAACCCGGCGGAAGCGCAGGCTCAATGCGGCGGTTTGGTCCGTTTCACCGAGGGCCATGAGCAGTTGGTGGACGGTTTTTACCCGGCGTCGGGCGGTGCGGACGGTGCGTTGTGCGCCGGCCAGGGAGGTGTGGCCGGCGACGAGATTTTTGAGGAGCACGCAATCGAATTCCTGGCAGTAGCCTGGGCGATCAGGGTAGATGCGGCAGCGGCAGCCGGTCAGAGCGGCGCAGGGCTGGAGGAATTTAGGGGCCGGGTTTGCGGTGGCATGGTTTTTTTTCAGGCGCAAGCCCAGCCGCCTGAGTTTGTCCGCATCGTCCTCGGGCTTGAGCTGGCCCCGGCCAAAAATGACCCCGTTGCAGCAAAGCCCGCAGTCCAGACAAAGTTCGTTTCCGCTGTTTGTGTTGTTCACGTGCCCCCAGCTTAACAGGGAATGGGAATTGTTGTCATCCAGCCGCCGCAGTCAGGAGATTGTTTGTGAAAACGCCGGGCGGAGGTTGGTCTGGATTGCGCCGGGGCGCGGCGGGCCGGATTCTTGATGTCGAGTCTGCGGTTTCCAACCGTGCAGCCGCGGTGCATCCGGATGGGAATGGGCGGGCGTTGGAGGGAGGGTGAAGGAAAATCAAAAACAATTCCAAGGATGTTTCGAGCCAGGAATGCGTTTGGGGCGTGATTCATGGGAAACGCGTTTTCAGTTTGGATGGGCGTGGTTTGGCTTGCAGTGTAAAACGGCACTTTGCTACAGTTCCGAATTACATGGCAGCTATCGGCCGATTTCAGAAGGGTGACGACATCTTTCACGCAAAAGTGGTGGACGGGGAATTGTTTCGCGTGCAGGGGGATGTTTTTGGCGCGCCCTCCTTTGATAAGAAGCCCATTCCGGGCAAGGGGGTGCGCACGTTGATCCCGGTTGTGCCCTCCAAAGTGATTGCGGTCGGTTTAAACTATGCCGATCATGCGCAGGAGACTGGCAAGCCGCTCCCCAAGGAACCGCTGTTTTGGTTCAAGTCCACCGCCTCCCTCATCCCCGACGGAGGCACGATTGAGGTGCCCTTTCCGGAACACCGGACCGATTACGAGGCGGAGTTGTGCATTGTCATCGGGCGCAGGATCCGGAATGTGACAGTTGCAGCGGCAGCCCGGTATATTTTTGGCTACACCACTGCTCAGGACATCACTGATCGCACGATTCAAAAGGCGGAAAGCCAGTGGGCGCGCAGCAAGTCTTTTGACACCTTCACGCCGGTGGGGCCGTATGTGGACACGAAACTGGATCCGCGGGACCTGACCATTCAACTTTTTCAGAATGGTCAGTTGCGTCAGAATTCCAACACGAGCCAGCTGATTTTCAACTGCTCCCAGATTGTGAGTTTCATTTCGACAAACCTCACCCTTCTGCCTGGGGATCTAATTCTGACCGGCACGCCCAGCGGCATCGGCCCGATTCAGTCTGGCGACCGTCTGGAGGCGCGGATCCAAGGGATGGCGCCTCTGGTTAACACCGTGCGCTGAGGCGTCGACGGGAGGCACCCCCTTGTTTTGCATGCGGCTCTTGTATCGGCGGGGGCTTTTCTTTAGTTTGCCGACGTGAATTGCGACGCGTCAATGGACGAATTGAGGCAGAAGGTCTGGGACGGTCGGCGGATTGACAGGGCCGAGGCCTTGGAACTTTATGCGCTGCCGCTTGCGGAGCTGGGCTTCTTGGCCGACCGGCGTCGGCAGCTAGCCAAGGCCGGGGATTTCGGAGGGCGGGGGAACGAGATTGTCACCTACCAGGTGGACCGGAACATCAACTACACCAACGTCTGCAATGTTTATTGTAAGTTTTGCGCGTTTTACCGCACGGAAAAGGACGACGATTCGTATGTGATCACCCCTGAGGAGATCGACCTGAAAATCGAGGAAACCCTTGAGCTGGGCGGCACGCAGATTTTGATGCAGGGAGGGCATCATCCCAAACTGACCAAGCAGTGGTATCTGGATCTGCTTTCCCATATCAAGGGAAAATATCCGCAGATCAATATCCACGGGTTCAGCCCGAGTGAGTTTATTCATTTCCGCGATGTTTTCGGAGAACCGCTGGAGCGGATCATCGGGGACTTTGTCCAAGCGGGCCTGGGGTCGATTCCCGGGGGTGGCGGGGAGATTCTCGTGGATCGGGTGCGTCAGCGTATTGCGCCACTCAAGGCGATGAGTGACGAGTGGCTGGAGGTGATGGATGTGGCGCACAGGTTGGGATTGAGTTCGAGTGCCACCATGATGTTTGGGCATGTGGAGACGCTGGAGGAGCGGGTGGAGCACCTGGACCGGCTGCGGGTGCAGCAGGACCGGTCAAAGGGGTTTACGGCGTTCATCGGCTGGACCTTTCAAGCCGAGCACACCCGGCTCAAAGCCGAGCCGGTCGGCTCGCATGAGTATTTGCGGACTCAGGCTCTGGCCCGCATTTACCTGGATAATTTCGTCAATGTGCAGAGCTCTTGGGTGACTCAGGGCTTGGAGATCGGGCAGGTGGCGCTCAAGTTCGGGGCCAATGATCTTGGCAGCATTATGATCGAGGAAAACGTCGTCAGCCAGGCCGGCACGACTTTTCGGATGTCCGTTGCCGATATGCGGCGTTTGATTGAGGACTTGGGATATGAAGCCCGTCAGCGTGACAACTGGTACCGGTTGTTGAATTGAACTTGTGGCGCGGCGGCCTAAAATCTAGCTTATTCACATGTCCGCTCCATCAGTCGTCCGGGAACTCCGCAATCCCAAGACCCGCTTCAATTGGCGCATCAGCGATGTCATTCGCCGCGGCATGGTGCGGTGGTTCGAACTGCGCGCCAGGCTCTCCGGCCGCGGCTATTCCTGCTCCGCTCTCGAAGGGGCGTCGGATTATAACATCACCATCAACTCGGATCTGACCGTTTCCTGTAATTGTCAGGATTACGACGGGACGGGGCATATCGGGGATCTAAGGAAAAACTCGTTCAAGGAGGTTTTTCTGGGGCCGAAGGCGAAATATTTCCGCGATGAACTGGCCAAGGGCAAACTGCCTATTCCCACCTGCTCGCGCTGCGGTGACCTCAGGCGCCTGGCCCGGAACGCGGTTCCCGCCGTGCCGCGGCTGCCTTATCGTGGAATCTTGCTGGAAAACACCGTCCGCTGCAATGTCGACTGCGTCGGCTGCGCCCGGGAAGGTGCGGCGGCCCTGCGGGTCAACAAACAGCTTCAGATGCCTTTGGACCAGCTTGTGCAGATGGCCGATTTGACCGCGCAGTTGGGGATGGAGCAGATTTTTTATCTCAACCTGGGCGAGCCCTTCCTCTCGCCCAATGTCTGTCAGGAACTGCCCGTGCTCCGGGCGAAAAATCCCAAAGCACGGATTGTCATTTCCACCAACGGGGTCCTCTTGAACACCGAGGCCAAGCGGGAGGCGTCCCTGAATGTGAGCCAGATGCTCTTTTCCCTGCACGGGGTCAGCAACGAGATGCTGGCCAAATACATGCACCGCGGCAAATTCGACGAGGCTTACCGCGCCATGAAGGAGCTGGTGGCCTACCGCGATGCGCGCGGGTTGCGCGAGCCGATCGTTGAGTGGAAGTATCTCATATTCAACTGGAACGACAGTCCGAAGCATATTGAAAAGGCCATCGAGATGGCCAAGGAGGCGCGCGTGGACATCCTCTCCTTCTGGCCCACGCACAATCCCTTTTATGGCATGTCATGGCGGTGGCATCTCGGCCTGATGAACCATCTCGGCGTCAAATGCTGGAAGGGGCGCGAGATTGTTTTCCGTCCGGAAAACATTCCCACTGACCGGATCCACTGATTCGCGGCCGAAAATCAGGATTAAACGGTGGTGTAATCGCGCGGCATAGCGACCATCTTGTTTGCTGCAAGCACCCAAAAGGTCCATTTCCGCTTTTCAGGAGATTTTTGGCTGGGAGTTGGACTGCAAGCCGGCCCGAAAAATGGGGGGCGCGTTGGACTGTCTTTCAGGATAAGCATGTCTTTCAACCTAAAAACCGCATTTGGGATCAATCGCGGATCTCCAACCATCCGAAAGTACCTTGGAGATAAACCTAAAATCCGCAGTTGTAGTTCAGCCGGGCGGGTGGGGGTGGGGGGCGAGCCACTCGAGGGGATCATCCTTGGTTTGACGGGCGAGTTGGCGCAGAAGATGGCCTTGGGCCTCCAACTTCGTGGCACCCTTTCAACACCTGCCACCACTCTGCTTTCACCGCCAATTGTTGTCCGACTGCCATTGTGTCAGATTCGCCTTGGTTTTTAGTGGTGTTTTGGCACGCCACGTTTCAGCTTTGCATTTATGAGAATTAATTCTGGATTCTTACCTTTCCCTTTTCGTTTACTGGTTGCCCTTGGGTTATGCTCCGTCGCTTTCGCCGCTTATGAGCCTCTCAATGACAATGATCGGCCCGTGTCAAGCGCACCAGCGCTGACACCGGCAGGGACCGCTGCCGCGATCAAAGTTCCGGCCGGTTTCCGCTTGGAACTGATTGCGGGCGAACCCCAGATGGTCCAGCCCATCGCCTACACGATTGATGATCGCGGGCGTCTCTGGGTCATCGAGAATACGAACTACCCCATTAGCCCGGGGCAGCCCAAGGATCGCATTCTTGTTCTCGAAGACACGAAAGGTAGCGGCACCTTTGACAAACAGACTGTCTTCTGGGACAAGGCCACCTTCACCAGCGGCATCGCTGTGGGCTTCGGCGGCGTCTGGCTCGGCTCGCCGCCTCATTTGCTCTTCATACCCATCAGGGATGGCGACGAACCCAAGCCTGCCGGCCAACCGCAAGTGATGCTGGACGGTTGGGCGATGTCTGACACTCATGAGACGCTGAATGATTTCATCTGGGGTCCCGACGGCTGGCTTTACGGAACGCAGGGTGTCTTCAACCGCTCTCGCGTGGGCAAGCCTGGGTGCGAGGATGCCGAGCGCATTTTGGTCGATTCCGCCATCTGGCGTTTTCATCCAACCCGCAAACTCTTTGAGCGATGGAGCGAAGGTGGGAGCAACCAGTGGGGTGTCGATTGGAATGACCACGGGGAAGCTTTCTTTGAGGCCTGCGTGATTCCGCACATGTGGCACGGCATTCAGGGAGCCCGCTACCAGCGCCAGGCCGGCCCCCACCCCGACCGGCACACCTACGAAGACATCCAGACCATCGCTTGGGGGCGCTACGAAAAAGCCGCCTATGCCGGCGCCATGGTTTATCTCGGCGGCGCCTTTCCTCCCGAATGGCGCGACCAGTTCTTTTTCCACGACATCCATATGAACAAGCTCCGCAGCGAGACCCTGATCCCCGTCGGTAGCGGTTTCCGCAGCGAGAGGAAGGCTGATTTTTGCGTCAGCACGGATCGCTGGTTTCGCGGGCTATCGCCCCAATACGGCCCGGACGGCGGCGTTTTTATCAATGACTGGTATGACAAGGTGCCCTGCCACCAGCAGATGAACTTCACGGATCGTTCGAATGGTCGTGTTTATAAGATCGTCAACGACGCCGTGAAGCCGGTTAAGGTCGACCTTTCAAGGCTCTCTGACGCCGGTCTGGTTGCTTGCCATCTCAATCCCAACGAATGGTATGTGCGCCACGCCCGACGCCTTCTGCAGGAACGCGGGCCCAGCGACGCCACCACCGCTGCCCTCGAGAAAATCCTCCTCGAGAACCCTGATGACACCCGCCAGCTGCGCGCTCTTTGGACGCTGCAAGCCCAAGGAGCGCTCTCTGAAGCCATGTTGTTCAGCGTGCTCAAGGCCAAGAGCGACGCCGTCCGCGGCTGGGGCATTACTTGCGCCTGCGAAAAAGGCATGCCCGTCCCGGTAGTGTTTGCCCGCATCAGCGAACTGGCCGCGGCAGACACGTCACCCGTTGTCCGCCGTCGCATCGCTTCGGCCTGCCAGCGACTCCCTCTTGCCGACCGCTGGAGCTGGCTCGAATCGCTAGCGAACCATGCCGCGGACGTCAGCGATCTGAACATACCTTTCCTGATTTGGTATGCACTCGAGCCTGCGGTTGCAGCGGATCCCGCGCGCGGTCTGGCTCTCGCCCGGAAGACCCCCTTGCTGAAACTCGCCAATTTCACAGCTCGCCGATTGGCCGCCGCCGCCGTCGAACTTGGTTCCAAGGGTGAACAATTGGAATTACTCAGCCGGGCACTCGTCGAGGCGAGTGCGGACCTTCAATCCACGCTGCTCGCAGGCATTAACGTCGGATTGCAGGGGCAAAACCATCTCACAGAACCGGCGACCTGGCCTCGAGCCTACGCCGAACTATCGGTGCACGCATCTCCTGCGGTTCGCAGCAGCGCCCTCCAACTGGCCGTGATTTTTGGAAACGCCGCGGCCCTCGACAAACTCCGCACAAATCTCAGCAACCCGGATGTCGCTGTGTCCGAACGAGCCGCGGCTCTGGCCACGCTGGCTCAGATTCATGACATGCAAGCGCTCCCGTTCATCCTCGATCTGGCCAAGACCGGGCAGCTTCGAGACCCGGCGATCGTCGCCCTCGGTCAGTATGACGACTCACGCATCCCACCGCTTCTTATCGACCTTATCCCCGATAGCGAGCCGGCCATTCTTTCGCTGGTCCTCCATACGCTGGCTGGCCGCAGCGAAAACGCCCGCGCCCTGCTCGCGGCGATCGACACGGGTAAGCTTAAGAAGGACCTGATCACCGCGCCGCTGGCCAGCAAGATCCGTGGTTTCAACGATTTCAAAATCAATGCCTGGCTCGAACAGAACTGGGGTAAGGTCAACGCCAGCTCCGAAGCGAAACGCAAGGCCATCGCCAGCTGTAAGGAATTCCTCGGCACCGATGCGATCCTGCGCGCCAACTTGCAGCGCGGCCGCCAACTGTTCCGTGGGTCCTGCGAACTCTGCCACCAGCTCTTCGGCACGGGCAGCGACATTGGCCCTCATCTTACCGGCGCCTACACCGATCTTGAATACCTTCTCCAGAACATCATTGATCCAAATGCGGTCATCGGGAAAGACTACCAACTGGTTTACATCACGTTGAAGGACGATTCGTTGCAGGCAGGTATCATCGGTGCAGAGAACGAATCCACCCTGTCACTTAAGGTGCCCGGTTTGCCGGGGCCGGTTGTCATCGCCAAAGACCAAATCAAGAGCCGGGCCGTCAGTTCAAATTCACTCATGCCCGAAGGGCTTCTTAACGGGCTGCAAGAGCCCGATGTGCGTAGTCTCTTCCTCTATCTTCGCCAGACCAGCGAGCCGAAATAACAGTTGAGAGGTTTCAGGTTGCTATGAAGCGGCGGATAAAATCGTCGTTCTGGTTCAGGTCGATGCCTAGCATCCGCAACCGGGTGCTCCGCACGCTGCGGCGCAACTCCCGAGGCATCTTGCCTGATAAAAACCCCGGATGGATCATGGGAGCATTCATTGCTTGGAACCGGGTCTAGTGGATCCGAATCTGCACTTTCATCACCTCATCTTTGGCGAAGGATCGAACCATGGTTTGGGGAAGTTGGTTCAGCGGGAACACTTCATTGATCAAAGGAGCCAGATTCACCCGCCCGCCCGGCCGCCACCAGCCGGATCGCCTCGGCGAAGACATTGCCGTAGCGTAACGAGCCGATGAGCTGGTTGGTGGGGATTCGTTCATCTTGTGTCCCCAGAGTTCCAATCTGCGCGAGCGTGCCCCCGGGCCGCACCAGTTCAAAGGCCTGTCTGAGCATGGAAGGCGCTCCCGAGGCCTCAAAGATGACGTCGATCCCATATCCAGTCGGCTCGCGAACCTGCCGTTGCAAACGATCCTCGGTCGGATCCAAAACGGCATCTGCGCCCAGATTCAGGGCGGTGGCACGGCGGTTTGCCACCACATCGCTTAAGGTCACCGGGATGGCTCCGAAAGCCCGTGCGGTAAGCATTACCAGCAGGCCGATGGGGTCGCCGCTTCTGACGAGCACTTTCTTCCACGAGACCCTTCCGGCCTTTTTGACGGCGTGCAGAGCCACGGCCAACGGCTCCATCAGCGCGCCCGGACGGTCCTCCATTTACGGGGCGGACATGGCATTGTTCGCCGCGGACGCAGACGAACTCGGCAAAGGCCCTGTCGGTGGGTGGAGTGGTGCTGGCCCTTCCCAGCAGGATGGTCTGCCGGCACAGGTTTCCACGGCCTGCCTTGCAATGATCGCAAAATCCGCAGGCTCGGGCCTGGTTCACCGTTACCCGCTCGCCCACCGCCGGGGAACTTACATTGTCTGCCACTGCAGCCACATCCGCCGCCAATTCATGCCTTAGAATGAAAGCGCGTGTCTTTATGAAGGATGCGCAATAGCCATGATCGTAATAATGCATGTCCGAGCCGCAGACTCCGACCCGCCGGATCCGCAGCAAGACTGTTCCGGGTTAAAGCACCGGGGGCGCCACCGCAGCCTCCCGAATATCCCTGGTGCCGTAAAGTAGGCCGGCCAACATGGTACTGCTCATAGGTCTGGCCCGCGGTCTGGGGAAGGGATGTTGTAAAACCGGGCGCAGTTTCCTCCGAGAATATCCGCCTGAACCTTGGCCGTAAATTGTCGCACGTAATCCATCACAACATTCATGGTGGAAAGATAATCGCCCGAAAGGGTGCAGACAGGCCAGTCCGAGCCAATCATGACCCGCTTCGCTCCGAATGCCTCCAGCACGGTGTCCAGATAGATGCGGAAATCGTCCGGACGCCATTGATGCCAGCGGGCTTCGGTAACCATCCCGGAGAGTTTGCAATGGACCTTGGGCAGGGCGGCCAGTTTTCGGATGTCCTCACGCCAGGGGGAGAGTTTTCCGTCCCGGATTCCAGGTTTGGCCAGATGGTCCAGCACGAAAGGTTGATCGGGAAATTCCCTGGCGAGTTGGCTGGCTGCTGACAGGTGGCGTGGAAAGAGCAGCAGGTCGTAGGTCAGGTTATGCCGTCGAAGCTTCGAAATACCGCGCCGGAATTCCGGCAGCAACATGAAATGGTCGTCCGCCTCGTCATGGACCAAATGCCGAACCCCGCTCAGCTTGGGGTGTTTTGCGTAACGCTCCAGATCTTCCTCGACCCGCGGGGATCGCAGATCCACCCAGCCGACCACTCCGCGGATACATTCGTGGACCGCGGCCAATTTGAGCAGCCACTCCGTTTCAACTGTGGTTTGCCGGGCCTGCACCGCAATCGTTCCTCCGAACCCGGCGGTTTTGAGCAGGGGTTCTAGATCGCCGGGGAGTTGGTCGCGACGCAGCACAGACATCGAATCTGTCATCCACGGGTATTCTTCCGGGCTGTATTTCCAGAAATGCTGATGTGAATCTATTTGCATTGTGTTGAGGTTTGAAGTCTGTCGGGTTGTCTATAAAATACGGCTGCAAAACCTGCAAACACTAACCCACCGTGGAAAGGTGGTTTAGCTTCAGTGTTTCATCAGGGCCTCAATCTCCTCCGCCTCGATCGGAATATTAGCCATCAAATCGCGCGGGCCGTTTTCAGTCACAACCACCGTGTTTTCAAGCCGGATTCCGAAGCCTTCGGCTTGGATGTAGATCGCCGGTTCCACCGTGACCACCCAGCCGGGTTGGATTTTGAAATGGTTGCAGGTCACATCATGCACATCCAGTCCGATGGGATGTGAAACGCCATGCATGAAGAAGGGGCGCACCGCCGGCTTGTCAGGCGTCTGCTTTTTGAGATCCGAGGGCTTGATAAGGCCCAGATCGACACACTCCCGGGTGGTCAACTCCTCGCATTCCAAGCGCAGGTCGCGGGTGGTTTTGCCCGGAACCAGAGCCGCCACCTGTTGCCGGAATATGCGCAGGACAGCGTTGTAAACCTGTTTCTGACGGCGGGTGAAACGTCCGCTTACCGGGATGGTGCGGGTCAGGTCGCTCATGTAATTTCCCAACCCCGCCGCCACGTCGAGCAGCAACAGATCCCCTTTTCGGCAGGGCTGATCATTTTGGTTGTAGTGCAGAATGTTGTTGTTCGCTCCGCCGGCGATGATCGGGTTGTAGGCGAACTGGCCTTTGTGCCGGATGAATTCATGCGCAAACTCGGCCTCAACCTCCGCCTCGTTTATTCCCGGCCGCACAAACCCGCAAGCTCTGACAAAACCCCTCCCAGTCAGATCGCAGGCCGCCTGGATCGCCTCGATCTCCGGGGCGGATTTGACAACGCGCAGCTCGTGCATCAGCGGAGCCAGCCGCTGATAGCGGTGAAGGGGAAAACTCTTCTGGCAGTCCCGGATGAATCGGGTATCGCGGGTCTCCACGGACACATCGGCACGCT